>CAYMHO010000103.1:0-20796 GCA_964390195.1 uncultured Fimbriiglobus sp. | reverse complement strand
AAGTACCTGACCAAGCTGAGCGACCAGGAGAAGGAACTGGACACCCTGACGGACAAGCAGAAGAAACTGATGGCCGACGAGTTCACCGCCCGCAAGACGTTCGAGGACTTCATGGGCGGGCTGAGTGACTGACAAGGACCGAAGTCGTCTCGCAGAACTGCGAAGGCCGCAAAGAAGTCAGCAGAGTGAGGAAGTTCGATCGAACTCGCTCTTCACACTTCGCGTGCTTCGCGGCTCTGCGAGACAACCCCTTTCGCCACGCATCGGCCGGCGTTATCGTCCGCCCGACGGGCCGGCTCGATCGCCGTCTCGCACCCGCTTCTCGCGGCAAGCCGCCCAGCCGCCGTACCCGGCTAGGCCGATCACCACCGCCAGGCCGAGGCCGCCCGTCCCGGCGTACCAGGCGGAGGTGGCGGTCGTCACCGGCAGGTAGATCAGCACCTCTTCGGCGAGGGTGAACGCCAGGAACGACACCAGCCCCGTCCGCACGGTGAGCAACCGGGCCGCCGCGTACACCCCGCCCACCGCCGCCGTGACCCCCCAGGATCCGCCCCCGTGGGCGAGGCCGGAGGTGACGCCCCACAGGGCGAGCATGACCACCGCCGCCGGCCACTCGCGGCGACACAGCAGCCGGAGCAGGACGAACAGGAAGAACGAGCGGAAGGCCACCATGACGCCGATGTGGGCGGTGAGCACCAGCCCGCCCGCCCCCTCGGTGAACGTCGCGTCCCACACCCCCCTCGGGTCGGGCGGCAGGCCGAGCCACGCCGGGAGGGCGCGGAGGGCGACCGTGACCGCCACCACCCCCGCCCCGGTCAGCGTGCCCAGGAGCACCTCGCGGCCGACCAGCGGGTCGGCCCACCGCCCGGCCAGCAAGCGGTTCCACCCGATCACCCGCGCCGGGCTGGTCCGCCGCACCCACGGCTCCAGTGCGAGGTACGCCAGCCACAGGAGCAGCCCGTCGAACAGCACCCGACCGAGCACCCCGGTGAACAGGCTCAGCTCGTCGGCCGGGTTCGGCACGTGGTGCGCCGCCAGCAGCCAGCCCACCAGCCCCAGCCCGGCGAACGCCCCGGCCAGGAGGAACGCCCCCCGCGGGTTGGCCCGCCGCGCCCGCCAGTTCCGCCACGCGAACCACCCGCCGACCGGCAGGGCGAGCAGCCCGAGGGTCATGTTCTGCACCTCGTGGAACAGCTCCCCGGGGTTGTCCGGCATCGAGCCGAGCCGCAGGCGGTCGGGCAGCCCGGCGGGGGCGGTGTGGAAGTACACCGGCCGGCCGCGGACGAACCCGGCTTCCGCCCGCACGGGCACGTCCGGGGCGGTCGGGTGCGTGCCCTCCCACGCCACCACCCGGTCGGCGTACACCGGCAGCCCGCGTCTCGGCTCGGTCGGCCGGAGCGAGCCGTCGGCGAACCCGGCGGCGGCGAGCAGCGGCTTCGGGTCCGGTTCCCCGGCCGCCGCCGGCAGTTCGCGTGGCGGGACGGCGTGGAATTCGAGCAGCCGCCCGTCCGGGTCGAGGAACACGCACGCCTCGCCCGGTTCCCGCAGGGGTGGCTCGTTTGGGAGCACCCGACCAGGCATGCTCCAACCGGAGGTGTCGTTGGCCGAAAGCCGCTGGGCGAGTGGCTTCGGCCCCTGGCGGTACCAGAAGACCATCGCCGGGACTGACACCGGAGCCGCCGGGCCGCCGGCGAGCGCGTCCGGGTGGTGCGTCCGCAGGTGGGCGACGAGCGGTTCGTCGGTGGCGAGGGCGGAGGCGGAATCGGCCGGCGACGGGTCGCACCCCAGCGTTTTCAGGTGTTCGCGAGCCTGCCGCGTCAGCTCCCGCGGGGACAGGTCGGCCGACACCCGGCGGAACAGGGCGGCGGTGTCGTTCAGCCAGGCGGCCAGGAGCGCGGCCGCCACCGTCGCGGCGAACAGGGCCAGCCCGACCCCCGGCCGCAGCCCGCCCGTGCCCCCGGCCCCGGCCACCACCTGCGGAGAAGGCGTCTGCCCGGCGTCGAGCGCGGCCGCCAGTTCCCCGCCGGGCAGCCCGCGGAGTACGTCAATCGCCGACTGCGGGCGGGCGTCCGGGTTCGGGTCGAGGCACCGCATGATGACCCGCTCGACGGCCGTGTTGAGGGCGGGGACGTGACGCGACGGGGCGGGCGGGGTGCCGTCCCGCTGGAGGCGGGCCAGCTCGCCGATCGAGTCGGCCGGGAACGCCCGCCGCCCGGTGAACGTCTCGTACAGCACCAGGCCGAGGGCGTACACGTCGCTCCGCACGTCCACCTCGGTGCCGGCCAACTGCTCCGGGGCCATGTACGCCGGGGTGCCGGCCCGCACCGCCTCGCCGGTGAACGACCCCACCCGCCCGGCCAGCCCGAAGTCGGTGACCCGCGGCCGCCCGCGGCCGTCGATCATCACGTTCCCCGGCTTCAGGTCGCGGTGCAGCAGCCCCTGGGCGTGGGCCGCCGCCAGCCCCAGGCAGAGCTGCCGGGCGAGTTCGACGGCCGTGTCCTCCGGCAGCCGGCGGATGCGGCGGAGGAGCGAGGCCAGGTCCTCGCCGTCGATGTACTCCATCGACAGGAACGGCTGGCCGGCGTGCTCGTCGTAGTCGTGAACGCGGCACACGTTCGGGTGCGTCACCTGCCGGGCGACCAGCACCTCGGTCTTGAACAGGGCGGCGCGGGCGGGATCGCGGGCGAGGCGGGCGGGGAGGAACTTGAGGGCCACCGGCTGGCCGAGCCGCTGGTCGAACGCCTTGTACACCTCCCCCATGCCCCCCTTGCCGAGCAGCCCCTCCACCCGGTAGCGGCCGGCCAGCACGTCGCCGGGGGCGAACCGCTCGGCCGGTGCCGCCGTCCGCCCGCGGTACTCCGCCTCCAGTCGGTTCAAGTCGCGGAGCAGGTCGGCTGATTCGGTCGCCGGGTCCAACCCCAGATCGCGGAGGTAGTCGGCCACCGCCCGCCCGCGGCCGGCCCGCCACTCGTCCTCGTACCGGTCGCACAGATCGTCGATCCGCCGGATCGGGTCGGCCGCGTCCCGGTCCCGCGTCTCGTCCCCCGTACTCATGCGGTGCCCCGCTCCCAGATGGCCCGGATCGCCGCCAGCTTCCGCTCCACCGTGGGCACGGAGCGGCCCATGCGGGCGGCGATCTCGGCGTTCGTGTTCCCTTCCATCTTCCAGATCGCCACCCGCCGCAGTTCGCCATCACCGAGCAGGGCGAGCAGCCGCCCGCACCCCTCCGCCACCTCCGCCACCACGTCCGGCGGCGGGTCGGCGGCGGCGGCCAGGGCGAGCGGGTCGGTGTCGCCGCCGGTGGGGGCGTGGGCGGCGGCCCCGCCCCGTTTGCCGCGGGTCTGGTGCCGAACCAACCCGATTGCCTTGCGGGTGGTCAGGACGAACAGCACCTGCCACAGGTCGTCGCGGTCGTCCAGCCGGGGGAAACGTCCCTCCCCGGCCCCGCGGCAGAAGCTGTCGAACGCCGAGAGGGCCACGTCCTCCTCGTCGGCCGCCGCCCGCGGCAGGGCCTTCAGCCGCCCGCGGGCCAGGGCCACCAGCCGGGCGAAGTACCCGGCCCAGAGCGGCTGGGCGGCGGCCGGGTCGCCGGCCTTCAGCCGTTCGAGCCAGTGCGTCACGTCGCCGACGGAAGGGGCGTCCATCTGGCGCCTCGTGGGTGCGGTGCGGCGAGTATACCCGCCCAGTTGCGGAAAGCGCGGGTTTGGTGATGGCCGGCCGGCGGGTTCGGCCAGTTCCGGGTGTGACCCGTGTTCCGGAGGCGGATGATGATCGCCCTCGACGGTGTGACCAAGTCCTACGACGGCGGGAAGACGTTCCCGGTCCGCGACGTGTGCCTGACCGTCCCCGCCGGTGAGCTGCTGGTGCTGCTCGGCGGGTCCGGGTGCGGCAAGACGACCACCCTCAAGATGATCAACCGGCTGGTCGAGCCGACCGCCGGGCGGGTGCGGATCGCCGGGCGGGATGTGCGGACGCTCGACCCGGTCGAACTCCGCCGCGGCATCGGGTGTGTGTTCCAGGGGGCCGCGCTGTTCCCGCACCTGACGGTCGCGGACAACGTGGCGGTGGTGCCGCGGCTGCTCGGCTGGCCGCCCGCCCGCACCGCCGCCCGCGTGGACGAACTGCTGGAGTTGGTTCGCCTGCCGCCCGCCGAGTACCGCCACCGCCCGCCGGCGCACCTGTCCGGCGGGCAGCAACAACGGGTGGGGTTCGCCCGCGCACTGGCCGCCGGGTCGAAGGTGATGCTCCTGGACGAGCCGTTCGGGGCGCTCGACCCGGTCACCCGCGACGAACTGCGGGAGGAGTTCCAGACCCTCCGCCGGCGGCTGGGGCTGACGGCCGTGATGGTGACGCACGACATGACCGAGGCGCTGCTGACGGCCGACCGGATCGCGGTCATGCACGGCGGGCGGGTGCTCCGTGCGGGCACCCCGCGGGAGTTGCTCGCCGACCCCGGCCACCCGTTCGTGGAAGCGCTGGTGGCCGCCCCCCGCCGGCACGCCGCCCGCGTGGACGCGCTGCTCGCCAACCCGGTCGGAGGGAACCTGCCGTGAGCGAAGACCTGCAAGACCTGTTCGCCAACCTGCCCGCGTACCTGGGCGGGCACCTGCTCCTGTCCGTCGCGGCCGTCGCGGCCGCCGTCGCCGTCGGTGTGCCGCTCGGCGTGGTGGCACGCCGTCGGCCTCGGCTGGCCGAGGCGGTGCTGGCGGCGGCCGGGGTGATCCAGACGGTGCCCACCCTCGCCCTGCTCGCCCTGTTCATGCTACTGCTCGGCGGGACGGTCGGGTTCCTGCCGGCGTTCCTGGCGCTCGTCCTGTACGCCATCCTGCCGGTGCTAGCGAACACCGTCGCCGGCCTCCGCGGGATCGACCCGTCGCTGACCGAGGCCGCCCGCGGGCTGGGCATGAACGACCGGCAGGCGCTGTGGCGGGTCGAACTGCCGCTGGCCGCGCCGGTCATCGTCGGCGGGGTCCGCACGGCCACCGTGCTGGTGGTCGGCACCGCCACCCTGGCCACCCCGGTCGGCGGGCTGAGCCTGGGCAACTACATCTTCGCCGGCATCACCACCCTGAACCACACCGCCACCCTGTTCGGGTGCGTGGGGGCGGCCCTCCTGGCGGTCGGCCTGGATCAACTGGTGCGGCTGCTGGCGGTGGCGGTGCGGCGGCGGAGCCGGCGGCTGGCGTGGGCGGCCGCCGTCACCCTGGTGGCCGCGGTGGGGGTCGGCTTGGCCGAACCGACCGGCCGCCGGCTGGACGACGACCGGGTGGTGGTGGCGAGCGCCGCCTTCACCGAGCAGTACACCCTGTCGCACGCCATCTCCGCCCGGCTGGACGGGGCCGGGTTCCGGGCCGAGCGGCGGGAGGGGATGGGGTACGGGCTGCAGCACTCGGCCCTTCAGCAGGGGGAGGTGGACTGCCTGGTCGCGTACACCGGCGACGTGTGGTCGCTGCTCATGAAGCGGACGGACGTGGCCGACCGCGACACCACCCTGCGGGAGACCACCCGCTACCTGGAAGAGGACTACGGGGTGGTCTGTCTCGGCCCCCTGGGGTTCGAGAACAGCTACGCGGTGGCGGTGCCCGGAGAGCGGGCGCGGGCGGACCGGCTGACCACGATCGCCGACCTGGTGGCGCACGTCCGCTCGCACCCGGACCGGCGGCTGCGGGTGGCCGGTGACATGGGCGTGTTCCACCTGGCGGAGTGGCGGCGGCTGAAGGAGCGGTACGGGCTGCGGGACGAGGAGGTAGAGCCGGTGGAACTGGACCCCGCGCTCATGTACGCGGCGGTGGCCGACGGGCGGGTGGACGCGGCCGTCGCCTTCAGCAGCGACGGGCGGGTCGGTGCGTTCGGGCTGAAACTGCTCGACGACCCGCGGCAGGCGTTCCCGCCCTACGACGCCCTCCTGCTCCTCTCCCGCCGCGCCGCCGCCAAGCCGGGGGTGGTGGACGCCCTCCGCCCGCTGGTCGGGGCCGTCGGCCAGGAGCGGATGCGGGAGGCGAACCGGCGGGTGGACGTGGACAAAGAGTCGCCGAAGCGGGCGGCCGGGTGGCTGCTGCGGCCGGACCGATGACCCCCATCCCCCTAACTCGGAGGCCGACACCAATGATGACGGTCCTTGTTGCGTTCGCCACGGCCCTGCTGCTCGGGTCGCTGGTGGAGTACCTGCTGCACCGCTACTTCCTGCACTCGCGGTTGCGGCACTGGGTGGTCCGCCGGCACAAGCTGCACCACAAGACCTACGTGCGGTACTCGGTGGCGTCGGAGTTCTTCGGCTTCCTGCCGCCGGCGGTGCCGGTCATCTGGGTCGGGTTCCTGCACAGTGTGGCGGGTGGGGTCGGGTTCGCCGCCGGTGCCCTGGCCTACGTGCTGGCGGTCGCCCTGGCCCACAAGTGGTCGCACGAGGCGCCGCACCGCCTGTTCTGGATGGACCCGGCCGTCCACGCCCTGCACCACGACGACCGCCCGCGGTGGAATTTCGGCGTCGTCACCCCGTTCTGGGACCGCGTGTTCGGCACCTACCGCGCGACCCCGCCCCGATCCGGAGGACAGCCGTGAGCCGACCTCACCCGCCGATGGACAACACCTCCGGCCCGGTCATGCGGGCGTTCGAGGCGGCCTGTCTGGTCGCCGCTGCCGGCCTGGTCGTCACGCACGCCGTCCGCTTCGCCCTCGCCCCGGAATTGCCGTGGTGGGCGGCGGTGCTGGCGGTCGCGGTCGCCCTGCCCGCGGCCGACTTCCTCTCCGGCCTGATCCACTGGGCCGGGGACACGTGGGGGCGGGCGACCACCCGGTGGGTCGGGCCGCGGTTCCTGGTGCCGTTCCGCTACCACCACAAGCACCCGCGGGCGATGCTCGGCAGTCCGTTCGTCACCACCAACGGCGACTCCGCCCTGGCCGGGTGCGTCATCCTGCTGGCGGCCTTCCTCATCCCGCTGCCGGACGCCGGGCCGGTGGCGGTGTTCGTCGCCGCCCTCGGGGCGTGGGGGCTGCCGACCAGCCAGATCCACAAGTGGGCGCACCACCCCCGCCCGCCGCGGGCGGTCCGCTGGCTCCAGCGGGCGGGGCTGATCCTGCCGCCCGCCCACCACCGCCGCCACCACCGCCCGCCGTACTCCGGCCACTACTGCATCACCACCGGCTGGTGCAACCCGCTGCTCGAACGGGTGCGGTTCTGGCGGGCGCTGGAGTGGGTGGTGCGGCGGCTGACGGGGCTGACCCCGCGGGCCGAAGGGGAGGAGGGTGGCGTCAGATGACGTAATCGGCGTGGGTGACGCTCGGCAGCAGGTCGCTCAGGCGGTAGCGGGTGAGGTAGCTGCTCCGCGCCGCGGCGAGAGTCTTCGCCAACCCGCCCCACACCGCCTGGAGGGTTTGAGACAGCCCACTGCCGGCGGTCGGGCGGTCTTCGACCTCGCCCATCCCGTCGAGCGCTCCCACGATGTCGGCGAGGGTGATCTCGTCCGGCGACTTGGCCAACTGGTACCCGCCGGCCTTCCCGCGGGTGGTCGTCACCAGCCCGACCGTCTTCATCTGCAAGAGGATTTGCACCAGGAAGCGGTCGGGGATGGCGTGCTTGTCGGTGATCTCGGTCAGCCGCACCGGCTTCGGGTCGGCGTGCCGGCTGGCCAGTTCGAGCATGGCGAGACAGGCGTACTCCGCGCGTGCGGTGACGGGCATTCCGCTGCCTCCGTGATGTCTTGACATCATCACCGGAGTCGTGTTTTCCGGCAACCGAAACCTCCCCAACACGATCAACTTAACCAAGTCGGTTCCCAGGCCAGATTCCGCAGGCGATTCCCGCCGACGCGACGTAGCGTCATCTTCACCATCAACATGGTAGATAAGTCCCCACCAGCCACCCCAACGGCCTTGCACTGGGTCGATCAGTCGCCGTGGCACGTTCAGAACTGCGGGGTGCACGAAGCGGGCGGGAGAAAGTGGAGGGGACGACCGACGGCGTCCGGCGGGTCGACTCACTCCTGGTCGGGGTTGGCGTTCACTTGAGTGAACTTGAGGAACGCCCGCTCCATCACGTCCAACTCGGCGTCCGTCGTCAGTTGGCTGTTGCGGTACTCGATCGCCTCGGCGTCGGCCGTGTACTCCACGCGCCCGTGATGCCGCTCGACCGCCGCGACGATGTCGGTCAGTGTCACCCGGAAGAACTCCTTGCGGAGGTTTACCCGGTTCACCCGCTGGTGGGTGAACTCGCGGTGCAAGGCGTTCTCAAGAGCGGGCGCGTCGTCGCACCCGATCATCAGGTGGACGTCGAACGGGAACGGCACCGAGGCGTCCTCCAACTCTTTCACCCTGTCCATCGGCTCCAACCGCCGGCTCATGCCGATCTTGAACACCCCGTCGCCGAACGAGCCGACGTTCGAGATGACGTAGACGTGGCCGACCTTCGTCTGTTGGGCGAGCGACGTTGCCTTCCGCGATTTCGCCTCGGCCTCGGCCAGTTGTGCGCGGAGCCGGTCCACCTCGGCGGCGTGCTGACCGGCCGCCCGTGCAAGAGCCGCGTCCAGGGCGGAGGCGATCGCCGCCCGCTCCTCCTCGGCCTTGCGGGCATCCGCTTCCGCCTTCTCGATCTCCCGTTGCCGCTGCTGTTCCTCCCGGATCTGCTCCCGCAGTTGCGCCTGGTGTTCCCGCTCCTCCTGCGCCCGCACCGCCTTCTCGTATTGGGTGCGAAGGAGGGTGAGTGCTTCCTGCTCCTCGTTCGGGCTGAGGTCGCCCCCGGCCGCCCGCACCCGCTCGGCGGCCGATTGCACCCGCTGGCGGCACTGCGGCAGGGTGCTCGCCGTGATCGCCTTCTTCGCCGCGGTCGCCACCTCCTCGAAGTAGGCCCGTCCCAATTCGTCCCGCTGTTCGGCGACCGACGTGTGCCCGGCGCGGTCGGCCTGCCGGTGGTGTTCCAGAAAGGCGGCGTGAACCGCCGCGTTCTTCAGCTCCGCCCGCAGCAGCCGGTTCTCGGTCTCCAGTTCGGAGTAGCTGACCGCCCGCCGGTCGAACTCCTGTTGCCGGGCGGCCAACGCCTGCTCCCGCTGGTTGGTCTTGGCGGCGGCGGTTTCCACCTGCTTGTTGAATCGGATCAACTCCCGCTCGCGGCGGTCCAACTCGTCTTGCTCCTGCCGAACGTCGTAGAGTTTCCGATCCAACTTCGCCAGCCGCTCCTTCGCCAGGCGTCGCGGTTTGTCCATGATGAAGTAGGTGCCGACACACCCGCCGCCGAGCGCCAGCAGGACGAGCAGCAATGGGATGACGACGTTCATGGTCCGAACACTCGGCGGGTGAGGGCGAAGTGGCACCGCTTCCGGCAGGCGGGGCAGACGGCGGGTTCAAGCAGTTCGACCAGCGGGGCAGTTCGCTCTCGCCCGCATCCCGAACACTTGGCCACGGCGTCGCGGCGGGTGTCGCTCACGCGGGCATACCTCCTCGGGTCGTCGGGCCGCGGGGCGATCACCCCTGCGGACTCCCACAAAGGGATGACCGCGTTGGTCAGCACAATCGCCGACGGTCGTAGTGTGGCCGTCGGGCTTCGAGCCAACACGCCCCACAACTCGACGGCGTGGGCCAGCACCCGCCGGGCGGAGGCGATGCGCTCAGGGATAGCGGGTAGGGCGTTCCGCTCGGTGCGGGTGCCGCCGTCGTACCACCCCTGGACCGCGTCGAGGGAGCGGCCGAGGAAGAACGCCGGGGCGTATCGCAGGATCACGTCGATCGCGGGCGTGGTCGGCTGGTCAATCTTGAGGAAGCGGCGCTGAAATGTGACAGAGGGGTGCTGATCGGGGAGTGTCTTCTCGGCCTGCTTCACGGCGGCGAGGTAGTCGCGTGTGGTCTCCAGGGCGAAGACCCCGCGACGGATTTGCTCACTGCGTTCGTGTGCGGCCTGGAGATCAGCTTTGGTGGGCGGCACAACGGTATCCCCGCCAGTTGTCGGACCGTGGGGAGCAGTCTATCTGACGCAATTGTGCGAGTCAGCGTTAAAATGCGTGTGGTGTTGTCGCTCACGCCGCCGGCAGTTCCTTCCCCTTTGCGTGCAGCAGCCGGGTGAGCTGGTCGGCGCTCAGCCGCGGGTCGTCCACCAGCAGCCCGCCCATCTCCGTCAGGATGTACGCCTCCAAGTCGTCCCCAGTCCAGCCTTCGCCCACCAGCCGCTTGCCGATCGCCTCCAGGGCGTGGTCCCGCAGCTTGTCCGTCTGACGCGAGATCGTCCCCTCGTGAACGCCCAACAACCCGGCCACCTCCCGCTGGCTCATCTTGTACCGCCACCGCAGGCCCAGGATCAGCCGCTCGCCGTCGCTCATCTCGCCCAGCCACTCGCGGGCGGCCAGCACGAACGCCTCGTGCCAGCGGGTGTCGGTCTTGGTCGCCGGCAGGGGCATGGCGATGTCGTCGTCCGGCATGGCGGTGGCGTGCGGGTGTTGCCGCAGCTTCGACAAATGCCAGTTCTGGAACACGCGGATGAGCCACGGGGCGAGCGGCCGCTGGCCGTCGTACCGCAACAGCACCGGCACCGACCCGGCCGACTCCGGCACCAGCAGGTGACTCCAGAACTCCGTCACGGCGCTCTCCTGCCGCTCCTCGTCTCGCGGGTACAGCCGGCAGGCCCGCGCCCGAAGGGCGTCGACCAGCAGGCAGTCGCTCCGCCCGGTGCGGGTGGCGAACAAGACCTCCCACGCCCGTTCCAGCCCCTCCACGCACCCGCAGCACACCGTCCAGTCGAGGGCGTACAGCCCTTCCAGGAAGCTGGCCCAGGTGATCGGGCCGGGGGCCTTCGGGGCGTAGGTGGCGACGGCCCGCTGCAGGTGGGTGCGGAACGCCTGTTCGGACACCGCGAGCGCCGGGAACTGGATGCGGCAGAAGTGGTAGGTGATGCCCACCCGCGCCGAGTCGGCCGGGGTGAGGGGCGGGGGGACGACGGCGGCGGGGGTGTCGGGCACGGCGGTCCTTGCTGTGTCTTAACGAGCCGCGACCGCCAGGGAGCGGTCGGGATCACTGCCGCTCCCTGGCGGTCGCGGCTCGTCGAACCATCACTGCGGGGCGAACACCACCACCTGCACGTAACTGGGCGACTGCGACTCGGCGGTGACGAGCGGGGAGGGGGTGGTGCCCAGGCCGACGGCGGTCGCCTTGCGGCTGGTGAACCAACTGGTCTTCAGCCCCTGGTGGGATTTTAGGAAGTCGAGCACCACCTCCGCCCGCTTGCGGGTGAGTTCCCCCACCTGCACGCCGGTCAGCCCCTTGTCCGCCGGGTCGTGGACGGCCGCCACCACCACGTCCCCCTTGGTCACCACCTTCCGCAGCCCGTCGGCCAGTCGGGTCAGGTGCCCGCGGCCGTCGTCCGTCAGGATGGCCGTGCCGGTTTCGAACAGGTCGGTCACGTTGTACCCGAACACCACCGGGCGGCAGTCCGGACGGTTGAGCAAACGATCGGCGTCAACCACATAACTGCGGATGACTGGCAGGCTCTGCACCGCGTCGGCGGTCTGCTTCGCGCTCTTGATCGCCCCGCGGCCGTCGGCCACCAACTTGTCCACGTCGGCCGCCTTGTCTTCGACCGTCTGCACCGCCCCGTCCGCCCGCTTCAGGAACGTACGGGAGTCCTTCGCCAGCCCTGCGAGGTCGTCGTACAGCGCGTCGTCCGTCACCAGTTTGCCGAGCGACCCCTTGCCCGCCCGCACGTCCTTCAGCAGAGCTTGGGCGTCGTCGGCGGTGGCGTCCAGTTTGGCGACGACGGTGCCGAGGTCGGGGGTGTCCTTCGCGGCCAGTTCGGTGCCCACCAGGGGGCCGGTGGTCGGCCGACCGGGGTCGATGGCAATCACCTTCGGCCCGAGCGGGGACGGGGCGAACGCCTGGGCGGTGGCGTCGGCGAACAGCCGGTCGGCGTGCTTGCGGTCGATCTTCATCGTCACCCACACCCCGCCGGCCGCGTCGTCGGCGTGTTCGACGGAAGTTACGCTGCCCGCCTCAACCCCCCGGATGCGCACCGCCGTGCCCGGTGTTATGTCGTGCGCTTCCCGAAGTCGCACCGTCACTTCGGCCCGGTCGGCGAACAGCCCCTGCTTGCCGCCGATCGCGAACAACCCGCCGACGAGCAGGCCGACGGCGAGCAGAACCGTCAGCCCGAGCAGGACGGATTGGCGTCGGGACAAGGGCGAAGTCATGGGAAACTCCGGCGGGTCGGCGGATTATACCGCCACGGCGAACGGCGCGACGTGAGTCCGCCGGTGGGATTTAAGACCGGCGGACTCACGGCGCGCCGTTCGCCCTGTTCTTCGCCCCCGCCGTGTGGATGTTTCAAATGAGTGCCGGCACCCGGTAACGGCGGTTGAAAAAAGTGCCGGAGCGGATTCGGCCTAAAGTCCGCCCAGTCTGCCGGTTCCGGACCATCTTCCGGGATTTTGTCCGGAAGCGGGCGGTGGTTCGCATTGGCATGGTGAGTGCTTAACCCACTCACATCCCCCGCCGGCTGCTGAAGGGAAGACCAAAACAGCAGCGGTCGGCGGGAGAAACCTTCCCCCCGCTCGTCCCCCCGAGGTGAGATCCACAAGATCCGCCGCTCATCCCCAACACGTCCGTTCACGATTTCCTGCAGCGGCCGGCACCAACCCTTCTGGTGCCGGCCGCTGTCGTTTTGTGGCACACACCCCGAAGGGGTGGTTCCCACAGCCCAGGGCGAGCGGGCGGAGCGAGCGACGCCCTCGGAGAGACGCCCCCAACCACCCCGCCCTGAAGGGGCGGTTCAGGCGGAACCGCCCCTTCAGGGCGGGTTCCTTTTCGTGTTCGTGGTCCCAGGCCTCCGCTCGCCTGCGGCTCGCTCCGACCTGGGCCGAGGGATCTCGGCCCATCAGGCCGGCCGGGGCGGCGAACGTTTTCCCGCCGCCGGATCGCAGTCTCAACCCGCAGGTCAATGACAGGCAGTCCGTGCGCTCGCAACGGCCGTTGCCGGCCGCTGTCGTCTCCGGTCAGAGGGAAATCTTGCACTTCGGCAGGGCTTTGAAAAACTCCTTGATCGCGTCCATCGTCACCTTCGTCCCACCGACGCCGAGAGAACTGAGTTGCTTCATCCCGGCCAGGTGCTTCAGCGCTTCGTCGGTCACTTTGGTGGAGTTCAGGTTCAGGTAGTAGAGGTACTTCAAGCGCGTCAACTCTTTGACCCCGGCGTCGGTGACGGCCGCCCCGCGGAGGTTCAGTTCCAGAAGCGTGGGGATCTTGGCCAGTTCCGCCACCGCCGCGTCGGTGACCCCCTTCCCGCCGGCGGCGAAGTGGGTCAGCTTCAGCCGCCGGGCGACCTCGATCACCCCGACATCCGTCACCTCGGTGTCGAGCAGGTTGAGCGACTGCAGCCACTTCAGCCCGCCCAGTTCCTTCAGCCCGGCGTCGGTCACTTTGGTCTTGCTGACGTCGAGTTGGCCCAGGGCGGGGAGTTTGGCCACCTGCGTCATCCCGGCGTCGGTCACGGTCGTGTCGGACAGGTTCAGCACGTTCAGTTTCGGCAGGGCGGTCAACTCTTTCAGCCCGGCGTCGGTGACCGCGGTCTTTTGGAGCACCAACAGGTCGAGCTTGCGGAGCGGGGCCAGTTCCTTCAGCCCCGCGTCGGTGACAGCGGTCTTCTCCAGGATCAGCACCTGCAGCCAGGTCATCTCGCCCAACGCCTTCAACCCGTCGTCGGTCGTCTTCGTCCCGCCCAGGTCAATCGCGATCAGCTTGTTCAGCCCGGTCAAGTGTTTCAGCCCCGCCCCGGTGACTTTGGGCGAGTTCACGTGCAGTTGAACCATGTTCTTCAGGTCGGTGACCTGGGAGAAGTCGTCGTCGGTGAATGTGGACCCGTAAATGAGCACCCGCACCACCGGCTTCCCAGGCCGGGCCTCGTCCCGGACGATTTCGGGTCGAAACCGCTCAAGGCGCTTCACCGCCTTCTCTTCCGCCTCGTCCGCGCGCCCGCCGCCCGTCGCCGTCAGTACCGCCAGTCCGACCAGTACAGATTGCCTCATCGGCACACCCCTTCGTGGGATCGCGTGCGCGGGAAGCCCGCGGCAATGGCACATCTTATCGCACCCCGGCCCGTCACAACCGGACCACCCGACACCCGTGGCACGCCCGGCATCACACGCCCTCCGGACGCACCGATTCGCCGTTCGTTGACCCCCGCGGATACGCCGGCACTTCCACCCGCGTCGATACCTGCTGCGGACGCGACGGGCTTCTCACTCCGCCGGTTCTCCGGCACTCGCCCGTCGCACCTTGATTCGAAGGATCGGGGCACGGATGCCTTCTCCGGGAAAGGATTCCGGACGGCCTCCGCACCCTTCAAGGAGGCCATCATGACGATGCGATTGGGCGCTCGCCTCGCCGCGGCAGCCGCGGCGGTGATCGGGCTGGCGGCTGGCAACGCCTCCGCCGCCCACTGCGGGTGTACGTCCTATTCCGGCGCCCCGGCGGTCGCGGCGGCCGCCCCCGGCGGGTCCGGGTTCGGCTCCGGCGGGCTGCTCCGCGGCCTGTTCGGCGGGCGGCTGCTCGGCGGGCTGGGCCTGGGCTCCGCCGCCGGCAGCTACGAGACGGTCGCCGAGACCCGCGTGGAGTCGCGGTACGAGACCGTGACGGAAACGGTCATGCGGCCGGTCACCCGGACGGTTTACCGGGACGAGGTCCGCACCGGCACCCGCACCGTCACCGAAACCGTGATGCAGCAGGTGCAGGAGACGGTCAACCGGCCGGTCACCACCACCGTCATGAAGCCGGTCACGTACACCGAGAACAAGAAGGTGTGCGAGACGGTGATGAAGGACTGCTCGTACACCGTCAACCGGGTGGTGTGCGAGACGGTGATGAAGGACGTGACGGTGTGCGTCAAGCGGCCGGTGTGCGAGACGGTGTACAAGGACGTCTGCCGCACGGTGTGCGAGAACGTGTGCGAGACGGTAAACAAGACCGTCTGCCGGCCGGTCACCAAGTGCGTCACCGAGACGGTGATGAAGTGCGAGACGAAGACGGTGTGCGAGAACGTGACCACCATGAAGTGCGTCACCAAGCGGGTGCCGGTGTGCGACCCGTGCGGGGCCGCCAAGGGGTGTGACCCGTGCGGCGGCGCCCCGGCGGCCGGCGGGTGCGCCAACCCGTGCGACCCGTGCGCCAACCCGTGCAACCCGTGCGACCCGTGCAGCGGGCGGAACGCCGGTCGGCTGATCGGCGGGCGACTCGGGCTGTTCAACGGCGGGCTGTTCGGCGGCGGGAGTGGCAGCAGCGTCAGCTACTCGTCGGGCGGTTCGGTCGGCGGCGGCGGCGGGCTGCTCGGCCTGGGCCTGTTCCGCGGCGGTCTGTTCGGCGGCCAGCAGTACACCACCGTCACCGAGCAGGTGCCGGTGACCACCACCGTCCGCCGGAACGTGACCGTGCAGGTGCCGACGCAAGTCACCCGGAACGTGACGGAGATGGTGCAGGAAGTGGTGCCGACGCAAGTCACCCGCCGCGTCCAACGGCAGGTGGTCGAGCGGGTGCCGACGCAAGTCACCCGGATGGTGACCGAGCAGCAGGTCCGCCGGGTGCCGACGACCGTCCGCCGGAACGTGTGCGAGGTGGTGCACAAGCAGGTGCCGGTGACGGTGACCAAGTGCGTGCCGACCACCTGCACCAAGATGGTGCCCACCTGCGTGACCACCTGCGTGCCGACGGTGGTGACCAAGTGCGTGCCGACCAAGGTGTGCAAGCAGGTGCCGTACACGTACTGCGAGAAGGTGGCCACCTGCGTGACCGAGAACGTGCCCACGTGCGTGAAGAAGAAGGTGTGCGTGCAGGTGCCGGTGACGGTGTACGTCCGCAAGCCGGTGGCCTGTGCCCCCGCCTGCGACCCGTGTGCGAACGCCGCCCCGGCGAACGCGTGCAACCCGTGCGCCCCCGGCCTGGCCAACGCGGTGAGCGGCGGCTGCTGCCCGGAGAGCCGCGGCCTGCTCGGCCGGCTGTTCCGCGGCCGCCTGCTGGCCGACCCGTGCAAGCCGGTGTGCGACCCGTGCGGCCCGACCACCAAGAGCTGCGGGGCCTGCTACTAAGGCGGTGAAGCAGTAACCTCGTCTTCGCGGCGAGCGGTAGCGAGCCTGGGAGGAATCCCAGGCTCGCTGCCGCTCGCCGCGAAGACTTTTCCGTGAACCTTCCACCCGTCTGCCGCGTCTCTCTTCTGCACACACACGGGCCACGGCCATGAAACGGTTCCAGTTCAATCCCCGGTTCCAACAGCAGAAGCAACCCTTCTGCTTCCCCCGCGGCTGACCTCCTCGACCTTGCCGGCACAAAGCACCGGCGGTCGGGCGGCCCCGCGAAGGGGTCCCCCGACCGCCGGTTGTGTTTTCCCATCACAGTGGTGTCGCCTAACGGTAGGGCAGCGCTCTGTTAAAGCGCCATGTGCTGGTTCGACTCCAGCCACCACTGCTCGACTGTCCACAGACGGTCGCTCACGGGAGTCGGCTAACGGTAGGCCACCGGCCTTTGAAGCCGTGACGTGAAGGTTCGAGTCCTTCCTCCCGTACTCACTCCGGTGTCGTCCAACGGTAGGACGCCGCGCTCTGAACGCGGTAACGCTGGTTCGAATCCAGCCACCGGATCTCTGACTGTAGCGGGGTCTGTGACCCCGGACCGGCCTCACAGGGGCCGGCGACAGCAACCCGCCGGCCTAGCTCGAAGGCAGAGCACTCGGCTTTTATCCGAGGGGGTGTGGGTTCGACTCCCACGGCCGGTACTGCGTGCTCTGCTGGTGGAGCGCCCCGCTGAAGCCGGGGAGGCCGTCGGTTCGACCCCGACCGCCGGGACTGGATGAAACGACGACGGGCGGCAGGGGTGTCCCTGCCGCCCGTCGTCGTGTTGCGCTCGATCAACCGGTGGGGGGTGGCTCGTCTTCCGCCTGCCGCGCTTCTCGCATCTCCTGCTTCAGTTCCTTCACCTCCTGCTTCAGTTCCTTCACCTCCTGCTTCACCTCCCGCACCTCATTTTTAACGGCGGTGAGCAGTTGCTTGGTCTCACCGGCGATCAGTTTCGTGGATTCGGCCAAGTCCTTCACGTCTTGTAGCATGGCGAGTACCTCCAAGATCGTCGTCGGGTCGGTCGGCTTGGTGAACTGGTAGTCGAACCCGGCCTCCCGCACCCGGTTGGTTTGGGCGGTGTCGCTCCGCCCGCTGACGGCCACCAGTTTGACCGCGGGGAATTCGGTCCGGATGAGCCGTCCCAGTTCACACCCGTCCATCCCCGGCATGTTGATGTCTGAGATGAGACAGTCCGGCCGCTCCCCGCGGGCGAGGGACAGGGCGGCGGCCGCGGTGTAGGCCGTCCGCACGTCGTACCCCGACAGGGTGAGCAGGAGCGACAGGCTGTCCGCGTTGTCGGGGCTGTCGTCCACCACGAGAACGCGAAACGTCCCCCCTCGGGGGCAGTGTGTCATGAAGCCTTCCGCGATGGGACGATTACCCCATGAGATGACACTTAAGCAACTCGCGTGCCGGTGAACCCGGCCGGCACGCCGTAGGGTTTCATTCATCGCCGAACCGTCGGCCGCTGTCAACCGCAGCGGGGCGGACCGAACCGCCGGCCGGCCGGCGTCGTACACACCGCACGCCGTACTCCGCACGGGTCCGTTCCATGTCGTTCCTGTCCGCTCTGTTCGACGTGCCGCTGCTGGTGGCGTCGCTGGTACTGGTGGCCATCCAAGGCGGGGCCGCCCTGCCATGGCTGTTCGCCCTCGACCCGAAGGGCATGCGGCGGGCGTTCACCACCCCGAACGGGCTGGCGTGGGTGGGCGGGACGGTGCTGGCGGGCACCCTGCTGGCCGCCCTGTTCATCGGGTACAAGCAGGCGGCCGCCGACATGAAGTGGTACGGCCGCGGGTACGGCAGCCTGCTCCAACTGCAGCTGTGGGCGGACGTGTTCATCGTCGGCCTGCCGCGGCTGCTCACCCTCCTCTTCCCGAAGACCGGGGCGGTCGCCCAGGCGGCGTTCAAGGAGTGCTGGCGGCAGCCCACCTTCTGGCTCATCCTGGCCGGGGCGAAGGCGGCCATGTGGCTGGCCGTGTGCATCCCGTACTTCACCTTCGGGGACGACTACAAGATGATGAAGCAGGTGGGGTTCGACCTGGTGCTGCTCGCCCCGCTCCTGTTCGGCGCCCTGGCCGCCAGCATGAGCGTGAGCGAGGAGATCGAGGGCCGGACCGCCATCACGGTGATGAGCAAGCCGATCAACCGGCGGTCGTTCCTGCTCGGCAAGTACCTGGGGGTGCTGATGGCGTGCGCCGCCATGTCCACCCTCTTGTCGGCCAACCTGAACTCGGCGCTCATGGCCAACCGCGCGTTCGACACGCTGAACGACGACCGCGCCGCCGCCGCCGAGGTGATGTCCGACCAGGCGAAAGAATCCGTCCGCTGGACGGTGAACGTGGCAGGGTACGGTGGGGCCGGCCCGGCGGCACTGGTGGACGGCGCCCGCATCTGGCTGGCCGAGAACTACACCTTGCTCTTCGGCGTGCTGCTCGGGTTCGGGCAGGTGATGATCCTGGTGGCGGTGGCCACCGCCCTCGCCACCCGCCTGCACTTCGTGATCAGCCTGGTGAGCGTCATGGCCGTCTACCTGTTCGGCCACCTGGCCCCGGTGGTGGCGTCCGCCACCGCCGCCAACAAGTCGTCCAACGCCGGCACCGCCCTGGTCGGCTTCCTGGCGAACGTGTTCAACGTGTTCCTGCCGGCCCTGGAGTACTTCAACCTCGGCCCGTCCATCATCCGCGACACCCCGCTCGACCTGTTCCCGTTCGCCGTCTACTCGCTCACCGTGTTCGGGTACTCGCTGCTGTACACGTCCATCGTCATGGTGGTCGGGTTGCTGCTGTTCGAGGACCGGGACTTGGGGTGAGATCTGAGACCTCACCCCCCGGCCCCCTCTCCGGAGCGGAGAGGGGGTGTTCAAGACGGAAAAGTTGAATTCACGTCTGCCATCGTTTAAAAAGCCGCACAGGTTGAACACTCCCTCTCCATGACATGGACGAGGGGGACTTGGGGTGAGGTGTCCTCTTCCCATTCGTCACATTCTCGCCCGCCGCCCGGTTCCCCATTGACGATCGCCGAACGGCGGGGGCACAATACCCCGATGGGCGGCGGCTCGCCCGCCCTCCGTCCGCCCGTCGCGGCAGCGTGCCGCCGACGCGGACACCCGGCCGAGCTGCACGGCCGGTCAGCAACGCGTTCGTCCGAGGACCGAGACCAGACCATGCGCACGTTCCTGTTCGCCCTGGCGGCCGTCGCCGCCTTCATCGGGGCCGCCCGCGCGGACGACCCCAAAGCCAAAGCCGAAGACGCCCCGAAGCCCTCGAAGGGGGCGTACGTGGTCGTCATCGGGGTGAGCGACACCGCCGACCCGACCATCCAGCCGCGGCCGACCGCCGACGCCGACGCCAAGGCGCTGTTCGACCTGCTGGCCGACAAGCAGTACCTGGACGCCGCCCCGGAGCGGATCAAGCTGCTCACCAGCAAGGTGGACGACAAGCGGAAGGGGCAGGCGTCCACCCGCGAGAACGTGCTCAAGGCGATCCACGAGGCGGTGAACGCCACCGGCAAGGACGACCTGCTGCTGGTCGCCTGGTTCGGCCGTGGGGCGAGCGCGGGGGATCGCACCTGCCTGTTCGCCGCCGACACCACCTTCAAGGAGCGGGCCAAGACGGGCGTCCTCGGGGGCGACCTGGAGGTCGAGTTGAAGGCGGCCAAGAGCCAGCGGGTGCTGCTGATGATGGACGTCCACTTCAAGGGGTACGACGCCGGGAAGGAGACGGTCGTCGAGCCGGGCTTGCGGGAGATCCTGGCCGGGCTGTTCGGCGGGGAGGACAAGGGCGAGCAGCCGATGGCGAAGGACCGGGTGCTGATGCTCGGCACCACCCCGGCGGCCGACCCGCTGAGCAAGGGCGAGAACGGGCTGTTCGCGACGGTCGTGTTGGACGCGCTGAAGGGGGCCGCCGACAAGGACGGGTACGAGCCGGACGGGCTGGTGACGGTGGACGAGTTGGCCAAGTTCGTGGAGAAGGAAATGCCCGAACAGCAGCGGGCGATCGGCAAGACGGCCAAGGAGAAGGAGAGCGAACCGTTCCTGGTGGGCGAGGAGACGTCGCACTTCCCGGTGACGAGGAACCCGAAGCTGACCGCCGACGTGGCCAAGCGGGTGGACGCGGTGGGCAAACTGGGCGCCGACGGCAAGCTGACCAAAGAGGCGGCCGCCGAGGGGGCGCAACTGCTCGCCCGCATGCCGCGGCTGAAGAGCCTGCAGGAGTTGCGGAAGAAGTACCAGGAGCTGGCCGACGGCAAGCTGTCCGCCGACCAGTTCGTCACCGCCGCCGCCGCCATCAAGAAGGGGATGGTGCTGGGCGAGGACACGGCCGAGATGTTCACCCGCAAGGTGATGGCCGCCGCCGGGCTGGTGGAGGCCATGTACGTCAAGCCGACGGTCAAGGGCGACCTGGTGGCGGCCGCGGTGAAGGGCATGTTCCGCCGGCTGGAGGAGGCGGTGCCGGCCGACATCGAAGAGAAGCTGAAGGGGGCGGCCACCTGGAAGAAGGCCGACATGGAGGAGGTGCTGACCGCCGCCCGGCTGAAACTGGGCAACCGGGAAGACCTGGACGGGCACAAGGACGCCGACCTGGCCATCACCATGCTGCTGGCCAGCCTGAACGACCCGTTCACCAGCTACATCGACAAGGAGACCATCAAGAAGTCGAACTCGGCCCTGTCCGGGCGGTTCGGCGGGGTGGGCATCCAGATCCGCCGCGACCTGGTGAACGACGCC
>CAYMHO010000102.1:0-20888 GCA_964390195.1 uncultured Fimbriiglobus sp. | reverse complement strand
AGCGGGTGGCGGTGGCCGCGTCGATCACCTTCCGCCCCTTCTGGGTGAGGGCCACCATCACCCCCCGGCGGTCGGACGGGTCCGGCCCGCGGTCGATCAGCCCGGCCGCCTCCAGCTTGTCCAGCCGGCTGGTCATCCCCCCGCTGGACAGCAACACCGACTGCAGCAGTTGGCCCGGCGTCAGCCCGCCCTTCTTCCCCGCCCGCCGCAGCGTGGCCAGGATGTCGAACTGGCCGAGGGTCAGGTGGTGCTTGGCCAGGGCCGCCTCCACACTCCGCTCCAGGTGCTTGGCCAGCACGATCACCCGCCCGACCAGCCCGAGCGGGCCGGGGTCCAAATCCGGGCGGGTGGCCCGCCAGGCGTCGAGCAAGTCGTCCACCAGATCGGGTTCGCCGGTCACGCCCGCCTCCCGTTTATCTTGCGCGTAAGAAACTTGACGGTGAGATTGTATCCGCGTAGCGTACCCGTCAACCGTTTCTCATCACCGCCCGCACCCGGAGCACCGACCGTGAAAGAACTGCACCTCGGCTCGAACCACGAGACCGCCGTCGAGCGGACCGACTACCCGCCGGAGAAGGTGAAAGCCATCCTCAAGGACGAGACCGTGGCCGTCCTCGGGTACGGGGTGCAGGGCCGCGGGCAGTCGCTGAACATGCGGGACAACGGCGTCAAGGTGATCGTCGGCCAGCGGAAAGGCGGCAAGGCCTACGACCTGTGCCTCGAAGACGGGTGGGTGCCGGGGCAGACGCTGTTCGACCCGGAAGAGGCGGCGGCGAAGGGCACCGTCGTGCAGTACCTGTTGAGCGACGCCGGGCAGAAGGAGATGTGGCCGACCATCAAGCCGCACCTGACGAAGGGGAAGGCGCTGTACTTCAGCCACGGGTTCAGCATCGTCTACAAGGACCAGACCGGGGTCGTCCCGCCTGCCGACATCGACGTCATCCTGTGCGCTCCGAAGGGGAGCGGCACAACGGTGCGGCGGCTGTTCCTCGAAGGCCGTGGCATCAACAGCAGCTTCGCCATCCACCAGGACGCGACCGGGCGGGCGAAGGACCGCTGCCTGGCGCTCGGCGTTGCCATCGGCAGCGGGTACCTGTTCGAGACGACGTTCCAGAAAGAAGTGTTCAGCGACCTGACCGGCGAACGCGGCGTGCTGATGGGCGCCATTTATGGCCTGTGGCTCGCCCAGTACGAGGTGCTCCGCGAACACGGGCACTCGCCGAGCGAGGCGTTCAACGAGACGGTGGAAGAAGCGACCCAGAGCCTGTACCCGCTCATCGCCGAGAAGGGGATGGACTGGATGTACGCCAACTGCTCCACCACCGCCCAGCGGGGCGCGCTCGACTGGTTCAAGCCGTTCCACGACGCCGCCAAGCCGGTGTTCGAGAAGCTGTACCAGAGCGTGGCCAGCGGCGAGGAGACCCGCCGGGTGCTGGAGGCGAACAGCAAGAAGGACTACCGCGAGCAACTGGAGAAGGAACTGAAGGAGATCGCCGAGAGCGAGATGTGGCAGGCCGGCGCGTGGGTGCGGAGCCTCCGCCCGGAGCGCCAGGGCGAGTGAGCCGGTTCGGGAGCACCGTCACAGAGCGGTGCTCCCATTTCAATCTGTGAATCGGAAGTTTGCAGTGGCGGCAGTTTGGCACAGCATACTATTATAAATCAATTCAGACGTAAAACAGAAGATGTGACGTCAGTTGTGGCGATCGAGCTGCTGTTCTTTCTGGTCTGACGGTCTACCCGGACGCCGAAACGGATTCCCCAAAAAAGTTCGCACACGACCCACCCCCGTAACTCCGGTTCCGGTAACGGGGTCGGTGCGCGGTCCGGACTCGAACCCCGTCCGGTCACTCGGCCGCCGCTGACACCCCCTTGACAGCGAAAAATCGCCGCCCTTAAATGCACCGCGTTGGGGGTCGCTCCGCCGATTTTCCACCTTCCCGGCGATCGTTCGTTCCGCGGCCCTCATCCCCCCAAGACCTGTTCGGACGGACAGGCGAAAATTCTGGTGTCGGGCTTTCGGCTTCCGCGGGCAGTCGCGCCCGCGCGCCGTCACGCGGTCGGAGGGTCGGGCGATGAGTACGGAACACACCTTGGCCGAATTCCGTTCCGCGTGGCTGCCGCACGTCACGGACGCCGGCCTTGCACGGTTGACCGAACTGTTGGCCGCCGGCAGCCCGCTCCTCATTCACGGGGCGTTCAACAAGGCGTGTGCGATGGGCTGCTTGGCCACGCACATTGCCTGGCACCACCCGCTCACTGCCGCCCTGAACGACGAGGCCGGGGTGTGCTGGCTGACGCGGGTGGCCGGGCTGAACCCCGCCACCTCTCATGTGATCCTGGCGTGGGACCGCGCGGGGGCGGCGGACTGGGCGCTTCGGGCTGAGTTGCTCCGCGCGTGCCGGCAGGAAACGGCCGACCGACAGGAATTGGAGTGGAACGGCCGGCAGTCAGACGGTTATATTTGCAACAGCGGCGTTTCATGCATCACCTCCCCCTCAGCTTGTGACGCCCGCTGACCACGCATTCAGCCCCGGTGTCGCCGATGATCCCCCGCGTCCTCGAGCCCGAGGTGATGGACACCCCGGAAGACGCCGCCGACTACGACCGCATGGACCACTCGGAGGTGAACCGCCGGTTCGCCTCCGACTTCTTTTCCGCCTGCCCGCACCCGTCCGGTCTGGTTCTGGATGTCGGCACCGGCACCGCCCAGATTCCCATCGAGATGTGCCGTCAGCACCCGGCCGTGAGCGTCCACGCCGTCGACCTGGCCGACGAGATGCTGAAGGTGGCCGCCGCCAACGTGGCCGCCGTCGGGTTCGCTCACCGCATCACCCTGGAGAAGGGCAACGGCCGCCAACTGCCGCACCGCGACGGCGGGTTCGCGGCGGTCGTGTCGAACAGCATCATCCACCACATCCCGCACCCGTTCGAGTGCCTGGGGGAGATGGTGCGGGTGTGCGGCCGCGGGGGCACCCTGTTCGTCCGGGATCTGGTCCGCCCGCCGACCGAGGTGCAACTCGAGCACCTAGTCGCCACCTACACGGCGGGGTGCAACCCGCACCAGCGGAAGCTGTTCGCCGACTCCCTGCGGGCGGCCCTCACCCTGGCCGAGGTGCAGACGCTGGTGGTCGAACTGGGGTTCGAGCCGGCGACGGTGAGGCAGACCAGCGACCGCCACTGGACGTTGACGGCGGTCGTAACCTGACCTCATGTCCTTACTCGAACCGCTCTCCCGTGTCGGCCAGTGGGCCGCGTTCACCACCCGTGCCCTCCTCGCGGGGGTCGTCGCCGTCGTGCGGCCGGGCGACTGGCTCCGCCCGATGTACGCCGCCCTCGTCGGCGGGCTGCCCTTGGCGTGCGTGCTGGGCGTGGCCCTCGGGGCGGTGGTGTGGATGCACACCCGTAGCATCCTGGAGCGGAGCGTGGGCAACGCGGAGTACCTGCCGACCGCTCTGGCGGCGGCGGTGCTGCTCGAACTCGGGCCGGTGGGGGCGGGGCTGATCGTCGCGGCCCGCACCGGCGCGACCCTCGGGGCCGAACTGTCGAGCATGACAGTCGGCGAGCAGGTGGACGCGCTCCGGTTGCTCGGCGTGTCGCCGATGCGGCGGGTGGTCGGCCCGCGGGTGTTGGCGTGCGTGTTCGCGGTGCCGTTACTGCATGTGGTGGTGTCGGGGTTGGCGATCGGCAGCGGGTACGCGGCGGAGATGGTCGGCGGGCAGATGCCGTGGGCGAAGTATCAGTCGCTCGTGTTGCAGGAACTACGGCTGAACGAGGTGCTGCCGGCGGGGCTGAAAACGCTCGCGTTCGGCGGGCTGATCGGGGCGACCGGGTGTTTCGTCGGGCTGAGCGCCCGCGGCGGGTCGGAGGGGGTGGGCAAAGCCGCGACCGACAGCGTGGTGGCGTGTACTCTGTTGGTTCTGTTGGCCGATGTGCTGCTGGTGGGTTTGATTCAGGCCACACTGTAGCCGGCCTCTGTGAGGCCGGATCGGACCGGCTTCACAGAGGCCGGCTACAGTGTTTCGAGTCTCGCCCCGGTGTTGTTCGCCGCGGTCACGGTCACTTCCGTCGCGCTCGAAAACCTCGCTCGCGCCTTCGCTGCCAACCGTTCCGCCTCGTCCGCGTCCCGGCACATGGCGAAGACCGTCGGCCCCCACGACGACTGCCCCACGCCGACGGCCCCCATCTCGATCAACTCGTCGATCACGCACGCCACCTCCGCCCCGGCATACGGCCCGCCCTGGTCGTCGTGGAACGGCTCTCCGGCCAGCCGGTTGAACTCGAAAATGGAGCGGGCGAAGGTGTCGAAATCTGCGTCCCTCACGGCAGGTACGACGGTGTCAAAGGCGAGCGACCGCAGCCGGTCGGTGAGTGACAACGCCCTGTCAGCGGGACGGGTCCGGGCGAACGCGGTCCGCTCGCGGTCGCCGAACCACGCGGGCGGCGTCGGCGGGCGGACGAGGACGACACGCCAGGCGGCGGGGAAGTCGCAGCAGAGGGTGTCCGGGATTTCGTCATCGCTCTCCTTACCGAAATCGAACAGGAAGCCGCCAGTCCTAAAGCCTTGGACGCCGATGCCGGAGCGTTTTCCCCGGTGAACGGATCGGGCTAAGTCTTCAGTTGTCGGTGGTCCGGAAGTGTAGAAAACGTGCCACCCTGGCCACAGATCCCAACGTACCACGTTCGCGATCGCCATCCCGAGTGCGGTACCGATGCCGAGTCCGATGTGTTCGGCTGGGCCATTTGCAACCAGCGAACACCCCCTCGCGTAGGGGTTCTCCTCCAACAGCATGAGGAACCCCAACGCCCGAGGGGCCAGGGTACCCGTTGCTTCCATCGTCTCACCGAAGGTTGCCTCCACCGTCACGCACGGGTTCTCGATCATCATGCCCAGGCCGCCGAACTTCCGCACCGGGCGGCCGTCGGGGTAGTGCGTGAGGCCGTCCACCGGCACATGGAAGAGGCCGAAGTGCAGCCGGCACGGGGCGACCACGCGGACGCTCATGGGGCGACCTCCGCGAGATTGCGCCACCAACCGCCTGTTAGCCCGACGCGCGAGCGAGGGGCAAGCCACGCGGACGAAAAGCCGTGAGCGAAACCTCCCCTATCGCATCCCGACCGTCCGTGTCGGCGGTTGGCCCCTCGCTCGCGCGTCGGGCTAACAGGCCCCAGACCGGGATGCGGGGTTCGGTCTTCGTTCATGCCGCCTCCCGATACCGCTTCCATTCGCCTTCGAGCATCCCCATCGCGTCATGTTCGGCGTCGCCGCCGGTCTTGTCCACGATCACCCGCAGCTTCTTGAACTCGGCCGCGATCTCGTCCGCCGGCAGCAGGTGGAACCGCGTGGCCAGGATGGCCGCTTCGATCACCGCGTGCTTCGCCCGGTTGAACCCGCCCCACGGTCGCAACTCGTGCCGGTACACCACGTCGGCGGTGATGTGAACCCGCTCGCGGCTGGTGTCGATCGTGTTCACCCGGAACTCGAATGCCCGACACGCTTCATGCAGCACGAACCCGACGACGGCCGTCGACGGGTTCGTCGGCGGCACTTCGGTCAGCTTCCCTACCGCGGCATATCCGATCAGCCGAGCGTCGTCGGTCAGGTGGAACACCCCTTCACCGTGGCGTGCAAGGTTGCGGTAGGTGTTCGACGTGGGGAAAGGCCGCAGCAGGAACGACGCGAAATCGCCGACCACCGTCGGCCCCATCGGGGCGAGGTGCGGCCGTCCGTCGGCGTCGGTGGTGGTGACGAGACCTTCGAGGATCATAACTGTTCCCGGCGAGCGGCCCGCGTGAGCGGGCGGGTTTTTCTACACAAAAGCCCGCAAACGCGGGCCGCGCCCCCCCCCCGCCCCACAGACCAGCCGCCCTGGGCCGCGTCGCCCCGGACACGCGGGCCGCTCGCCCAACGCGCGCAAGAGACCTGCAGCCTTGTGCAGCGTCTCCTCGTACTCGGTGGCCGGGTCGCTGTCGGCGACGATGCCGCCGCCGACGGGGAATTGCAACCACCCGCGGCCGGCGGTGAACGTGCGGATGAGGATGTTCGTGTCCATAGCCCCGTCGAACCCGACCCACCCGACGCTCCCGCAGTACGGCCCGCGGGCGGTCGGCTCCAGCTCGGCGATGATCTCCATCGCCCGCACCTTCGGGGCGCCGGTCACGCTCCCGCCGGGAAACGCTGCCCGGAGCAGGTCGAACGCCGTCAGCCCCGCCCGCAACTTCCCCCGCACTTCGCTCACCAGGTGGTGGACGTGGCTGAACGACTCAACTTCGCACACCGCCGGCACCCGCACCGAACCATACTCGCACACCCTTCCCAGGTCGTTCCGCAGGAGGTCCACGATCATCACGTTCTCGGCCCGGTCCTTCGGATTCGTGGTCAGGTCGTGGAGCAGGGCAGCGTCTTCGGCCGGTGTTTTCCCACGCGGACGTGTGCCCTTGATCGGCCGGGTGCTCACCTCGCCGTCGGCGGACAGTTGCAGGAACCGTTCCGGCGACGCGGACACGATCTGGAAGTCGCCCAGGTCGAAATAGCAGCCGAACGGGGAAGGGGAGGTCTGCCGCAGCCGGCCGTACAACTCCAGCGGGTGTTCGGTGAGTGGGGCGAGCAACCGCTGCGAGATGTTCACCTGAAACACGTCCCCGGCGTGGACGTAATCCACCGCCCGACGGACGGCGCGGAGATACCCGTCGCGGGAGAAATTCGACGTGACACCGGGGAAGCCCTGAAGGGGTTCCTGTAGGGCGGGCATCGCCCCCCGATCCCTCGAACGGTTGGCACCGCCAACCCTCCGGCCGGCTAACGAATCGAGAATTTGGTCGAGCTTCTCTCTGGCCCGACGTCGCTTCGGCGAGGGGTCTGGCAAGCCGTGGACGATGACCCATGCCCGCTGCTGCGCGTGGTCGAAACTGATCACCCAGTCATACAGTCCGACGCCGTGAAACCCCCCGATCGGATCAACGCCAAGGTCATCCGTCAGGGGGACCGGAATCCGCTCCTCGCTCTCGCGGTTCAACTCGTACCCGAGTACGAACCCCAACCCGCCTTGAAACGGCGGTAGGTCGGCCAGAACGCACCGCTGACGATTGTGGAAGTACCGCGGCAGATTGTCGTAGATCGTGCCGACACCGAATCGGAAGTTCTCCCCAGGACGGACAGGACCACCCCACTCCTCCGGTTCGGCCGTCACATAACTGTACCGTCCGCGATCGCCGGTTCGGTCGGAGCTGTCGAGGAAGCACAGGTGCGGCAGGTGGGCGAGCTTACGTGCCACGTCCCACGGGTCGGGGCAGGGGACGAGTTCGTGCACCAGCGGGGCCGCGGTCATGCCGGAATTGTAGCGGCCCGGCTCGGGTCAATTCCGGACACACCGGAAGCCGGTGTGGCTAGCCCCACTGTCTTCGGGGTTCTTGTCGCGGGCGGCCGGCAGGTACCGCCGGCAGTACCCGTCGGCACACAAGAACGACCCACCCCGCCGCACCCGCTCCGGCTGGCCGCCCTCGCCCGCCTCCGGCCCGGTCGGGTTGTCTCGCGGGCTGTGTCGGTAGTAGTCCTCCCGGTACCAGTCGCTGCACCACTCCCAGGCGTTCCCGCTCATGTCGTACAGCCCGTACCCGTTCGGGTCGTACTGCTTCACAGGCGCGAGGCCGACGAACCCGTCCAGACCGGCGTCGCCGCTCGGGAACGCACCCTGGAAGGTGTTCGCCCGATACTTCCCGCCGTCGCCCTGCTTCTCGCTCCCCCAACAGAACTCCTGCCGGTCCAGCCCGCCGCGGGCGGCGAACTCCCATTCGGCCTCGGTCGGCAGTCGCTTGCCCGCCCACTTGGCGTACTCGGCGGCATCCGCCCACGCGATGTGAACGACCGGGTGGTTCATCTTCCCCCGCAGGTCGCTCTTCGGCCCGGCGGGGTGCCGCCAGTTCGCGCCGAACGTGTACTTCCACCACGGAGGGTGCGGGGCGTCCCACGTCCGCGGGTCGGTCGAACACACGACCGGCACGAAGGTGGCGCTGCCCGCTTTCAGCCGCTCCGGCGGGGCGTCCGGGTACTGCTCGCCGGTCGGCGTCCGTTCGGCAATCGTCTGGTAGCCCGTCGCTCTCACGAACCGGGCGAACTGGGCGTTCGTCACCTCCGTCACGTCCATCCGGAACGGGCGGACGCTGACGGTGTGCGGCGGGCGTTCGTCCGGGTAGCCGTCGTCGCTCCCCATGACGAACGTGCCGCCGGGGATGTCGGCCATCGGCGGGTCGGTGTTGTCGGCTTCGGCCAGCGGGTCGAACTCTCCCGGCTTGAGCGACAGTACCACCAGCAGCACCGCCAGCCCGACCAGAAGCCCCCCGCCGACGAACGGGACGAGCGAGAACGCCGACTTCTTCGGGGGCGTGACGGCACGACTCATGGCGGAATTCCGGGAGGTGCAGCGATCTTAGGTCGGCCCACTCCGGATACAACACTTGTCTCGCCCCGGAGGTCCGCCGTGCGTGCCACCCTCTCCGTCGCCGTCCTGTTGGCCGGGGTATTCGCGTCCGCCCAGGACAAGAAATCAGACCCGATTCTGATCGCCCGGCCGGACGCCTTCAAGACGCTGGTGAACCCGAACTGCTCGCACTGCGTGGACGAAGCCAAACGCCGCAAGGACGAACTGAAAGACGACGACCCGGTGCTGTGTTGGACGCGGGGCTACTCCGACGGCGGGGCGATCCCACTCCGCTTCTTCCTGAACACCTACCGCGTCATCTCGGACAGCTATGGGGTGTTCGTGTACGACCCGGACGCCGGGTACGCCCGCGGGTTCGCGGCCTGCTACCACTTCGAGTTCCACGGCTGGCGGAACGGGGTGATGGTGATGAAGGACAAGACTGATGGCACCCTGTTCTCGTGCCTGAGCGGGCTGGCGTTCGAGGGCAAGCGGAAGGGCGAACGTCTGACGCCCATCCCCACCATCGTCAGCACCTGGGGCGAGGTGATGAAGCGGAATCCGAACGCGGTGGCGTACCACATGTTCGAGAAGTACACGCCGAGCGAATTGCCGACGACGGCGAACGAGGACTCGGCGAAGACGCGACCGGCGAAGGTGGACCCGCGGCTGAAACCGGACGATATGGTGCTGGGCGTCCGGATCGGGAACAAGACTCGGGCCTACCCGCTGGCAGCGGCTCGGGGGGGTGATCTCTGGGAACCCCAGGAACTGAACGGCGAGAAGTTCGTCGTCCTCTCCCACACCGGGGGGCCGTTCGCGGCTTACAAGCCGGTCGCTGCCCAACCGCGAAAGTGGAAGGGGCCGAACCCGGACAAGTCCGGTGTCTCCCCTCCGGACATTGGGCAACCCCTCCCCGACGGCAAGGAAGTGCCCGCCCGTGAAGTCGAACTCCGCAACTCGAAGGGTGGCATCTTCACCCCCGGAACGGAAACGGTGTGGGCCGCCGACGGGCGTGGCAGGGATGGCCAGTTGAAAGGAAGGACGCTGGAGCCGGTGGAGTGCGTGACCTGCAAGTGGTACGCCTGGAGTGCCGAGCACCCCGACACCGAAGTGGGCGGCGAGAAGAAGGAGGCACCCGAGAAACCGATCGCCGGCACCGCCGAGTTCCTGCGGCTGCTGCCCAAACCGTTCGGGGTGGTGAAGGCGATCGACCCGAAGGCCCGCACCGTGTCGCTGCTGCTCGACGGCGAGAAGACGGCCAAGGTGTGGCCGGTCGAACCCGACGCCGAGGTGTGGGTGAACGGCTTTTGGGGCCGGCTCGACCAGTTCAAGTCGGACGACAAGGTGTGGGTGTGGCTGAAGCTCGACCGCAAGAAGCAACCCGTGGCCGTGGCGATGCTCGCGGACGAGGTCAGCACCGACTTCCTCCGCCACGACCCGACGAACAAGAAGGCCCCGCCGCCGAAATTCACCGCCGAGCAGATCGACGCCAAGCGGACGACCCAGCGCGACTACCTCCGTAAGCAGTGGGAGCAGTTCGGGCTGCCCGGCACGCTCACCTTCCACCACGTGTTTAGCGGCGAACTGGAGGTGATGCTCGACCACGAGGGGATGCGGTGGGGGCGGAGTTTGAAGGAAGGCGACAAGGTGGAACTGACCGCCGACCCGCCCATCAAAGGCGTGGTGAAGGCGGTTGCCCCGTGGCGGGAGCGGACGACCATACGGCTGGTGGTGGGCGAGTTGGAGTCGTCCGAGTTGAAACTCGGCCAGCGGATCGGGCTGAAAATGAAGGCCCTCGCGAAGGACGTCGATGAGTCGCCGCACCCGCCGGACATCGGCCGCAAGCGGACGACCGACGAGCGGGTGGAGTGGTTCCTGGCGAGCGTGTACTGCGTGTGCGGGGTGGGCAAGGACACCTGCACCGGCCACTTCTACACGCTGGCCAGTTGCAACCCGAACGGCTGCGGCGCTCCGCAAGCCACGCGGGAGGAAATCCGCGAGCTGATCGGGAAGGGGAAATCCGACCAAGACATCTGGGACGCGCTGTTGAAAGACCGCGGCCCGCTGATGACCCGACCACACCTGAAACCCTAAAGTGTTCTGCTCGCTCCGCGAGCGGCACTCGAACCCGCTCGCGGAGCGAGCAGAACACCAGAACTATGCCCCTCCACGACCACGCCACCCCCGACTCGCCGCCGGACCCCGTCGCCGAGCGGCACAATGCCCGCCTCGGCCTGATCCTGTTCGCCGTGTACCTCGCGGCCTACGGCACGTTCGTCGGTATCAGCGCGTTCACACCGTGGGTGATGGACCTGACCGTCGGCCGGCTGAACGTGGCGGTGGTGTTCGGCCTCGCCCTGATCGGCGGGGCCGTGCTGCTGGCCCTCGTCTACGCGGTGCTCTGTCGTAAGCCGGTCGGGGGGAAGTCGTGACTTACGAACCGTCCGCCCTGGCCGTCGGCATCTTCCTCGCCTTCGTCCTCGTCACCCTCGCACTCAGTTTCTGGCTCGGCCGCCGCACCAAGTCGGCCAGCAGCTACTACGCCGCCGGCGGCGGGGTGCCGTGGTTCGTGAACGGGGTGGCGTTCGCCGGCGACTACCTCTCCGCCGCGTCGTTCCTCGGCATCTGCGGGATGATCGCCTTCTTCGGATACGACGGCTTCTTGTACAGCATCGGCTACCTGGCCGGCTGGGTGGTCGCCTTGTTTGTCATCGCCGAGCCGCTGAAGCGCCTCGGCAAGTACACGTTTGCCGACGCCCTGGACAAGAAGTTCAACAGCCCCGGAATCAAGCTGGCCGCCGCCATCAGCACGCTGGTGGTGAGCGTGTTCTACCTGATCCCGCAGATGGTCGGGGCGGGCGTGCTGATTCAACCGCTCCTCGGCCTGCCGCACTGGGCAGGCGTGTGCATCGTCGGCGCGGTCGTCACCGTCATCGTGGCGACGGCCGGCATGGCCAGCACGACGTGGGTGCAGTTCATCAAGGGGGCACTGCTGGTTTTGTTCGCCGCCGGGCTGACGGTACTCATTCTGAACCGCGGGCTGACCGCCGACTCCAGTGACACCCTGTTGTCACCGCAGCCGAAGGACGCCCTCCGCCCGTCCGGGCACGTGTCGCAGCTCCCCGGCGGTGTCAGTGCCACCGGCCCGCTCGACCCGGTCAGCTACCTCGGCACCGTCCGCGAGAGCGAGATCGTGCGGTGGGAGAAGAAGGGCGACGAGTACGTGGCGAAGCCGACCCTCGGTACCGCCGTGCTGCGACCCGGCAACCACCCCGACTTCCGCGGCCTGCAATCCGACTCGCTGCCGGCCAAGTTGAACTTCGTGTCGCTCATGCTCGCCCTGTTCTGCGGCACCGCCAGCCTGCCGCACATCCTCATCCGCTATTACACGGTGAAGGACGCGGCCGCCGCCCGCAAGAGTACGGTGGTCGGCATCGCCACGATCGGTGGGTTCTACGTCCTCACCCTGTTCCTCGGCCTGGGGGCGATGACCGGCGGCAACCTGGACGTGAGCAACAGCAACATGTCCGCCCCGCTGCTGGCGAAGGGGTTCGGCGAGGTGCTGTTCGCCCTCATCTCTGCGGTGGCGTTCACGACGGTGCTGGGCACCGTGAGCGGGCTGATCGTGGCCGCGAGCGGGGCGGTGGTTCACGACTTGCTCGGCGGGTTTCTGAAGCTGAAGCTGCCCGACACCGGCAAGGTGCGGATCGGCAAGTTGACCGCCGTCGGCGTTGGGGTAGTGGCGGTGCTGCTGGGGATTCTGTTCAAGGACTACAACGTCAACTACCTGGTCGGGTGGGCGTTCAGCGTGGCGGCGTCGGCGAACCTGCCGGCACTCGTCATGCTGCTCTTCTGGAAGGGCACCACAAAGCAGGGCATCATCGCCTCGGTGGTGGTCGGCATGGTGTCGTCGCTCGGGTGGATCCTGCTCAGCGGCGACACCTTCAAGAACGTGTACGGCCTGCCGCCGGAGCAATCGCCGGTGCCGTTCAGCCAGCCGGGGATCGTTACCATCCCGCTGAGTTTCTTGGTGCTGGTGGTGGTGAGCATCGTTACTCGCACCAAGTGACCCTGGCACCCGCTGCGGGCGTCGGAGAACCCGACGGTCGAGGCTGGCGAGGGGGCAAGGTGATCAAGGTGATCAAGGTGATCAAGAGGGCAGCCTATCCCATGTCGGGATTTTGGCCATTAGTACACTTACAGAGCGGATAACGGGACTCACTTCTCATGCCTACCGTGCTCATCTCGCCCCGTGAAGTGCGGAACTTCGAGGCCCGCTACGCCGACGTGTTCGCCGCCGCCGGCTGGACTGTGAAGTACCCACCGCCGGCCGAGGCGAACATCCTTTCCCCAGCCGAGCTGCGGGACGCACTCGTCGGCGTGGATGCGGTCGTCGCCGGCAGCGAGACCTACAACGGCGAACTGTTCGACGAGTTCCCGCAGTTGAAGGTGGTGGCTCGCGTCGGGGTGGGGTACGACTCGGTGGACGTGCCCGCCGCCACCGCCCGCGGGGTGGCGATCACCACCGCTCCGGGCACGAATCACGAGTCGGTGGCCGAACACACGTTCGCCCTGATCCTGGCGTTCACCCGGCTGATTCCCCTGCGGAATCAGGTCATCCACGCCGGCGGATGGCCGCGGCACTACAGCCGACCGCTCAGGGGGCAGACGCTCGGCCTCGCCGGGCTGGGGCGAATCGGCAAAGCCGTCGCGGTGCGGGCGATGGCGTTCGGAATGCGAGTGATGGCCTTCGACCCGTTGCCGGTGGACATGACCGGCATCGAGCGGGTGACGTGGGATGAACTGCTGGCCCGGTCCGACTTCCTCTCGCTCCACTTGCCACTCATGCCGACCACGCGGCAGGTCATGAACGCTGCAGCGTTCGCCCGCATGATGCCGGGGGCAGTGCTGGTGAACACTTCTCGCGGCGGGCTGGTGAATGAGGTGGATTTGGTGGTGGCATTGCGAAGCGGGCACCTCGGCGGGGCACTGCTGGATGTGCTCGACCCGGAACCGCCGTCGGCCGATCACCCGTTGCTGGGGATGCCGAACGTGCTGCTCACCCCGCACGCCGCAGGCGTGGACCTGAAGTCGCTCGGCGACATGGCCCGCTCCGCCGCCGAGAGCATCGTGAGCATCTTCCGCGGCGACTGGCCGACGGAGAAGGTGGTGAATCCGGATGTGAGGCGATAACTCTTCGCAGCGAGCGGGAGCGAGCGGCTCGCTCCCGCTCGCTGCGAACACGGTCAACTTGCCCGCTTCCGCTTCTTCCCTTCGGCCGGCACTTCTTCGCCGTCGATGAACCGCTTGCAGTCCGGCAGCGCTTCCAGGAATGTCTGTCCGTAGCCCTTTGTCAGCACTCGCGGGTCGAACAGCACCACGATGCCCTTGTCCGTCGCGGTGCGGATGAGCCGGCCGAACCCCTGCTTCAGCTTGATCGCCGCCTGCGGCACCTGGTAGTCGAAGAACGGTTTACCGCCGGCTGCCTCGATCGCCTCCAACCGGGCTTCGGTGAGCGGGCGGTCGGGCACGGCGAACGGCAGCTTCGTGATGATGACGTTCTGAAGTGCCTCGCCCCGCACGTCCACGCCCTGCCAGAAGCTGTCCACACCGAACAGCACGCCCTTACTCGCGGTGCGGAACGCTTCGAGCATCTTCGGGGCGGGCTGGCCGTCGCCCTGGCAGAAGAAGGTGTACCCGTGGCGTGCGAACCACGGCCGCAGCTTCTCCGCCGCTTTGTTCAGCGCCCCGTAACTGGTGAACAGCACGAACGCCCGCCCGCCGGTCTTCTCGATGTACTCGGGCAGCAGGTCTTGCACCTTCGCCTCGTACACCGCCGGCTGACTCGACGGGTCGGGCATGTCGCGGAACAGGTGCAGTTCGGCCTGCTCGCGGAAGTTGAACGGACTGCCGAGTTGCTTCGTCTTCGCGTCGGGCAGCCCAAGCCGATCTTGAAACAGGGCGAAACCGTCCGCCCCGCCGGTGCTGAGGGTGGCGCTCGCCAGCACGACCGTCGGGATCTTGTCGTACAGTTGCTCCTTCAACGCCGGCCCCACTTCGATCGGGGCACTGTTCAGGCTCACCCGCGGGACGCGGCCGCCCTGCCGCACTTCCGCCCAGTAGACGTGCCCGTCGAGTTTATGGCCGATCCACTCGCGGACCGATTTCGCCGTCCCGCTCAGCCGCTCGGCCCGGCTGGTCAGCTCGAGCTTTTCCTCTTCGCTGCTGCGGGTCTTGGCGAGTCGGGTGAGGTGGCTGGCGAGTTTGTCCAGTTCTTCGCTCAGCACGTCTGCGACCGGGTTCGGTTCCCGCACCCGGCCGGTGCCGCGAGACTGCTTGCTCAACCACTGGTGAACGGCCGCGAACATCCGCTCGTTCGCCTGTCGGGTGGCTTCGACCTGGTTCGCCGCTTCCAGGTCGCCGAGGGTGGCGAGCACCCCCTTGTGGCCCTTCGGGGCGAACAACTGGTTCAGCACGTACTCGATCCCGCCCTGACTGACGCCGATGCCGAGGTGGTCGGCAGCGACGTCTTCCAGGGTGTGGGCCTCGTCGAAAATCACTGCGTGGTAATCGGGCAGCACCCCGCCGCCCTGCCGCCGCACCGCCAAATCGGCGAAGAACAGGGCGTGGTTGACGATCAGCAGGTTGCCGGCGAACGTCGCCTTGCGGGCCTTGTAGTAGAAGCACTCGGCGTTCATCGGGCACTTGCGGCCGAGGCAGTTGCCGCCGTCGGACTCGACCGCGTCCCACACGCTCGGCAGCGGCTGAATCGACAGGTCCGATTTGCTCCCCACTTCGGACTTGCGGCTCCACTTGCCGATCTCGACCAGTTGCGTGACCGCCGACGGGTCGGTGAACAGCGTGCCCATCTTCTGCTGGGCCACCCGCAGCCGCCGCTTGCTCAGGTAGTTGCCGCGGCCTTTCACGAGTACCGGGCGGAAGTCGTCCGGCATCACCGATTGGAGGAATGGGATGTCCTTGTGAATGAGCTGCTCTTGCAGGCTGATGGTGTGGGTGGACACGACGATGCGGAGGTCTTTGTTCTTGGCCACCGCCTGGATCGCCGGCACCAGGTAGGCGAAGCTCTTGCCGACGCCGGTGCCGGCCTCGACGAGTAGCTTCCTCTTGGTGGCGAGGGCGTCGGCCACCGCCTCGGCCATCTCGACCTGTTGGGAGCGGGGTTCGTAGTGGTCGAACACGTTGGCGATCAAACCGCCGGCGGCGAGGACGTCGTGAATGGTAGACATGCGGGAATTGTGACGGCCGACGGGCAAATGCGGAAGGCGGGTTGCTGCAAACGAGCCGCGACCGCCAGGGAGCGGGTGATTCAATCACCCGCTCCCTGGCGGTCGCGGCTCGTCAGATCACGTCGTCACTTGCTCTCGGTGCCGCCGAGCTTCTTGAAGTACTCGGCCACGCTGTCCTTCGACTCGCGGGGGAGGCGTTGCAGGTCGGCCGAGCCGGGGGCGTCCTGGGCGGCCCGCTTCAGTTGGGCGCCGAGTTCCTTGTCGGTCTTCTTGGTGAACCCCTTGCCCTGGGTCAGCCCGCCGTACTGCGTCTCGCCCCGCAGGTCCATCAGGCTCCGCTTCCGCGTCTCCTCGAACCCGGTTTCGGCCTCGGGGTTCCACTCCCGCTCGCCCGCCCCGATGCCGCCCTCGTTCTTCATGCTCTTGTTCGGCGTCACCTTGTCCTGTTTGTCGCCCTTCTTGCCGCCCTCGCACTGGGCGCACGCCTTCTTCCGCTCCTGCTTGAGCTGCTGCAGCCGCATCTCCGCCTCTTTCAGATCCTCCACCTCGCCCTGCATCTTCTCGACCGACTTGCGAGCCTGCTCGAGCGCCTTGGCGGCCTCTTCCTGGTTGTCCTGGTTCAGGGCGTCGCTCGCCCGCTGCAGTTGCTGGCCCAGTTGTTCCAACTCCTCCTTGCCCGCCTCCTGCTCCTGTTTCAGCTTCTCCAACTCGCGGTCGAGTTCGGCGGCGTCTTCCTGGCGGTTCTCCTTCTTCGCCTCCTCCTTCTTCTTCTCGAGCTCGTTCTTCTTCTCCTCCTTGTCGCGGTCGAGCCGCTCCAGTTCGTCCTTCATCTTCTCCAGTTGCTTGCTCAGCTTCTTGGCGTCTTCGGGGGTCAGTTCCTTGTCTTCGGCCTTCTTCTTCAGGCCCTCCAGCTCCTCCTCGGCCTTGTCCAGGTCGCCTTTGGCCAGGGCGTCGTTCAGCCGCTTGCCCGCGTCCTCGTCCTTGAAGTCGTCGTCCTTGGTGAGGTTCTCGAGCTTGTTCAGCTTGTCGCCGAGTTGCTTCAACTCCTGCTCCTTCTCCACCTTCAACTTCTCCGCCTTCTCCTCCAGTTTGGTCAACTCGGCGGCCTTCTCGCGGGCCTTTTCGGGCACGTCGTCGTACTTCTCCTTGTCGAATTTGCCCTGCAGGTCCTTGATCTCCTTCTCCAACTCGTCCAGCTCCTTCCCGCGATTCTCCCGCTTGGCCATCTCCTTCAGCTCCTTCTCCCGCTTCTCTTCGGCATCCGATTTCTTGGCGACCGGCGCGGCGTTCGGGTTGGCCGTGTCGGCCGCCTTATTCGCGTTCTTGCCGTCGCCGCTGCCGCTGAAGTCGATCGGGGTGGGGTTCCAGTACAGCACCACCGCCACGATGGCGAGTGCGAACACCGGTGCCAAAATGGCCGTCCACCGCGGCTTCACCGGGAACCGCTCGCCCACGCTCAGTTTCTTCACCTTCGCCTCGGCGTCGGCGGTGACGGCCTCACCGGCGGGGGTGTCCCTCAGGTCGTCCGACAGGGAGTAGGCCGTCGTCACCCGCTCCCTCAGCCCGAAGCGGTTGTCCACTTCCAGGGCGGCTTGTTCGCGGGATGGGGCCTTCCGCAAGGTCTGCCACAGGGCCATGCCCAGGCCGACGGTGGTCAGCCCGGCCAGCACGACCCAGCGGAGCCACGGCGGGGCGGCGAAGAGCAGCGGTTGGACGAAGAACCACACCGCGGCGAGGCCGGTGGTCACGCCCAGCCAGAGGGTCAGGTGGTTCAAGAGCGACTGACCGACCAGCCGGCGGAGGGCGATCGCGACCGACCGATCGACGAATGACAGTTGGGCGGGCATCGGAATGCGTCCCCGAAAGGTGCCGGTATTCTACCAGACGTTCAACCGCCGCGGGAGGGGGAGTGTAACGCGTTCTGGCGAACCCGGCCCGCCAGGGCCGCGGGTAGCTGCACCACGGGCCATCACCCGCCACCCGCGGCCCGGGCGGGCCGCGTTCGCCCCATCCCGTCAAGACGGCCGCCACCAGAGTGTCCGGTTTCGCCGGCCGCTTGCCGTCGGCGTTCACCACCGTGACACCCTTGTCGCCGCACAGCTTCACGAAGGCGTCCAACCCGCCGTATTTCAACGCCCCCGGCAGCATGAACGGGTCGTCGGTTTTCGTGATCTTGGCGAAGTCGAGGCCGTTGCGGTCGGCGGCGAGTTTATTCACCGCATCTCCGGCCAGCGCTTTGCCGAGGATGGCGACGGGGCCGAATTCGCCGGCACCCAGGAGCGTAATCTCTTTCGCGTTCAGCATGGTCTTGGCGAACGCGAGGCCGGTGAGCACGTCATGAACGCGGTGGGCCAGAAGGCAGCGGTTGTACCCATAGGTGAACCCGGAGTACGTCTTGTTCACCTGGAAGCCGTTGGGGATGGTCAGTTCGCCGACGCCCAGTACGTCCGGGGCGACGACTGCGAACCCGGCGTCGAGCAGGGTCTGCACCTCGGCGGTCGGCTTGCCGTCCTTGAACAACGACGCCTTCCCGTCCGGGTGGACCCAAACGACCGCCTTCGAGCCGTCGAACCTCTTGCCGAACAGGCCGGCGGTTGGCACGGCGTCCGCCTCGTCCTTTCGGCCGAGGACGGCGACGTGCAGGGTCCACCCGTCACCCTTCGTCTCGTTCGGACCGTTCCGCACGGCCACTTCCGTCGGCAGCTCGTCGCACACCATCGCCCGCAGGGCCTTCCGCACCTGTTCCGGCTTCATCGCCTTTGCCGCCTTCTCGTCGGCGGCGGTCATGGCCTTCCGCAACTCCGGCGCCTTCAGCTCGTCCTTCGGCCGCGGGTGCTTGTCGTCGAACACGCTCAACTCCTTCACCGGTACCGGCACGAACGGCGTCTCGGGGATCTCCTCCTCCACCCCCTTCAGGTGCTTCATGAACCACCCGTACATGTACTCGCGGCTCGGCCGGCCGTAGTTGTGCGGCAGCCGCGTCCAGGCCTTCGCCGAGACGTTGTCCTCCGCCCCGAGCAGCTTGTACAGCTTCCGCAACTCCGGGTACCCCTTCGTCATGATCTCCTTCGTCCAGTCGTTGGCGCTCGGCAGGGCCATCGGCTTCGGGGCGAACAGCCCGGCCAACTCGATGTTCCCGGTGCCCACCCGCAGGAGCGAGCAGTTCTCGCACACGCACCCGCCCTGCATGGCCGTACTCACCATCACCGCCGGCACGGCCGCCTTGATGCGGTCGTCGATGGCCGCCAGCAGGAACGTCTGCGTGCCCCCGCCGCTCGCCCCGGTGATGCCGATGCGGGTGTCGTCCACGTCGTTCAGCTCGCACAGGAAGTCCGTCGCCCGCACGCTGTTCAGTGTCTGAAGGCCCATGAGCGAGTGCAGCCGCAGTTCGCCCTCGGCGTCGGCGAACCCGTCCACCGCGGGAACCCCGCTGCGGGCGACGTGCCCGACCGCCGTGCTGTCGGAGTAGCCGACCATGTCGTACTGGAACACCACGAACCCGAGTTTGGCGAGCGTGGCCGGGATGGCCTGCATGAAGAACTTCGCCCGCTCGACGTCCGGCTCCTCCCCGCGGGCCACCATCGCCTTCGCGGACGCTTCCGACTCCTCGCGGAATCGGGCGTTCGCCCAGTGCCCGTGTGCGAACAGCACCGCGGGATACTTGTTTGCCTTCTCACTACCGGGGGTGCGAACTTCGATCCCCTTCACCGCCGGGCGGTACAGGTTGCCGCACACGTAGTGCCCCGGCGTGCTGGCGAAGAACACCTTCTCGACGGAGTAGGTGCCGCGGTCGATCTTCCCGTGGATCACGGCGTTCAGTGGCGTCTTCTCGGGCATCGGCCACAGGCCGGTGGCCACCATCACCTGTTCGCGGACCCGTTCCCGGCGGGCGGCCCACTCCTCTTTCGTCTTCGGCGGGGTGAACGGGAAGTAGTCGTCGAGCGTCTTGTTCTTCCCGAGGCGGCTGTCGGTCGGCTTCTTGCCGTCGGGGAACAGCTTGGTCGGGTCTTTGGCGTCGGCGGCGAGGAGGGTGGGGCAGGTGCAGACGGGCACCAGGGCGGCACCGGCGGCTAACAGCATGTCGCGGCGGGAGAGCATGGGAGAGGCTCCGGCGGGGGGAGTGTGGAGCGTATGCGGTGCGGCAGGGGGTGTCAAAGGGAAAGGGGCGAGTGAACCAGCCCTATTCGCCGGCTGTCGGTTCTCCTAAAATTTCGCGTCCGAACACTCCACCAGGGGACTGCCGATGAACGCCGACCTCCGCCGCCGAGCCGAAGAGCTCGCCGCCCGACTGGCCACTCTCCGGGGGTCTCTTTGACATCCCCGGCAAACAAGCCGCCCGCGGGGAACTGGACGCCAAGCAGACCGCCCCGAACTTCTGGGACAACCCCGAGTCCGCCCAGGGCGTCATCAAGAAGCTGAAAGTGCTGAACGCGATCCTCAGGCCGTACGAGGAACTGGACAAGGCCCGCGAGGACATCGCGGCCATGTGCGAGTTCGCCGAGGAGGACGCCAGCTTCGAGGCGGAGATCGCCCCGGCCCTGGACTCGGCCGAGAAGAAGCTCGACGACTTCGAGCTGACGGCGATGATGAGCGGCAAGCACGACGGGGCGAACGCGCTGGTGCGGCTGCAGGCGGGGCAGGGGGGCACCGACGCCTGCGACTGGGCCGAGCGGCTGCGGCGGATGTACAGCATGTGGGCCAAGCGGCACGGCATGACGGTCGAGGAGATCGACGAGGTGGCGAACGTCGAGGCCGGGGTGCAGAGCTGCGAGTTCCGCATCTCCGGCGAGTACGCCTACGGGTACCTGCAGTCCGAGATCGGGGCGCACCGGTTCGTGCGGATCAGCCCGTTCGGGGACGGCGGCACCCGGCAGACCAGCTTCGTGGCGGTGGACGTGATGCCCGAGATCGACGACACCATCGAGATCGTCATCAAGGACTCGGACCTGCGGAAGGACACGTTCACGTCCGGCGGCCCCGGCGGGCAGCACCAGAACAAGACGCAATCCGGCGTGCGGCTGACGCACATCCCGACCGGCATCGCCGCCGAGAGTCGCACCGAGCGGAGCCAGCACAAGAACAACGACATCTGCCTGCAGAAGCTGAAGGCCCGCCTGTACCAGATCGAGGAGCAGAAGCGACTCGGCGAGCTGGCGAACAAGTACGACTCGAAGGGGGAGATCAGCTTCGGCAACCAGATCCGCAGCTACGTCATGCAGCCGTA
>CAYMHO010000101.1:4407-21115 GCA_964390195.1 uncultured Fimbriiglobus sp. | reverse complement strand
GGCGGTCCGGGTGTTCGGTGTACACCAGCGGCAGGGTGACGAACGCCCCGCCGTCCATCGGCCAGCACTTCAACTGCGGCAGGTGCGAGAGCGGGATACGGTTGGCCAACACAGACCCCGTTCGCCCGAACTTGGGAAGCGTCTTCAGGGCCTGGAACGGTAAATCCCAGTACTGCCAGAACCGCTTGGCCGCCGATCCGGGGTCGGCCTTCAGCGCCACCAACTTCTTCACACTCGGGATGGTGTGGCGGAACAGGAAGCGGGTGCGGTCGAGGGTGCCGAACAGGTTGGCCAGCATGGGGAAGCGGGTGCCGGTCGGGCGGGTGAACAGCACCGCCGGCCCGCCGCGGGCGTACAACCGCCGCTGGATTTCGGCCATTTCCAGGTGCGGATCGACCGGGGAATCGACCCGCACCAGGTGGCCGTGGCGTTCCAGGTCGGTCACGGCGTCGGTCAGGGTTCGGTGGATCATGTGTGGGAAACCGCGAGAGGCGGACGGGGTCAACCGCCTGCGGTTGAGGTCGGAGTATCAGTTTTCAGCCCCGGCCGCAATCCGCCCTCGACCCGGTGCGGGGGAGAGCGGATGTGAGTTTGCTCCGGGTGAAAATGTCGGCGCGGCAGGAACACGTCTTCTATACTCGCGTACTTACCGACCTGCCCCTCCGCCCACCCCTGACCGGCAACGGTATGCCCCGCCCCACCAGTTCGTTGTTCCCCCCCGCGGCGGCCGTACTGGCGATCGGCCTGCTGGCGGTCGCCGCCTGGCGGGTCGTGTCGCCGCCGGTCGGTCACGACTGGCTGCTGACGCTGGCGGCGGTCGGGGCGGCGGCAGCGGGCACGTTCGCGGCGCTCGGCTGGCTGGCGTGCCGGCGGCTCACCCGGCTGAAGGACGAGTTGGCCCGCGAGAAGGCGTCGGCCGACGGACGGGCGGCCGACGCCGGGCAGAAGGCGGCCATGCTGGAGGGCATCCTGGCCCAGATGCCGGCCGGGGTGATGATCGTGCGGGCGGACGGGTCGGTGCTGCACCGGAACGCGCGGTACAAGCGGATGACCGGGCGGGAGAGCGGGCCGGTGCTGACCGACGACCCGGAGGAGCGGGTGAGCAGCACCCGCACGCACCGCATCCCGTTCGACCGCCTGCCGCTGGTGCGGGCGCTGCGGGAGGGGGAGGCGGTGGACGGGTGGGGCGGGCGGCTGCACCCGCCGGGCGAACCGCCGGTGGACGTGATCATCTCGGCCACCCCCCTCCGCGGGCCGGGCGGGGAGTTGCTCGGGGCGGTGGCGGTGATGGCCGACATGACCGCCCAGAAGGAGTCGGCCCGGCAGTTGCGGCGGAGCGAGGAGAAGCTGCGACTGGCCCTCCAGGCGGCCGACACGACGGCGGTCGAGTGGGCCACCGACACCGGTCGCATCCGCGACCCGCGGGCGTTCGCCCGCTGGCTGGAGGTGCCCGACGGCACCCCGTTCGAGAGCGTAGCCGATCTGATCGCCCTGGTCGAGCCGGCCGACGTCGACCCGCTGGCCGAGAAGGCGAACGCCATGATGCGGGGCGGGAAGCGGTGCGAGGCCGAGTTCCGACTGATCTCCCCGGCCGACGGCCGGACGCGGTGGATCCTCGCGCGGGCGGTGGCCGGGGAGGAGGACGGGCAGCCGACCGGCACCGTCACCACCGTGCTGGTGGACGTGACCGAGCGGTACAAGCACCTGGACCGGCTGCGGCTGCTGGAGAGCGCGGTGGTACACGCCCGCGACGCGGTGGTCATCCTGGAGGGGCGGCCGCAGGGGCGGGGCGGGCGGAGCGTGCTGTACGCCAACGCGGCCTTCTACCGCATGACCGGGTACACGGCCGGCGAGGTGGTCGGCCGCAGCCTGCACTACCTCCGCGGGCCGGGGTCGGACGAGGGGACGCTGGCCGCCCTGCGGGACGCCCTCGACGGCGGGCGGGCATTCCAGTGCGAGCTGCTCAACTACCACAAGGGCGGGCAGCCGTTCTGGGTGGAGCTGAGCGTGGTGCCGGTGCCCGACCCGTCCGGGCGGTGTTCGCACTGGGTGATGATCCAGCGGGACGTGTCCGACCGCAAGGCGGCCGAGGCCGAACTGCGGCACAGTCAACAGATGCTGGCCGAGGCCCAGCGGATCGCCCACATCGGGTCGTGGGAGTACGACCCGACCACCGGGCTGAACCGCTGGTCGGAGGAGGAGTACCGCATCTTCGGCCTGGACCCGGCGGCCGGCCCGGTCAGCCAGGAGCGGGTGCTCGCCCTCGTCCACCCGGACGACCGCGAGCGGGTGATCGCCCGCCACGCCGAGCCGCACGACCCGCACCGCGACCAGCCCAACTCGTGCGAGTTCCGCATCGTCCGCCCGACCGGGGAGGTGCGGCACCTGCACGTCGTGTGGGCGGTCGAGCGGGCGGCCGACGGGGCGCTCGTGCGGGTGAACGGGGTGACGCACGACATCACCGAGCGGAAGCTGACGCAGGAGCAACTGATCCAGGCGCAGAAGATGGAGCTGATCGGGCAGATGGCCGGCGGCATCGCCCACGACTTCAATAACATGCTCACCGGGCTGGTCGGCCACCTGGAACTCATCCGCCTGCCGGCCGGCGACCCGAACCGGCGGCTGTTGGACACCGTCCAGACGGCCGCCCAGCGGGCGACCAAGATGAGCAAGAACCTGCTCGGGCTGGCGCGGAAGAGCGAGCTGCGGCGGGCGGCCGTCGCCCTCGGCCCGGTGGTGGCCGAGGTGGCCGAGTTGGTCGGCCGCACGTGCGACCCCCGCATCGAGCTGGTCACCGCCGTCCGCACCTCCGCGACCGTCGAGGCCGACCCCACCTTCCTGCACCAGGTGCTGCTCAACCTGTGCCTGAACGCGTGCGACGCCATGCCCAACGGCGGGCGGCTGGGCGTGACCGTGGACGAGGTCGAGTTCCCGCCGGACAGCCCGCCCCCGGCCCGCGGGCGGCGGTGCGTGCGGGTGCGGGTGGAGGACACCGGCGTCGGCATGACCCCGGAGGTGCGGGCCAAGATGTTCGAGCCGTTCTTCACCACCAAGGGGGTGGGCAAGGGGACCGGCCTGGGGCTGGCGATGGTTCAGAGCATCATCGAACAGCACCACGGGTGGGTGGAGTGCGAGTCGGAGGTCGGCCGCGGCACCCGGTTCGACGTGTACCTGCCCCGTGGCGGGGTGACGCTCGACCCGCCGTCCGAACTGCGGCCGCCCGAACCCCGCCCGCCCGTCACCCCCATGCCGGCCGACGAGCGGGTACGGACGGTGCTGGTGGTGGACGACGAGCCGATGATCCGCGATCTGGCCCGCGCGGTGCTGGAGACGAGCGGCTATCGGGTGCTGGAGGCGCATGACGGCGAGCACGCGGTGGAGGTGTTCCGCGACCACAAGGCGGACATCGACCTGGTGGTGCTGGATTTGACCATGCCGCGGATGAGCGGGCGGGACACCTTCCGCGCGCTGGTGGACCTGCAGCCGGCCGCGCGGGTGATGTTCTCCAGCGGGTACTCGGCCGACGACCTGTCCGACACCACCGGCATCGTCGGCATGCTGCCCAAGCCGTACCGCCCGACCGAGCTGCTGTCGGCGGTGGGAAGAGCGATGCAGGGGTCGTAGGGCGATCTGGTGCGGATGGTTTAAGCACCCCCCCACCGAACCAAAAAACCATGTCCCGCGACTTAAAGATCCCATACCGGCCAAGCACTTACGGCGATTCCACCCGCCCCACTCGGGGACGAAAACCATTGCTCACCCCCGGCCGAGGGGAGGTCGGAGAGCCGCGACGCGGGCGAACCGCTCCCGCCCCAACGGGGCGGCTTCCGTCAGCCCAGGTCGGAGCGAGCGGAGCGAGCGCAGGCCTGGGACACCAACCCCATCCACCACCGCCCTGAAGGGGCGGGTTCAGGCAGTGAACCCGCCCCTTCAGGGCGGTTCTCATTTCGCCATCGGTCCCAGGGCTGCGCTCACCTGCGGTTCGCTCGCCCTGGGCTGACAGAGCCCGGCCCTTCAGGCCGAGGCAAGGTGGGGACAGCGGGTGCCGTTTTGCCCGCGCGACCCGAACGAGAACCGCGCTAATCTTCCCCCCGTGGTCGCCGGCACAGCCTGAACATCTCCCACGCTAGCGTCCACATCAGCCCGTAGATGAGCGGGTTCACGAGCAACAATGGTATCGCGAGCGGTTCCAACCCGAGGTGTGACGCGGCCAGGGGAGGGAACGCGAACACCCACAACCACGTCTTCGAGTAGACGCCGAGACCCGGTCCGCCCGGTTCGAACAGGTAGATCGGGAAGGTGCAGCCCATCAGCACCAAGCTCAACCCGCAGCACCCGACGAACAGGCCCGGCGTGGGCGGTTTCAACCTTCCGTCGTTCGGCCGGGTGTTCATCGGGTCGCCTCGTCGGGACGTGCGCGAAAGCCATGAGGCGGTTCAGCGACCGGCGGCACCCCGACCGGACACGGATGTGCAGAATCGTTGACCTGAACTCATCGGGGGCGTGCCTCCGGAAGAACGCATCCCCACCCCCGCCGTCCGCGCTCCGCGGGACGGCGACCCCTCCCCAGCGGGGAGGGGCGGGTGTCGTCGGCTCTCCACCGACGCGGAATCACCGACCACCCCACACCCCTCCCCGCTGGGGAGGGGTCGCCGCGGGAACGCAGTTCCCCGGCGGGGGTGGGGATGTCACCGCCCACGGTTGGCGGCGGGTCAGCGCGGCCGGTGATCGAATGCGAAACCGTTGATCATCACCCGGAAGTAGAAACGGTCTCCCCGGCCGCTCGACCCGCCCTACAAGACCACCACAGCAGCCCCGCACCCACCACCGCCGCGACGAACGACCCGAGCAGGATGCCCGTCTTGGCGTCGGCCAGCAACGCCTTCTCGCCGGCGAACGCCAGCTCGCCGATGAACAGCGACATGGTGAACCCGATGCCGCCGAGGAACCCGGCGGCCAGCATCATCCGCCAGTTCACCCCCGTCGGCAGCGTCGCCAGCTTCAGTTGCACCGCCAGCCACGCGAACAGCACGATGCCCAGCGGTTTGCCCACGATCAGCCCGGCCGCCACCGCCAGGCTCACCGGGTGGGCGAGCGAGTCCGGTTTCACCGCCACCCCCGCGTTGGCCAGGGCGAACACCGGCATGATGACGAACCCGACCCACGGGTGCAGGTGGTCTTCCAGCCGTTGCAGCGGGGCTACCGCCTCTCGCGAGGCGTACCGCAGCACCGTCACGTCCGCGGGGTTCATCTCCTCGTCCGGGTTCTTGCTGTCCATCCGCCCGGTCACGTCGTCCAGGGCCAGCCGCAGGGTGTCGCGGGAGAGCCACGCCCGGTGCGGGGTGAGCAGGCCGAGCAGCACCCCGGCGATGGTCGGGTGAACCTGCGACTGGTACATGGCCAGCCACGCCACCGCCCCGAAGACCACATACGCGAACACCGCCCGCACCCCGAGCTGGTTCATCAGCACGCACATCGCCAGTGCGGTCGCGGCCAGCCCGAGCCAGCCCAGGTTGACGTGTTCGGTGTACGCCACCGCGATCACGATCACCGCCCCCATGTCGTCGGCGATGGCGAGCGACAGCAGGAAGATCTTCAGCCCGAACGGCACCCGCTTGCCGAACGCGGCCATCACCCCCACCACGAAGGCGATGTCGGTGGCCATCGGGACGCCCCAGCCTTTCCCCGCCGCCCCGGTGTGCCCGAACGCCAGGTACACGCCGGCCGGCACCAGCATCCCGCCGACGGCGGCGATCACAGGCAGCGCCGCTTGTTTCACCGTCCGCAGTTCGCCGGTCATCATCTCCCGCTTGATCTCCAACCCGACGACGAAGAAGAACACCGTCATCAGCCCGTCGTTCACCCAGAAGTGCAGCGACTTCTCGAACCGGAAGTCGCCGACGTTGAACCCGAGTGAGAACTCCCAGAAGTCGTGGAACGGTTCGGCCAGGGCGGGGATGTTGGCCGCGACCAGGGCGGCGACCGAGCAGACGAGCAGCACCACCCCGCTCGCCGCTTCGATCTGCATGAACCGTTGGATCGGCCCGATCACCCTGTGAATCGGGGCGGGGCGGAGTTCGCGGGGGTCGGGTTTGGGTGCGGCCATGTGAAGGGTGTGTTCGACGGAGGTCGGGACGGGATCACTTCAACCGCTCGCCGGCTCGCGGGGGCAGCCACTCCCGCACGTCCACCCCCATCGCCCCGGCCCGGCGGGCGGCCTCCAGCCCGATGTCCGTGTCCTCGAACACAACACACCGGGCGGGGTCGGCGTTCAGCCGGCGGGCGGCCTCCACGAACACGTCCGGCTCCGGCTTGTGCCGGGTCACGTCCTCCGCGCACACCACCGCCCCGAACCAGTCGGCCATGCCGACGAACTGCACGGTGCGTTCGATCACCGCCCGGTAGCCGCCGCTCGCCACCGCCATGGGCAGCTTGCCCCGGTAGGCGTCGGCGATCACTTTCACCGGCTCGATGGCCGTCACGTCGGTCAGCATTTCGAGGAAGTGTTCCTCCTTCGCCACCGTCATGCCTTCGATCTGGGCGTCGGTCAGCGGCACGCCGGTCTCGTCGCTCAGGATGCGGATGATCTTCGCGGTCGGGATCCCGCCGAGCTGGTAGAAGCGGGCTTCGCCGAACGGGATGCCGACGCCGGCGAGCACCTTCACCCACGCCCGGTAGTGGACGGGCATGGTGTCGGCGAGGGTGCCGTCGCAGTCGAAGATGAGGGCGGCGGTGCCGGCCGGCGGGGTCCAACTCATTGCGGGTGGTACTCGTGCGCGGAGAGACGGTTGAGGTACGGGCGGGCACGCCACCCCGCCAGCCCGATCTGGCCTACACTATCTGCATGTGGCCCTCCCCGGAACAGACCGACCGCCTGCTCGCCGACGCCCAGGCGAACCAGGCCGACGCCGTCGATCGCATCCTCGAAGCCTTCCGCGAACCCCTGCGGCGGGTGATCGGGCTGCGGCTCGACCCCGTCCTCGCCCGTCGGGTGGACGCCTCCGACATCGTGCAGGACGTGATGATCGAGGCCGCCCAGCGGCTGCGGGAGTACCTGAAGAACCCGGCCATGCCGTTCCAGTTGTGGCTGCGGCACCTGGCCCAAGACCGCATCATCGACACCCACCGCCGGCACCGCCTGGCCCAGCGGCGGAGCGTGGACAAGGAGCAGCCGATCGCCAAGCCGGCGTGGGCGAGCGACGAGTCCTCGGTCGGGCTGGTGGCGCAACTGATCGACACCGAGAAGACGCCGGCGACCGAGGCCATCCGCCAGGAACTGGGGCGGCGGCTGACCGAGGCGGTGGACCAACTGGGCGACGACGACCGCGAGGTGATCCTCATGCGGCACACCGAGCAGATGTCGAACCAGGACGTGGCGAACGCGCTCGGGCTGACGGAAGCGGCGGCCAGCATGCGGTACCTGCGGGCGCTGCGGCGGCTGCGGGCGGTGCTGGTGCCGGACGGCGGCAACCCGCCCGAGAGTTTGGGCTGATTCGCTCAAACCACCCCGCACATCCGCAGGACGATCACCACCACCAGGCCGGACAGCAGCGGGATTGCCACCCGCCCGGCGAGCGCCCACGGGGTGGTGTCGGTCAACTTCCCGCACATCACCGCCACCGCCGCCACCGGCGACATCGTGCGGCCCGCCGCCGACCCGATGCTCACCAGCGCGCCGACGTCGTTCGGGTTCATGCCGGCCGCCACCGCCGGCTCGTGGAAGAAGCCGTACAGGCTGGCAGTGCTGGCCATGCCGGACCCGCTCGCCACCGCGAACGCCCATGGCAACACCACCGCCAGCGGCACCAGCAGCCACGGGGCCTGCCCCACCGCCCACTTCACCACCTCGCCGAACCCGGCCAGCTCGACCGCCTTGCCGAACGCCACCGCCACCACGATCAGGCTGACGATGTTGGCGAACCCGTACCCCGCCCCGCCGAAGAACGCCTTCGCCGTGTCGCCCGCCCTCTTCGGTGCCGTCAGGCCCGCCACCGCCGCCCCGATCACCATCGCCAAGCCGACCATCCGCCCGCTCACCGCCTTCTTGGCCGCCTTCGTGGTCATGTCGTCACCCGGCAGGGCGAGCCAGTCGGCCGGCACCTCGACCAGTTGGAACGGCGGGCTGGAGACGAGCAGCAGCACCAGTGGGACGAGCGGCACGGCGGCCTTCAGCCAGTTGATGGGTTTCTGGACCTCACCCCCCGGCCCCCTCTCCATTGATGGAGAGGGGGTGTTCAAGGGGGGAACGCGACCGGCCTCTTCGCCGCGAGCGGGAGCGAGCGGGGGAGGTGATCCGCTCGCTCCCGCTCGCGGCGAAGAATCAGAAGCTGATGCGGGTAGAACACCCCCCTCCCCATTCATGGAGAGGGGGGCCGGGGGGGTGAGGTCCCCACCCGTACCCTTCCACCACCACCGGGTGAGCGCCCAGAACACCAGCGTGCTGGCCACCAACTGCGGCACCACCACCCACGGCAGATGCACCCGGGCGAGGGTGACGGTGTCGGCCCCGGTCTTGTCCTTCACCGTGTTCAACTCCGGGGCGCCGGGGTTGAACAACTCCCCGCCGACGCTCGCCCCGAGCAGCAGCGCCGACCCGATCACCAGCGGGTGGAACCCGGCCGCCCGCATGACCGGCACCACCACCGCCCCCAGGCACACCGCCACGCTCGTCTGACTGAGCACCGGCACGTTCACGATGAACCCGGCCAGCACCACTCCGGGCACGATCAGGAACCGCACCCGCCGCACCGGGGCCACCAGCACCCGCACCAGGTGCACGTCGCACTCGGTCAGCTTCAGCACGTAGGCGAAGCCCATCGCCGAGCAGATGGGGATGACGTAGGCCTCCCCGCTGAACGTGTCGAAGAACTTGCGGGATACGTCCGGCAGGTACCCGCCGGCCAGCCCGAGGACGACGGCGGCGGCGAGCAGGACGAGCCGCACGTCCCACCCGCGGGCGGTGAGGACGGCGGCGGCCGCGATGAGTGCGACCGCGAGCAGGAGGAGCCACATGGGGGGGCGTTCGGAGCGGGTGGGGGAGGGGTGGCGGTTGGTGCGGTTGTATCGAGCGCCCGGCTGGTGTCGCCGGCAATTCGCGGCGATGCCCTCAAGTGACGGTTGCGTACCCGCCCGACGGTGGCACACTTGGGCGAACACCGCCGGAGGGTCGACCGTGCCACGCGACGCCATGCTCGGGATGCTCGCCGGAGTGGCGGGGGTGGTGCTGATCGCCGTCGTGTACTACCAGAAGACGGTCGCCCCGACCAACCACCCGACGCCGCACACCGCCCCGGCCAAACCGGCCGCCAGCCAGCCGCCGCCGGCCGCCACCCCGGTCGACCCGACCCGCTGACCCGTCTGCTACAGGGCCTCCGCCACCCACCGCAGGCGGGTGAACAGGTCGAACGCCCGCGGGTAGCGGGCCCACGGGTTCTTCCGCAGGCACCGCAGGCAGATGGAGTCGAGCGGCGGCGGGACGTGCGGGTTGAACGCCGACGGCGGGACCGGCTCGCGGGTGAGCACGTCCTCCCGCACGTCGGGAACGGTCGGGTCGAACGGCGGGCGGCCGGCCAACTGGTGGTACAGGATCAGCCCCAGCCCGTACACGTCGGTGTGCGGGCGGACGTCGGCGGTCGGGTCGGACAGCACCTCCGGGGCGACGGACGCGACGTCGGCGGTCGGGCCGAGGGTGTCGCGGAAGTCGGTGACGCGGGGGATGCCGTCGGCGGCCAGCAGCACGTTCGCCGGCTTCAGGTTGCCGTGCGTCACCCCCTGGCGGTGGACGTACCCGAGCAGATCGGCCAGCCCGCCCACCAGCCGCACGGCGTCGGCCACCGGCATGCGGCCGGCGTTCCCCAGGTGCCCGGCCGGGGCGTGCTCGCTCACCACGAACGCCGTGCCGTCCCACCACCCGCCGCCGAGCACCCGCACCACGCCGGGGTGAGCCAGCACGGCCAGCGTACTCGCGCCGCGGCGGAGGCGGTCGTCCCAGGCGTCGCGGGTCCAGCGGTCGGGCGAAAACACCTTCACCGCCACCGGCTGGCCGAGGGTGGTGCGGGCGAGGTACACCACCGCGTTCGGCCCGCGGCCGACTTCCGCCCCGAGCTGGTAGCCGTCGCGGGCGGCCCGGCGGACCAGCCGGTCGAACGCCGACTCCGGAACGGCCGCCACCGGCGTGCCGCCGAGGAAGCGGTCGAGGTCGTCGGCCAGTTCCGCCGCGGTCTGGTAGCGGCGACTCGGATCCTTCTCCAGGCACTTCAAACAGACGGCTTCGAGGTCGGCGGGAACGTCGGGCCGAACGCGAGCCGGCGGGGTGGGGTCGTCGGTCTGCAGGCGGTGCAGGGCCTGCGTCCACGAGTCGGACAGGTGCGGCGGCTTGCCGGTGAGCGCTTCGTACAGGATGGCCCCGAGGGCGTACACGTCGGCCGGCGGGCCGATCGTCCGCACCTCCCCGCGGGCCTGCTCCGGTGCCATGTAGCACGGCGTACCCAGCACCACCCCGTCCCGCGTCCAGGCGGTGCTGTCGGTGTCGAGCCGCTTGGCGAGGCCGAAGTCGGCGACCTTCGGCGACCCCGCGCTCAACAAGATGTTTCCCGGCTTCAAGTCCCGATGCACCACCCCGCGGCCGTGGGCGTGTGCCACCCCGCGGGCGACGGAACGCACCAGCTCGGCGGCTTCGCCGACGGGGATCGGCTGCCCGGCGAGGACCGACGCCAGTGTGCCCTCGCCCACCAGTTCCATCACCAGGAACGGCCGGCCGGCGTGCTCACCCACCTCGAAGACGCGGACCACGTTCGGGTGGTCCAGGCTGGCGGTCGCTTCGGCCTCGACGCGGAACCGCCGGCGGTCGTCCTCGCTCGCCAGGGCGGCGTCGCGGATCACCTTCACCGCCACCGGCTCGCCGCTGCCGGCCCGGCGGGCCTGGTACACAACCCCCATCCCGCCGCGGCCGAGTTCGCCCAGTAACTCGTACCCGGGCACGACCGGCAACACGGTGGCGACGGTCGGGCGGTCGTCGGCGGCGTCCATCACCGGCCTCCCATCGGGCGATACAAATTTTCACCAGAGTGTAGGGGTTGGGAGTGCGGCCCACAAGGTGAGCCGCACCGCCCCCTTGACAGGGTTACTTAGACAGACTAAATAGCTGGCATGGAACCGATCGCCGGCGACGCCCTCCGCGGCCACCTGGAAACGATGATCCTGGCCGCACTCGAAACCGGGGCGGCGCACGGGTTCGAAATCCTCCGCCGGTTGACCGAGGCGGGCAGCGGCGCCCTGCGGCTGCGGGAGGGGTCACTCTACCCGGCGTTGTACCGCATGGAGGAAGCCGGGCTGATCGCCAGTGAGTGGGAAGAGGGTTCCGCCCCCCGTCGCGGGCCGCGGAGGCGGGTGTACGAGTTGACCCGGCGGGGGCACACCCGGCTGGCCGCCGGTCGGGCCGAGTGGCGGCGGTTCGTTCACGTCATCGGGAACATCCTGGGGGCACCGGCATGAGCGAGTTCATGGTGCTGGTCGAGCGGGCGGTGCGTCCGGTGGTGGCCGGCCCGACGCGGAAGATGCGGATGCGGGAAGAACTGCTCGCCCACCTGGACGGGGTGTACCAGGAGGAGTTGACCCGAACGGGCGACGCCGCGACGGCACGGGCCGAGGCCGTGCGGCGGTTCGGCGACCCGGCCATTCTCACCGCCGACCTGCAACAGTCGGTGTCGTTCCGCGAACGCCTCGACGGCCGGCTGAACCGGCTGTTCGGGTGGCGGGCGGGCGAGCCGGTGTGGTCGTCCGCCGGCCGGCTCGCCGGGCTGGTGGCGGCGGTCGTCGTCCTGTGGCTCGGCCTCACCCTCGCGGCGACCGCGTGGCGGCGACCGCACGACGGGTCGGTGCCGTCGGCCGCCCAACTGCTGCGGCTGTTCGGGGCCTTACTGGTGTTCGCCCCGGCGGCCGTGTTCCTGCTCACCGCCCTGTTCCTTCGCATCCGCGGCGCCCTGTTCGGCGAGACCCGGTCGTGGCGGCGGGCGGTCGGGTTCGCGGCGGTGTCGGTGCTGGTCGTGCCGGCGGCGGGCACGGCGTTCTACCTCATCGGCCTGCCGGACGTGTCGGAGGTGGTGAGCGAACTGACCACCGCCCGCTCGATCGCCTCCTCGGTCGCCGCCTACCTGGTCATCCCCCTGGTCCTGCTCTGGTTCGCGTGGAAGACGGGGCCGGCCGCCGTCCGACGGGCGGAGTGGGCGGCGCTCGACGTCGGGTGACGTGTTGACCCCACCCTCCTTGTGTGGTCAACTACTCTTCCCGCCACACACGCACCTCCCCGCCATGCTCGCCATCCACGCCGACACGCCGTTCTCCCGCCGCCGCCTCCTCACCGCCGGCGGGCTGGCACTGGGCGGGTTTTCGCTGTCGCACCTGCTCGCCGCCGAGGCACCGGCCAAGCTGCACACCGGCAAGGCGGTCATCTTCCTGTTCCAGCAGGGCGGGCCGAGCCAGTTCGAGACGTTCGACCCGAAACCGGACGCGCCGGCCGAGATCCGCACCGTCACCGGCGTCACGAAAACCTCCGTGCCCGGCGTCGTCTTCGGCGATTCGATGGCGAAACTGGCCGAGCGCGCCGACAAGTTCACCGTGGTGCGGTCCTACGCCACCGCCAACGGCGAGCACAACATCGAGCCGATCGTCGGCCCGAACTCGCTGAACGCGAACATCGGGGCGCTCTACTCCCGCGTCGTCGGCCCGACCGACCCCGTCACCAGCGTGCCCACCAGCGCCATCGTCTACCCGCAGTCGGTGGACGCCAAAGTGGCGAAGGGGCAGGGGAGGGGCGACCTGGCGGCGACCGGGAACGTCGGCGGGGCGTTCGCCCCGTTCGTGGCGGGTGGCACCGGTCAGTTGCAAAAGAACCTGCGGCTGACCCTGCCCACCGACCGCTTCTCCGACCGCCGCGAGCTGCTCGCCCGCCTGGACGACCTCCGCCGCGATACCGAGCCGCAGTACGAGCAGTTCGACCAGCGGCAGCGGCAGGCGTGCGAGGTGCTGCTGAGCGGCAGCGCGGCCGACGCCCTCGACCTGACCCGCGAAGACCCGAAGGTGCTGGCCGCCTACGACACCGCGGCGTTCGTGGCGAAGGACGACTGGAAGAAGGCCGACCGCGGCAAGCGGGGGTACTACACCGGCCACGCCAAGACCATCGGCAAGACGCTGCTGCTCGCCCGCCGGCTGTGCGAGGCCGGGTGCGGGTTCGTCACCATCCACACCGGGTACGAGGGCGTGTGGGACATGCACGCCGACGGCAACAACCTGAACATGCTCGACGGCATGGAGGCGGTGGGGCGGGCGTTCGACCACGCGGTGGCGGCGTTCGTCGACGACCTGGAAGCCCGCGGGTTGAGCGACAAGATCCTGCTGGTGGCGACCGGCGAGATGGGCCGCACCCCGCGGCTGAACAAGAACGGCGGGCGGGATCACTGGTCGCGGTTGGCCCCGCTGCTCCTGTACGGCGGCGGGGCGGCCCGCGGGAAGGTGATCGGCCGATCGACGAAGGACGGCGGCGAGCCGGCCGAGGACGGGTGCGGCACGCCGAACCTGGTCAGCACCATCCTGCACACGGTGTTCGACGGCGGCCGGGTGCGGCTGAAGCCGGAACTGGCCGCCGTCGCCAAGCTGGGCGAGGTGAAGCCGATCGGCGACCGCCCGTGACCGCCACCGGCCGGCCGCGTCAGCTCGACCCGACGTGCTGCTCCAGCCACGCCGACGCCCCCTCGTGCGTCACCTTCGGCCCCTGGATGATCGACCAGTCGCCCCGCTTGGCCACTTCCACCACGCTCAGTTGGTCGTGGTTCCCCAGCACCCCCTCCAGGCGGGTGAGGATGCCGCCGGTGTGCAGGGTGGTGTCGAGCAGCCAGGTGGACGGGGTGAGTTCGCACACCGCCCCGAGGTGCCGCAGTTTCTCCCGCGGGTCGGGGGTGTGGGTGCCGCTCTCGCCGGGGGTGAGGCAGACGCAGTAGACGCCCATGACGGTGCTCCGAGGGGCGGGCGATGGGGGAGAGCGTACCAGCGCGGCGGGGCGGATGCGAACACCTTCTCCGCCGCGAGCGTGCGAGCGGGGTCCGTTGACCGCTCGCACGCTCGCGGCGAAGACTGCCTACTCGAACGCCACCTTCGCCGGCTCCTTCGTCATGGTCAGCTTGGCCTCCTTGCTCTTCCCGTCGGTGCCCGTCACCGTCACCTTGTACTCGCCGGGCGGGAGGGCGAACCGCGGGGCGAGAGTCGGCTGCCCGCCGCGGGCGTCCCCGCCGAGCAGTTGGCAACTGGCCACCACCTTGCCTTCGCCGTTCGTCACCTGGCACACCCCGCCGCAGCACCCGCACTCCCGCGGCAGCTTGACCACCGCCGCCGCGTTCACCGCCCCGTCGCCCGACCCGTACAGCGCCGCCGACTCCTGCCCCTCGTTGTGCAGGATCAGGTCGAGTTTGCCGTCGCCGTTCAGGTCGGCGAACACGGCGGCCTGGGTGTTGAACACCTTCTGGTGAAGGCCGACGGCTTCGGTCTTGTCGGTGAAGGTGCCGTCACCGGCGTTCTTGAAGTACCGGCTCGGCCCCTTCAGGCAGGTGACGACGAGGTCCGGTTTGCCGTCGTTGTCGAAATCACCCCACGCGGCACCGACCGCGTGACCGAGCGGCTTGCCCAGGTCGCCGGCCTTGGAGGTCACGTCGGCGAACTTGAACCCGCCGAGGTTGCGGAACAGCTTGCACGCCCCGTCCGGTTGCGGGACGAACACGTCCGGTTTGCCGTCGCCGTCGTAGTCGCACACCGCCGGCCCGACCCGCCCCGGCTTGTAGCTCAGCCCGCTGTCGGCGACCGCCTCGAACTTGCTGCCCGTGTTGCGGAACAACATCCCCGTTCCGCCGCCGAACAGCACGTCCTGTTTGCCGTCGCCGTCGAAATCGGCCACCGCCAGGGTGTCGCCCTTCGCCGACCCGCCCAGCCCCCACGCGGCGGAGGCGTCCTTGAACCACGCCGGGCCGGTGAACCCCTCCTGCCCGGCCCCGAAGTAGAAGCCGTACGCGCCGCCGGTGTTGTACACCTTCATCACCAGCCGGTTCTTGCCCGGCTTCAGCTTGAGCGTCAGTTTCACCTGGTCCGGGGACACCGCCTGTGGTTTGAACTCGCTGTGCAACTTCTCCCCGTTCAGCCAGATGGTGATGGCGTCGTCGAACCCGAACGACGCGGGCATGTCCATCGCCGCCGCCACCTCGATCTCGCGGGACACATAGGTGACGCAGTTTTCGCCGTAGGAGGTCAGGTCGGTCACCCCGTTGTCCTCCCACGCCTGCTTCGCCCACTTGATCTCCGTGTCCCGCTTGCCCTTGTACACCTTGGCCGGGTCGATGTCCTTGGTCAGTTCGGTCTCCGGCTCGAACGCCGTTTCGTTCGTCTTCGGCACGTCCTTCATGTTGCGGAACGGGCCGACGGCGTGCCACGGGCCGAGCTTCGGCGGGGCGGTCTTGGCGACCGCGTCGTCCGGGCGGTGGTTCAGGTACACCCGCAGGCCGTACACCCCGTTGGCCAGCAGCACGTCCGGCTTGCCGTCGTTGTTGAAGTCGCCCCACGCGGCGGCCGTCAGGTTGTACCCGTCTTCCACCGGCAGCATGCGGGTGTCGTCGCGGAAGGTGCCTTTGCCCAGGTTCGTGTACAGCCGCGGGCCGCTGGTGGTGGCGAGCAGCAGGTCCGGCTTGCCGTCGCCGGTGTAATCGGCCCACACGCCCGAGCGTGCCCCGCCGCTGAACCCCGGCAGGGTCGCCTCGCTGTACCCGTCGTCCCCTTGCAGCATCAGGTAGACCTTGTTCCCGCCACACAGGCAGACGTCGGGCTTGCCGTCGCCGTCGATGTCGAGCACGCTCACCGACTGGGCGTCTGCATCACCTTTGCCCAGCGAAGCCAGCTTCTCGAACCCCGGCCAGCCGGTCAACTTCCGCACGTCGTCGTTCGCCCCGCCCCACGCCACGAAGTCCCGCTTCGGGTTGTAGTCCTGGAGTTTCAAACTGGCCTTCACCCGCTGCACCTTGGCCGTCTTCTTGTGCAGCAACTCCTTGTCGCCGTCCACCATGCACGGCACGACGATCTCCTTGTTCTCCAGCATCTCCTTGATGGCGGCGGCACACTTCTCCGGCTTGCCGCAGTAGCTCCGGAGCAGGAACGGCTCGGCGTGGGTCATGCCCCACCACTCGCCCTGCGGGTACGCCTGGTACCAGTTGGTGCCGATGAACGTCTCGCTCGCGCTCCCGTTGTGGAAGAACAGGGCCGTCTTGCCCACCTCCGCCCAGTTCATGATCTCCTGCCACTCGCCCGGCCGCAGGCCGTTCTTGCCGATGTTGTGCTTGATGGTGGTCTGCTCCATCTTCCCTTTGATGTCCGCCACCTTGCGGTAGATGATCAGCTGGTTGGCCTTGTCCACCTTGTCCACCACCATGGTGCAGATGGCGGTGGACTGCTGGACGATGGCCCCGAACGACATTGGCGCCTCGACGTAGGCGAACGCCGGGGCGGCCAGCAGGGCGAGGGCGAGGGCGAGGTGGAAGCGGGGCATGAGGTGGCCTCGGGGATTGGCTCCCCTCTCCCCTGGGGGAGAGGGGTTGGGGGTGAGGGGGACGGGGAAATGAATGTGGTTGGACACCCCATGGGCGGGGGCGGGGCGGCGCGCCGCCCCGCCCGCCCCGCG
>CAYMHO010000101.1:0-4397 GCA_964390195.1 uncultured Fimbriiglobus sp. | reverse complement strand
GGGGGCGGGGGGGGGGGCGGGGGGGGGGGGGGGGGGCGGGGGGCGCCCCCCCCCCCCCCCGGGGAAATGAATGTGGTTGGACACCCCATCCCCCTCACCCCTGCCCCTCTCCCCCAGGGGAGAGGGGAACTGCGCTCACTTCTTCAACTTCGCCAGCCGCTCCTTGGCGGCCTTGTGCCATTCGGAGTCGGCCGGGGCGTCCTTCACCACCTTGTTCAGCAGCTTCTCGGCGTCGGCCGGCTTCTTGTCCTCTTCGAACGCACGGGCGGCTTCGAGCAGCGCCGCGAACGTCAGGTCGGGGTAGTCGTAGGTGTACGGCACCAGCAGGAACGAACTGACCGCCTCGGCGTGCTTCTTCTGCGCCATGCGGCACTGGCCGATTTGCAGTTGGGCCTTCGCCGCCACTTCGGTCTGGGTGGACGCGATGACCGCCTCGAACGCCTTCACCGCCTCGTCGTGCTGGCCCTTCTCCTGTTGAACCAGCCCCAGCCCGTACCGCACCTCCGCGGCGAACGGGTTCTGCGCCCCGTAGCGGTTCAGGTGCGTCTCGAACGTGGTCTTGGCGTCATCGAGCTTCTTCGCCGCGATCTGGGCGTGACCCAGCCGCAGTACGGCACGGTCGCTGATGCCGCCGAGTTGGTGCCACTCACCCTTGTCGCGGAAGGGCAGCAGCCGCTCGAACGCTTTCGCGTGATCGCCGGCGGCGGCGTGGCTCTCGCCCGCCCGGTACATCGCCTGCGGCCGGTGGGGGGACTTCTCGTTCGCGGTCACGGTGTCGAACTGCTTGGCCGCGGCGGCGAACTCCTTGGTGGCGAACAGGCTGCCGCCCAGCCGCAGGCGGATCCGCTCCGTCGTGTCCGGCTGAACGGGGCGGTCGGCCGGCTCCCTGTCGAGCGCGTCCTTCAGCAGCTTCACCACCTCGGCGTGAGCGTCCCGCTCGGCGAGCAGCTCGGCGTACTCCAGTCGGGCGTCCACTGACAACGCGGTGTCAGCGAACTCGTCGATCAGCTTCTTGTAGGCGTCGAACACCCGCTGCTCGCACCGGGTGGGCGGGACCGCGCTCCGCGGCAGGTTCGGCCACGGCGAGTTCGCCGGCAGTTTGGCGTGGGCGGCCTTCTTCGCCTCCTCCATCGCCAGGTACTTCTCCTCGTTGGCCAACTCGCGGAACGCCCACGCGGCTTCGTAGTACATGCGGGCACGGGCCGGTTCGGTCGGCAGCGGTTGTTTCAGCTCGTCCGCCCGCCGCACCCACCCCTCGGCCGCCTCGAAGCTGGCGTTCCGCCCCTGCTGGTACACCTGGTCGGCCGCGGCCTTCTTGCCCGCGTCGTTCCCCGCCTGGGCCCGCTTGGTGCCGCCGTCCTGAATGACCTTCAGCGCCTCGGCCTGTTTGCACTGCCCGCTCCGCAACGCCGCTTCCGCGCCGACCGGTTTGTCCTTCGCCGCTTGCGCCACCTCATCGAGCAGCTTTCGGGCGTCGGCGTGCTTCTGGGCCTCCAGCAGCGCCACCCCGTGGTGGTACTTCATCAACTGCACCCAGTCGGCACGCTCCTTGTCGGCGGCCAGCGTGCCCTCGTACTGCTTGCGGGCGTCCTCCATCACTTTGACGGCGTCGGCCGGCTTGCCCTCCTGCCGCAGCATGGTGGCCAGGTGCAGGGCGGCCAGTGGGGCGCTCGGGGTGTTCTTCGACGCCTCGCTGGTGAACACGCTCCGCAGGTCGTTCATCGCCCCGCCGCGGTCGCCTTGCAGGGCCTTCACCTTCGCCAGTTCCAGCGTGGCGGTGCCGACGAGCGGGTCCTTCGGGTACTCCTTGCCGAGTTTCTCGAACGCCGTGCGGGCCTGTTGCAGCGTCTGGTTCCGCTCGTTCGGGTCGGCCAGGGTGCTGCCCAGCCGCTTGTGACAGTACCCGAGTTTGAGCAACGCGGCGGGGGCTTCGGGGGCTTTGGCGTTCCCGCTCACGAAGCTGTCGAACATGGCGGCCGCGGCGGTCAGCTTCTCGCGGGCCTTGTTCTCCTCGAGCGCGTCGTCGCCCACCTTCAGCGGCGTGTGGCGAAGGAGGATGTCCCCCAGAAGGTACGCGGCGAGGGACAGTTCCCCGTTGCGGTCCGGGCCGGGGATGGCTTCGAGTAACTTCGCCGCGTCGTCCAGTTTGTTCAACTGACTCAGGCAAACGGCAGCCCCGAGCCGGGCGTGGTTCGCTCGCTCGAATTCGGGGAACTTGTCGGCCACCTCCTTGAACTTGCCGACGGCCTCGTCGTACCGCTGCTTCAACTCCTCCGCCTTGTTCTTGTCGTTCAGCTTGGCCAGGTCCATTGCCCGAGCGTAGGCGTTTTCGGCACTCCGGAAGGCGACTGCCCCGGTGAGCGTGCTTTGCGGGAACAGCCGTCGGAACTCGTTGGCCCGGTCGTCCGACCGCTGATACTCCCCGGCCGCCCCGAGCGAGACGGCCAGCCGTTGCAGCACCTCTTCCCGCCGAAGTGCCGGCAGTTGGTTGTTCTCATTCCACAGCCCCTCGTACGCCGCGGCCGCGTCCTTCGGCAACTTGGCGATGGCCAGTGAGTCGCCCAACTCGAACAGCATGTCGTACCGGCGGACCTTCGCGTCCGGGTCGGTCTGACTCATCTCCCTCGCCTTGTCAGCCGCTTTGCGAAGGGTGTCGATCGCCGCTTTCGTCTGCTTGTCCCGTTCGGCCGGGTTGTTCGGGTCCACCCCCTGGGCCAGCCCGAACTGCGCCTTGCCGAGCCAGAACATCGCCTGATCGGCCAGCCGCGGGTGCTTCTCGGCGATCGGGGCGAGTGTCTTCGCGGCCTCGTCGAACTGCCGCGATTGCACCTGGCAGAAGCCGACCCGCAGCGCCGCGTCCGCAGCCAGCGGGTCGTTCGGGTTCGCCTTGATGAACGCCGCGAACTTGTCCGCCGCCTCGCCGAACTTGCCCCCCTCGTACTTCAGCCCGGCGGTGTGGAAGGCGGCCCCGCTGACGTACTCCGGCACCGGCCCGGTGGCGAGCGCCCGCAGGTTGGCCAACTCGAACGGCTTGCCCTTGAACTTGTTCGGGTCCTTGATCGCCTCCACCGCGGCCGCCTTCGCCTTCTCGTAGTCGGCCAGCACGGCGTCGTAATGCACACTCGCCTCGGCCTTCTCGTCCTGCAAATGGTGGATGCGGCCGGTCAGGTAGCGGGCGTGCCCGCCGCACGTCGGGTGCTTGAACACGTCCGTCTGGTTCAGCGCCCGGAACGCGGCCGGGTAGTCCTTGTCGAGGAAGCTGGCGAGGCCGTACTGGTATAGCCCGAGCGACTTGTGCGGACTCTTGGCGAACGCGGCGTCTTTGGTGAACGGTTCGGTGGTGCCGCGGGCGTCCTTCACCTTGCCCAGCCGAACCTCCATCTCGGCCTGATCGCACTGCGACCGCGCCGACCAGTCGGCTTCTTTCTTCTCGGCGTACCACACGCGGGCGGCGTAGTACCACTTCTGCGCCTCGGCGAACTTGGCGTCGGCGTTCTTCTTGGCGTCGTTCCCGCCCTTCTCCAACTCCTTCAGCCCGAGCAGGCGGAAGCACGTCGCGTACTGGTACATGGCCGGCCCGCGGTCCGCGAACCCGCCGTCCTCCGCCGGCTGCTTCAGCAGCTCCACCGCCTTCGCGACGTCCGGGGTGTCCGCCGTGAACTGCATGCCGGCCAGCCCGAACTTCGCCCCGAGTGCCGCCCGCGTGTTGCCGAACTTCTGGAGCACCTCGTTGAACTTGGCGGCGGCGGTGTTCGGGTCGTTCGCCTTGAGCGCGTTCTGCCCGGCGGCGAGCGCCTGCTCGGCCTGCTGCTCCGGGTTCAACGGCTGCTGGGCGAACGCCGTCGGGTGGGCGAGCGCAATGAGGGCGAACGGCACGGCGAGCAAGCCACGCGGGAGGGGCATCGGCAGGCTCCGGGGAGGTGCGAAGGGTGGCGGGTCTGACGTCGGGCGACGGGCGGCGGTTCCTCCGCAATGTAGCTATTGTGGGCGAGGTGCGCTGGTCACGTCAACAATTCGGGCAACGGCATCCGGTTAGCCGCGAGACGAAGGCGAGCGCGTGGGTCGCGCTCGCCTTCGTCTCGCGGCTAACCGGATCGCTACACTACCCCTGCCTGTCCATCCCGGAGACTTTCTCATGGCGCACACCCTCCCGACCCTGCCCTACGCCTTCAACGCGCTCGAGCCGCACATCGACGCGATGACGATGGAGATCCACAGCCAGCGGCACCACAAGGCCTACGTGGACAACCTGAACAAGGCCCTCGAGTCGGCCCCCGATCAGGCGGGCAAAGACGTCGTCACCCTGTTGCGCGAGATCAAGAGCGTGCCGGAGTCGATCCGCCAGGCGGTCATCAACAACGGCGGCGGGCACCACAACCACGCCCTGTTCTGGGAGG
>CAYMHO010000100.1:0-21341 GCA_964390195.1 uncultured Fimbriiglobus sp. | reverse complement strand
GGGCGGCCCTCGCCGCGTGGGTCACGTCGAAGGAGAACCCGCTCACCGCCCGCGTGCTGGTGAACCACCTGTGGCTGAGGCACTTCGGCCAGCCGCTCGTGCCCACCGTGTTCGACTTCGGCAAGAACGGCCGCCCGCCCAGCCACCCGGCGTTGCTCGACTGGCTGGCCGTCGAGTTGATGAACAGCGACTGGGACGTGAAGAAGTTGCACAAGTTGATGATGACGAGCAAGGCGTACCGGATGGCGAGCAGTTTCACCGGCCCGGCGGCGGAGGCGAACCGCAAGGCCGACCCGGACAACCTGCTGGTGTGGCGGATGAACCCGCGACCGCTGGAGGCCGAGGCGGTGCGTGACAGCCTGCTGTCGGTGAGCGGGTTGCTGGACGCCACCGCCGGCGGGCCGGAGTTGGACCACAACGACGACGCCCCAAAACTGCGACGGAGCATCTACTACCGCCACGCCCCGGAGAAGTCGAACCTGTTCCTGAGTACGTTCGACGGCCCCAGCCCGACGGAGTGCTACCGGCGGAGCAACACCGTGGTGCCGCAACAGGCGATGGCCCTGGTGAACAGCAAGGTGTCGGCGCGAGCGGCCGAGGCGGTAGCGAAGACCATCACGGCGAAGGAGCCGCCCGCGTTGGTGGGCGAGGCGTTCCGCCGAGTGCTGCTGCGTTCGCCCACCGAGCAGGAAGCGAAGCTGTGTACGGAGTTCCTGGCGAAGAACACCCCGGCGGCGCTGGTGCAGGTGCTGTTCAACCACGCCGACTTCACGACCATCCGGTGAGAGAGTCGCCGCCCCGCTCCGCGGGCGGACCCAAGACCCCCCGCGGAGCGGGGCGGCGACATTGGAGGCCGTTATGCACCGCCGACACTTTCTCGCCTCCGGCCTCGGCGGCATCGCGCTCGCCCACCTGCTGCACCGCGACGGCGTGCGGGCCGCCGACCCGGACGACAAGGACTGGACCCCGCCCGACGGCAAGCCGCACTTCGCCCCCAAGATCAAGCGGGTGATCTGGCTGTTCATGGTCGGCGGCACCTCGCACATGGAGGCGTTCGACCCGAAGCCCGAGTTGAATAAGTACGACGGCAAAACCATCGCCGAGTCGCCTCACAAGACGGTGTTGGATTCGCCCCACCTGAAGAAGAACCTCCGCGAGTTCGTGCCGGGGCTGCACAAGGTGCAGCCGAAGCTGATGAAGATGCAGACGGGGTTCAAGAAGTACGGCAAGAGCGGACTCGAAGTGAGCGACTGGTGGCCGCACGTCGGCGGCATGGCGGACGAACTGGCGGTCGTGCGGAGCATGTGGACGACCGACAACGACCACGGGGCGCAGCTCCAGTTCCACACCGGCCGGCACGCCCTCGAAGGCCCCTTCCCCACCATCGGCTCGTGGATCCGCTACGGGCTGGGCAGTTTGAACGACTCCCTGCCGAGCTTCGTGGTACTCGGCAAGCCGCTGGCCGACTGCTGCGGCGGGCAGGCCGGGCACGGCAGCAACTACCTCGGGCCGGAGTTCGCCGGCGTGCCGTTGAACGTCGACCCGAAGAACCCGCTCCCATTCCTGCCGGGCAAGGACCAGAGCGCGGAGAAGCAGAAGGCCCAGTTCGACCTGATCGGGCAGTTGAACGGACTGGCCGCCGAGCGGACGCCCGACGACCCGCACATCCGGGCGAAACTGAAGAGCTACGAGCTGGCTTTCAAGATGCAGACGGCCGTACCCGAGGTGATGAACCTGGACCAAGAGACGGACGAGGTGAAGAAACTGTACGGGCTGGACCAGGCCGACACGAAGGAGTTCGGCAGGCAATGCCTGGCCGCCCGGCGGATGGCCGAGCAAGGCGTGCGGTTCATCCAGATCTTCCACGGGAGCAACGGCGGGGCCGGCGCGTGGGACGCCCACTCGGACCTCCTCAAGAGCCATCCGGGGCTGTGCAAGCAGGTGGACAAGCCGATCGCCGGGTTACTGGCCGATTTGAAACGTACGGGGCTACTCGACGACACGCTGGTGGTGTGGGGGTCGGAGTTCGGCCGCACGCCGGGGGCGGAGGGGAGCGGCGGACGGGACCACCACCCGTACGGGTTCAGCGTGTGGCTGGCCGGCGGCGGGGTGAAGAAGGGGGCCGTTCACGGTGCGACGGACGAACTCGGCTTCCACGCCGTCGAAGACCGGCACTACGTGACCGACCTGCACGCCACGGTGCTGCACCTGCTCGGGCTGGACGCGAAGAAGCTGGCGCTGCCCGGCCGCAAGCGGCTGGAGGTGGACTTCGGCCAGCCGATGAAGGCGATCCTGAGTTGAAGACCAACGAGCCGCGACCGCCAGGGAGCGGGTGATTGCACACCCCGCTCCCGGGCGGTCGCGGCTCGTCAAGACCACTTCAGGCGATCACTTCTTTCACCACGTTGCCGTGGACGTCAGTCAGGCGGAAGTCGCGGCCGGCGTACTTGAACGTCAGCTTCTCGTGGTCCAGGCCCAACAGGTGCAGGATGGTGGCGTGGAAGTCGTGGACGTGGACCTTCCCTTCCACCGCCTCGTACCCGAAGTCGTCCGTCTTGCCGTATGTCATGCCGCCCTTCACCCCGCCGCCGGCCATCCAGGCGGTGAACCCGCGGTGGTTGTGGTCGCGGCCGTCGGTCCCCTGGGCGTAGGGGGTGCGGCCGAACTCGCCGCACCACACCACCAGCGTGTCCTTCAGAAGCCCGCGTTTCTTCAGGTCGGTGAGCAGGCCGGCGATAGCTTTGTCGATGTTCTGCCCGTGCCGCTCGAGATCCGCTTTCAGGTTGCGGTGCTGGTCCCAGTTGCCGTAGGTGAGTTCGACGAACCGCACCCCGGCCTCGACCATCCGCCGGGCGAGCAGGCACTGGCGGGCGAACTCGTCGCCCCCGCCGCCGAACCCGCCGCCACCGCCCGGCCGCCCGCCGCCGCCGCCGATGCCGTACAGGTCCAGCGTCTCCTTCTTCTCGTTGCTGATGTCCATCACCTTCGGCAGGTCCTTCTGCATGCGGAAGGCCAGTTCGTAGCTGCCGATGACGCCGTCCACCTGCTGGTTCTCCTTGTCCTTCGCCAGCTTCTCCTTGTTCACCGCCTGGATGAAGTCGAGTTGCTCCCGCTGGGCCTCGTCGGACAACTTCGGGTTCTTGATGTTGCTCACCCCGCCCTGCCCGCCGCGGGTGCTGATGGTGGTGCCCTGGTACACCGCCGGCAAGAACGAGCTGCCGTAGTTCTGCGACCCGCCGTTGCCGGTCGGCGGGTTGATGCTCACGAAGCCGGGCAGGTTCTGGTTCTCGCTGCCCAGGCCGTACAGGGTCCACGCCCCCAGGCTCGGCCGCACGAACTGGGCGGTGCCCGTGTGCAGGGTGAGGAACGCCTGCGGGTGGGCCGGCACGTTGGTGTGCATGCCGTTCAGCACGCACAGGTCGTCGGCCACTTTTTGCAGGTTGGGGAACAGCTCGGAGATCATCAGCCCGCTCTTGCCCGACTTCTTGAACTCGAACGGCGAGCCGAGCAGCTTGCCCCCGCCGAACCCGCGGCCGATCCCCTTCGGCGGCTCCTTCCCGTCGTCGGCCTTCAGCTTCGGTTTGTAGTCGAACGTGTCCACGTGGCTCGGCCCGCCGGTCATGCACAGGAAGATGACGTGCTTGGCCTTCGCCGGGAAGTGCGGCTTCTTCGGTGACAGCGGGTTGTCGTCCGTTTTCGCATCGGCGGCTTGCGCCTGCTGGCCGAGCAGCCCGGCGAGGGCGACGGCCCCGAACCCGCAGGTGCTCAGTTGCAGGGCGGTTCGGCGGGACAGGTGATCCGGGGTGGCGGCGTAGCGGAGCATGGGAGCCTCGGAACGAGCCGCGACCGCAAGGGAGCGGATGGCGGCGGTGTGAGTCAGGAAGAAGTGCCGCTCCCTCGCGGTCGCGGCTCGTTGGGGGTTAATCCAGGTACCGGAACTCGGCGGTGGAGAACAGCCCTTGGATGAGGGCGGCCCAGGCCATCGCTTCCACGTCGGTGGTGCCGGGGCGACCACCCAGACCCGGCCGGACGCCGGGGCGGAACCCGCCGCCCACGTTCCGGCTTTCCGTCTTCTTGAACTTGGTCATGAAGCTCGCCGCGGCCGCCTCTTCCTTCGCCGTCGGCAGCCGGCCGAGGGTCATCTTGAACGCCGCCTGGATCTTCTCCGTCTCGCTGTCGTACTTCTTCAGCTTGCCGGCGGCGGCGTCCGCCCACTTCATCACCTGCGGGTTGTTCAGCATGTACAGCCCCTGGGCCGGCACGGAGGTGTCGTCCCGCGCCCCACTCACCAGGCTGGCGTCGGGGAAGTCGAACAGTTCCAGGCTCTCCGGCACGTTCTCCCGCACGATCGGCAGGTACACGCTCCGCTTGTTGCTGTCGGTCAGGAGCGGCCCCATGAACCGCCCGATGAACTGGCTGGTGCCGGCCAGCTTGGCCACCGGCGAGCCGTCCGCCGGCTTGCTGTCCAGTTCGCCGCTCACCGCCAGCATGGCGTCGCGGATCTCCTCGGCGTCCAGCCGCCGCTTGCTCATCCGCCACAGGTGCACGTTGTCCGGGTCCACCGCGTCGTTCTTCGCGTGGTACTCCGAACTCAGCCGGTAGGTGTGGCTGAGCACCAGTTCCCGCACCAGCTTCTTGGTGCTCCACCCGTTCTTGGTGAAGGTACTGGCGAGATAATCCAGCAACTCCGGGTGGCTCGGCTTCTGACCTGTCGTGCCGAAGTTGTCTGGGCTGGAGACGATCCCCTTGCCGAACAGGTGCAGCCACACGCGGTTGACGTACACGCGGGCGGTCAGCGGGTTCTTCTCGCTCGCCACCCACTCGGCCAGTTGCTTCCGCCCGCTGGTGCCGCGGGGGATCTTCAGGCCGGTGTTGCCGAGCACCTGCACCACCCCGCGGGGCACCACCTCGCCGGTCTTGTCCACCTCCCCGCGGATGTGCACCGGCATGTCCTTCGGGAACACCTTGTCGCCGACGGCCATGGCGATCTTCTTGTGCGTGTTGTCCGCGTCGTACTGCTCGATCTGGCTCTCCACCACGCCGATGCGGGTGACCAGGCCGACCAGCCGGATGTTCACCTCCATGCTCTTGCGGCCTTCCTCGATGGCCTCATCCCGCTGCTTTTTCAGGTCGGCCAGTTGGTCCCGCAGTTTGCCCACTTCGGCCTTCGTCAGGGTCGGGCCGATCGGCACGTCCGCCCCGTCCGGCAGTTTGGCGGCCGAGATGCCACCCCGCCCGCCGACCGTGCCGGCGTTGCCCGTCTTCAGTTCGGTGCTGGTGAAGATGCCGGCGACGGCGTAGTAGTCCTTCTGCGGGACGGGGTCGAACTTGTGGTCGTGGCAGCGGGCACACGCCACCGTCAGCCCGAGCATCCCCTGGCTGAAGGCGTCGATCATCTCGTCGGCCACGTCCAGTTCAAACTGTTTGCGGTTCCGCTCGTTGTGCGACTTCGCCCCGATGGCCAGGAAGCCGGTGGCGATGATCTTGTTCGCCTTGTCGGTGTCGTCTTTGCTGTCCAACAGGTCGCCGGCCAGTTGCTCCATGAAGAACTGGTTGACCGGCTTGTCGGCGTTGAACGCGGCGATGACGTAATCGCGGTACCGCCAGGCGTGCGGGTAGAACACGTTCTGCTCCTTCCCGCTGCTCTCGGCGTACCGGGCGACGTCCAGCCAGTGCCGGCCCCACTTCTCGCCGAAGGCGGGCGAGGCGAGCAGTTTGTCCACCAGTTTTGCGTAGGCGTCCGGCGAGGTGTCTTTCAGGAAGGCGTCGATGTCGGCGGAGGTCGGCGGCAGGCCAGTCAGGTCGAACGTCACCCGGCGAATGAGCGTCCGCTTGTCGGCGTCGGCGACCGGGGTGAGCTTCTTGTCTAGCCAGCCGGCTGCGACGAACGCATCGACCGGACTGGTCGCCCACGCGGTCGCCTTCGGGACGGTCGGCTCCTTGACCGGCTGGAACGCCCAGTGGTCCTTACCCTTGTTCGGGTCGGCAACGGCCTTCACGTCCGCCTTGCCACCGGTGCGGGGGTCCACCGCCCCGTCGTTGATCCACCTCTCGAAGTCGGCGATCACCTCGGCCGGCAACTTCTCCTTGGGCGGCATCAGCTTCATCCCGCCGCTCTCGCGGAGGGCGTTGACGAGCGGGCTTTTCTTCGCGCTGCCGGCGACCACCGCCGGGCCGCTGTCCCCGCCCGCCTTCAGCCCGGCGGCGGTGTCCAGTCGCAACCCGCCCTTCGCCCCCTTGGGGGTGTCGGCACTGTGGCAGGAGTAGCACTTTTCCACCAGGACCGGACGGATCTTGTTCTCGAAGAAGCGGGTCTGTTCGTCGGTGGTGGGCTTGTCGGCGGCGAAGGTCGCGCCGGCGAACATCAGGGCGACGGGGACGACGAGGCGGCGGGCGGGCATGGACGGCCCTCGGCGAGTGCGGGTGTCAGACGCAATGCTAACACACGCCCCGCCGGGGCATTACATGAGAAGGGGGTGAGGGGCCGATCCCGCCCCGGTTGGGCGTCCGCGTGGGGTCCGGTGGGCGAGTCAGATCGGTGTCTGTCACTTCGCCGGCTTCAGCAACAGGTAGTCCAGCCCGACCATGTATTTGGGTGCGGCCGACGGGTTCGCCCCGGTGACGGTGAGGGTGAGCGTGTGCTTGCCCTCCTTCAGTTCGATCGTGCCGAGTGCCTGTCGTCCGCTCGTCACCACGTCCGGCGAGTGGTAGAAGTCGATCGGCTTGCCGACCGGCTTGTCGTCCACGCCGAACTGTACGACGGCGTAGTCGGCGGCCATCGTGGTCACCACGGTCAGGTCGTACTTGCCGGCCTTCGCCTCGAACTCCAGCGTCAGCGTCGCGTCCTTCTTCGCCCCGCTCCAGAACAACTGGGCGTCCCCGCTCCACTTGTCGGCCTTGAACCCGCCCATCTTCTGCACGCTGGTCGTCCCCGCCGACGCCTTCACCACCTTCAACTCCTCCCCTTCGAGGGCGTCCGCCACCTTCCCGGTCTTCGCGTCGATGACGGACAGCGGCCCGCGGATCGACTTCACCTCCTCGAACTTCACCTTCTTCGGCTGGGCCGCCTCCCACTTCTCCTTCGTCGTCGCCTCCGCCTTGTGCGTGAGCACGTGAACGCCGACCATCCCGCCGACCACCACGTCGGGCAGTTTGTCCCCGTTCACGTCGGCGATGCTCACCTGCCGGCCGATGCCCGCCTCGCCGTCGATCTTGTGCGGCACCCACACCACGCCTTCCTTCGTGCGGGTCAGCTTGAACCAGTACACCACCGCCCCGGCGTCCCACATCGGGCTTTGCTTGTGGTGCGAGTAGAACGTCTTCCCGGTGACGATGTCCTTCAGCCCGTCGCCGTCCATGTCCGCCAGCGCCACCGAGTGCGGCTCGCTGAACACCACGCCGAACGGGTTGGCGGCCGGGCGGTCGCCCATGATGACCTGCTTCTCGAACGTCGTCTTGTCGTCCGTCGTCACCTGCTTGTACCACGCCAGGCCGAAGTCGTGCGCCGCCAGGCTGGTGATGACGTCGTTCTTGCCGTCGCCGTCCACGTCGTACACGTGCATCTCCGCGCCGCCGTAGGAGTCGGTGAACTTCACCTTGTGGAAGTCCCACCGGGCGGTGTCCGCCTTCGCCTCCGGCTGCTCGAACCAGCCGTCGGTGATGAGGACGTCCACCCGCCCGTCGCCGTTCACGTCGCCCGCCCCGAGGCCGTGGCCGAACGGTTTCGGCGCGTCCATCACCGAGATGACGTGGAACTTCCACGGCTCGAACCCCTTCTTCGGCTCGAACGAGGCGAACCCGAACTTGCCGTCCTGCGTGCAGACCAGTTCCGGTTGCTCGGTGCCGATCACGTTCACGAACTGCGGCGACTCGTTGCTCACCGCCTTGAGCACCTCGTGCCGCTTCCACGGCTTGTCGTACCCGCCCGCGCCGGGGTTCTCGTAGACGTACCCGGGCTTGCCGGGGAAGCCGGCGGTCAGCACGTCGTTCTTGCCGTCGCCGTTGAAGTCGTACACCCAGCTAAAAAAGTTGTCCGCGTACCCCTCGCGGTTCTGCGGCTTGGCCGGGTAGATCTCGTGCTTCGTCTTGAAGTCCGGCCCCTCGTACCAGTACGGCCCGGACACCACGTCGACCTTCCCGTCGCCGTTGATGTCGCCGGCATTCGCCCCCTCCGAGTAGTACTCGTTGGTGAGCTGCTGCCGCGCGAACGTGTGCAGCTTGTACTCGTCGGCGGCCGGCAACATCGGGGGGAGAATGGCGAGCGCGGCCAGGGGCCAGAACGCGAGCGAACGCATGGTTCACCGGAGAAGAGGAGGGGCGGGCGTCCGAGGTTGGGCATAATGTACCGGCGAAGCGTCCGACGCAACCAACTTCCGGGGGTGGCCGGTGTTCAACCCTTCCACGTCACTCCGACTCGCCGTGCTGCTCCTGCTCGCCAGCCCGCTGCCCGCGGCCGAACTGCCGGGGTTTCGCCGCAGCCCGTGGTTCGACGAGCAGGTGCGGGAAGGGTGGGTGAGCGACGGCGTGCGGGTGCGGATGACCGCGGCGAAGGATTATGATCCCAAGCGACCGACTCGTCTGGTCATCTACGCCACGCCGAACGGCAACAGCATCGAGCAGACACTCGGGTGCGGGAAGGCCGACGGCCTCGACTGGCACTTCGACATCCAGCACGTCGCGGCCCAGGTGCGAACCCTCCGGGCGCTGACGCCGACGGAGAACGTCGTCCTCGCCTGCACCGAGGCGGAGGGGCTGAGCTGGCCGGCGTGGAAGAAGAAGCAGACCGACGGCCCGGCCCGCATCCGGGAGGTGGTCGAGGCGGTCCGCGGGTGGCTGCCGATGGGCGAGGTGCGCATCACGCTCGCCGGTCACAGCGGCGGCGGCAGTTTCCTGTTCGGCTACCTGGACGGCGGGAAGGCGGTGCCGGCCGAGGTCGAGCGGTTCGTCTTTCTGGATGCCAACTACAGCTACAGCGACGACGACAAGCACGGCGACAAGTTGCTCGCCTGGTTGAAGGGCGACAAGACCCGGCGGCTGGTGGTGATCGCCTACGACGACCGGGATATCACGCTCGACGGCAAGAGGGTGGTCGGGCCGGACGGCGGCACGTTCCGGGCGACCGAGCGGATGCGGAAGCGGTTCGAGACGGACGTGACGCTGACCGAGACGACGGGCGACGACTTCGTCCACCGCGTCGGGCTGAACGGACAACTGGCCCTGCACGTTCACACCAACCCGAAGGTGAAGATCCTGCACACAGCCCTGGTGGGCGAGATGAACGGCCTGCTCCGCGGGCTGACCGACGACTGGCCGAAACCGGCGTGGGGCGCGTTCGGCGGGCCGCGGGCCTACGCCAAGTGGGTGCACCCCGCCCCCGGCATTCCCAAGCGGCCTGCCGACGCCGTCGGCGGGAAGGCGTTCTTCGCCAAACTCGACGGGATGAAGCCGAAAGAGCGAGAAGCGGCGATTGCGGACGAGATCGCCCGCGGGAACGTGCCCGACTTCCTCCGCACCTTCCACCAACTGAAAGTGACGGCGAAGGACGCGAAGGGGAAGGAGCACACGGCGGTGCTGGAGGTGATGCCGGACTACCTGGCGGTCGGCAGCGACACCGACTTCGTGCGGGTGCCAATGGCCCCGATGACGGCGGCGTACATCGCGGAGCGGTTCGGGTGCGCCCTGCCGACCCGTAAGATCGCGGACGAGGTGTCCAAGTCGGCGACGGTGAAGCTCGAACCGAAGCCGCTCACCACCGACCGCGAGGCGGTCGCCACGTTCCTCAAGCACCACGAACTGATCGAGGGCCAGCGGGAGGGGAAGAAGCTGGGCGAACTGGTGGCCGGGATCAAGAAGGACGTGGTGGTGTCGAACCGGCTGACCGAGAAGGCGAACCGGGTGGCCATCTACGGGTGGCACAAGACAGACGGCATACCGATTCAGCCGCTCACCGTCGTCCACGTCAACACGTATGTGGACTACAGCCACGGGGTGCGGCTGGTGAAACGAGCCGTGACGGTGGACGGGCGGGAGCGCGACCTGCGGCACATTCTCGTTTCGCCCGACCTGTCCCCGCTGGTGAGCGACGAGGGACCGATCACGGCCGGGTACTGAAGTGGAACCGGGAACGCACTGACCGGGTGAGCTTTCACCCACCCGGTCAGTGCGTTCCCGGTTCCATTATCCGGTCACGTTACCACCGCACCAGGCCGCCGATGGTGGCGGTGAACATGTCCTGGTTCCCCTCGAACGGCCGCCCGCGCGAGTTGTGGTCGTACCGCACCTCGGGCAGGATCCACAGCCACGTGGTCGGCTTCCAGGTGGCCCCCAGCGTCAGGGCGGTGTACAGCCCGGCGGTGCCGGTGCGGATGCCCTTGCTGTCCTCGAAGAACTCCAGCCGGGCCTTCGTCTGCACCTTGTCGGTCAGGTCGTAGAACAGGTAGTTGACGAACCCGTACCAGTTGGCCGAGGTGGCCCGCCCGTTCACCACCACGTTGTCCATGTGCGAGAAGCTGGTGTCCAGCACGTACTGCAGCTTGTCGGTGACCTTGTGGGTGAACTGCAGGTTGTACACGTTGTAGAAGGCGAAGTTCTCGACCGGGTCGAACCGCGGGTTGGTCGCGGACACGTTCAACAGGATCGACGACTTGCCGTCCTTCGGCGCCCACTTGATCTGCCCGAGGTACGTCAGCCGGGCGGCCGGGTCGATGAAGTTGTCGTTCCCCAGCACGATCCCGTTCGACACCGACACGTCGTCGGTCAACTGGGTGATGGCGTTCACCCCGGTGTGGGTGAACGGGTTGTACTGGAACAGGTACGACCGGCTGACGAACGGGGTGGTGATCGCCTGGACGGTTTCGTACTCGCAGTGGGTGGCGAACTTACCCACCCGGAAGATGGTCCCCTGCGGGCCGACGTTCGGGGCGAAGAAGTCCAGGTACGCCTGGAACAGGTCGATCGGGTAGTCCCGCCCGAGCTGGTCGTTCAGCAGCCCGCGGGAGATGGTGAACCGCCCGTCGGTGCCCGGCAGGATCAGGTCGGTCGCCCCGCCGATCTGGAACTCCTTCTTGCTGGTGTCCACCGCCTTCTCGACGTGCAGCCAGTTCTGGTTGAGCGACAGCTGCTCGGCCCGGTCGATGAACGGCACCGGCAGGGTGCTGCGGCGGACGCTGCCGGTGGTGAACGACCCCTGCGTCCACCCGTAGATCCGCCAGCCGTTGTCCAGCAGCCGCTGACCGCCGGCGGTGTTCCCGAGCAGTTTCTCGACGAGGAACCGTTCCGGTTCGTCGGCGGCCGGCTCCTCGCACGCCGTGCAGGGCGTGGGGGCCGGGGCGTTCGGGTCGGGCACCGCCACCACCGGGGCGGGCACGACCGCCGGGGTCATCGGCATCGGCGGCGGGGCCGTGGCCGGTTTGGGTGGCGGGGACTGGGCGAAGGCGAGTGCCGGGAACGCCAGCGTCAGGGCGGCCAGGCGGCGAATGCTGAACATGGGTCGAATCCTTCCGAGGCCACGTATGGAGAGGCCTGAATGGGATCGACCGGATCGGGCGGCAATTCCACCTCGGGCGGCGGGTGGCTTGAGGGAAAATGGGCCGGCCGGCGGCGCGGTCGATCCCGACGGACCACTCGGCAAGTCCGTCACCGGAATCCGCGGCCGGCGATCATTTCGACTGAAGTTTCACGTTGGCCGACTGCTCACCCGCCTTCACCACCACCTCCACCCCCGACGTGCGGGTGGACTGGTACTTCGCCGGCACGGCCGTGGCCCCCGTCACCATGACCGCGTACGTGGCCGGCGGCAACTCGGCCGGGAAGGCGAACCTGCCGGCGGCGTCGGCGGTGGTCGTGAACACCCGCGGGGACGGCAGGGTGAGCGAAACGACGGTGACGTCGGCCTTCGCCAGCGGCTTGCCGTCCAGGGTGAGCACCCCCGTCAGCGACCCGACCGCCGGCGGGGCGGGTTTGGGCGGCTCCGGCTTCGGGTCGGGCTTCTTCGGCTCGGGCATCGGGGCCGGCTTGGCGTCGGCGTCCGCCTTCATGGCCGCCTTCAACTCGGCCCGCGCCTGCTCCATCACCTCGTGCAGGCGGTACGCCTGCGCCTTCGCCCCGTCCAGTTTGGCCGCCTCGGCCAGCCCGTCGGCGATGACCGCCTGCACTTTCGGCCGGTGCGCGAGGAACGGCCCGACCGCCCGCAGGCTGCCCTCGTACAGCCGCAGCGCGGCGGAGGCGTCGGCCGAGTTGTACAGGTCGGCCCCACGGTTGTGGAGGTCTTTGAGCACCTCCACCGCCAGCCGGTCCAACTCAGCGTGCGAAACGGACGTGGCCGGCGGGTCGGCCGCCCGCAGGCCGGCGGTGACGGTGCCACACGCGATCAGGGCGAACAGCACACGGCAGGTCATTGGTGGCACTCCGAATGCGTCGTGAGGGGGGGAACGGCGAGCGGCCCGCGTGAGCGGGCTGGTTCTTCACTGGGAACCAACCCGTTCACGCGGGCCGCTCGCCGGCGCCGGCTGTCACTTCTTCTCTTCCTTCTTCTCCTCTTTCACCGGCAGTTTCTCGACCGGCGGCACCACCGGGAGGGCGGGGCGGATCACCCCCGGGCGGATGACCGCACCGCCACCGGGGAGCACGGCACCAGGAGCCGCCGGCTTGCCGCTCGGTTCGATGAACAGCATGTCGTCGGCGAACAGCTTCCGCCACTCCGGGTCCAGGGCGACGGTGCTGCGGGCGACCGCCGGCATCTCGGCCAACTTCTTCTTCAGGTCGTCGCCGGTCAGTTCAGTGCCGTCGGCCGTCGTCACCTTGACCGCCGCCAGTTGAACACTCATGGTGCGGGTGGCAGGGCGGTTGACCGCCGCGTTCGCCCCCGGGTTCGCGAGCAGCACCGGAGGGGCGGGGTAGGTGATCTGGATCAACTGGCCGTTCAGTGTACCGGTGCCCAGGGTCAGGTTGGCGGACGTCTTGGGGGCCGGCGGCGGGGGCGCCTTGGGCACCGGGGCGGCGACAGCCAGCCCGCCGACGGCGGCGACGAGCGACAGAGCGCGGAGCATGGGTCAGACCTCGGGGAGGGTTATTTCTTCTCGACCGGGGGGGGGCGGGGGCGGGGGAACCACGGCCGGCAGCGGGACGGCCTGAGCGGGCAGCGGGGCGATGGCCGGCGGGGGTACGCCACCGGGCGGGGGCGGGGGCGGGGCGACCGGCAGAATGACCGGGCCGCCGCCGGGGAAGCCAGGCCCGAACCCGCCCCCGCGGGCGTTGGTCGGCTCCAGGAACAGCACGTCGTCGGCGAACAGCTTCCGCCACTCCGGGTCGAACCCGGGCTGGACCGTCACCACCGCCGCCCCGTCGCCGAACTTCTTGGCCAGGTCGTCGGCGGCCACCTCCTTGCCGTCGGCCGTCGTCACCTTCGTCCCCTTCACCATCATCTGGGTGGTGACGGGCACTTGTCGCATCGCGAACTGCTGCTTGTAAATCGTCACCTGCTCGCCGCCTTGCTGCACCACCTCCGGCACCATCACCACCTCGGTCACGCTCACCGACTGCGAGACCTGGATCGTCTCCCCGTTCAGCTTGGCGGTGGCCAGGGTGACGGTCGTCCCGCTCTTCGGGGCGGGCGGGGGCGGGCCTTTCGGCACCGGGGCGGCGAGGGCGGCGGCGGTCAGCAGCCCCACGGCGACGACGGATCGGCGGAACATCGGGAACTCCGGGCGGTAGGTGTCACTGGTCATTTCTTGTCGTCTTTCTTCGGCTCCTCTTTCGTCGCGGCGGCGTACTCGACGAACAGCGTACCCTTCTTGAACTTGGCCTTCCAGGTGGGGTCGAGCGGGGCGTTCAGGAACACCACCAGCCCGCCGTCCTTCAGCCGCTCCTTCAGGTCGGCGGCCGGCACCTCCTTGTCGTCCGGGCCGGTCGCCTTCAGGAACTTCAGTTCGCGGGCGGTGCTGGTGGTGATCGTCTCGGTGACGGTGATCGTCTTCGTCCCGTCTTTGTCCGTCACCGACACCGCCCGCTGCTGCTGGACGCTACTGGACGTGACCAGCGCGTCCCCGTCGATCTTGGCGATGAGCATCTGCACCGTGCCGCCGCCCTTCGGCGGGTCGTCGGCGGCCGGGGCCGGGGCGGCGAACAGGGCGATGGCGGCGACGAACAGCATGCGGCGCATGGCGGGGGGGGTCCGGGGTGGGTTACTTGGGCGGTTGGGGCGGGGCGCTCTGGTCGATGAACACGGTGCCGTCCTTGAACACCGTCCTCGCGGCCTCCCCGAGCGGGCCGGACGTGAGCACCACCGGCCCGCCGTCCTTCAGCTTCTTCTCCAGGTCGGCGGCGGGGATCGCCTGACCGTCGGTGCCGGTCGCCTTCAAGTCCTTGACGGCGTGCGTGACCGCCACCGGGGTCATCACCGTCCGGGTGACGGTCTTCACCACGGGCACCACCTTGTCCCCCTGCTTCTCGTTCACCGTGACCTGCTCTTGCACCTGCTGGGCGACGTAGGACGTCACCACCATCTTCCCGTCCTTGAGGGTGGCGCTCACCACGGTGACGGTGGCGGGCGGGTCGGCGGCGAACGCCGGCAGGGCGGCGGTGAGGGCGAGCAGGGCGGCGAGTCGGCGGAGCATCGGAGAAACACCTCGGCGGGGGAAAGGGCTTGCCGGGCGGGGTTCCGCACACAAAGTGTAACGAGACGCCGGCCGGTTGCCTACCGGCCTTCCCCCGAGGTTACAAACATGACCTTCACCCCCGGCCCCATCGACGGGGTGGTGTGGAAGCCGATCCCGTTCTACGCCGACGCCCGCGGGTGGCTGGCCGAGCTGTTCCGCGACGACGACGTGCCGCCCGAGTACCGCCCGGTGATGGCCTACGTGTCGATGACCAACCCGGGCGTCGCCCGCGGGCCGCACGAGCACGTCGAGCAGGCCGACTACTTCTGCTTCATCGGCCCCGGCCTGTTCCGCGTCTACCTGTGGGACGCCCGGAAGGGGTCGCCGACGTTCGGCCGCAAGGAGGTGAAGGACGTGGGCGACGGGGCGGCGTTCGCCCTCATCGTCCCGCCGGGGGTGGTGCACGCCTACAAGAACGTCAGCCGGGCGAACGGCATCGTGTTCAACGCGGCCAACGCCCTGTACGCCGGCGAGGGGCGGAAGGGGTGGCGGGGGCCGAAGGGCACGCCCGACTACGTGGACGAGATCCGCCACGAGCACGACGCGAGCAGCCCGTACCAGCTCGACTGAGACCAGAGGGCAGAGGGCAGAGGACGGACGGCAGCCGCCGACATCCGACCGCTGACTTCTGTCCTCTGACGTCAGTGGCCCCTACTCTCGGCCAGCCGGAAGCTCGGCAGTTCGGCCGTCGCCAGGTCGTTCGCCACGTCGACCGCCCGGCGGAACCGCCCGCGGTACGCGGTCAGCAAATTCCCCAACCGCCGCTCGCTCCTGCCGACGCCGACGTAGGTGCGGAAGCGGGACACCTTGCCGAGCGGCAACTGCGGCTGGCCGGGGTCGAACTCCCACGGGTGGAAGTAGAGCATCCCCACGGCGTTCGGCACGTCGGCCACCTGCGTCAGCCCGGCCCGCATGAACCAGAGCGGGAAGAGGCGGAAGTACCCGCCGCCGGCGACCGGCAGGTTCTGCCCGAACCTGCGGAGGGTGAGCGGCGGCAGTTCCAGGATGCGGCCGGCGGTGCCTTCCAGGTGGAACGGCCCCCGCGGGGCGGCCGGCACCCCGTAGCGGTCGTGCCGCACGGGGAAAATGGAGCTGTCGTAGGTCAGCCCGGCCCGCACCAGTTCGTCGACCGCCCACGCCGTCGGGGCCGTCAGGCTGAACGTCGGGGCGCGGAAGCCGAACACCTTCCGCCCGCTCACCTGCTCCAGGGCGTCGACGCTGCGCTTCAGGTCTTCGCGGAACGCGTCCGGTGTGAAGCGGTGGATCCGCCAGTGGGTGTGGCTGTGCGAGCCGATCTCGTGCCCGGCGGCGGCGATGTCCCGCACCAACCGCGGGTGCGAAACGGCGATCTCGCCGACGACGTAGAAGGTGGCGGGCACGTCGCCGGCGGCGGCCAGTTGGTCCAGCAGCCGGCGGGTGGCCGCCTCCATGCGGTCGGCGTAGGTCCGCTTCAGGTGGGGCGAGACGCTCAGGTGAACGGCCGCCTCGATGCGGTCGTGCTCCTCCACGTCGAAACTCAACACGATCGGCGACGGCATCGGCGTTCCCGTAGGTGACGACTTTCGGCCCGTTTTCGCTCTACAATTGCCCACCCCCCGGAGTCCCCCCATGAGCCGCCCCGTCCGCCCGACGCACCCGCCGCGGGTGCTCAAGACCAAGCGGCTGGTGGTCGTGCTGGCCGCGGTGGCGGGGTTCGTCGGCGTCGCCACCGCGGCCTACCTGCTCCAGGCCGGGCGGCAGGCCGAGCAGTGGCGGGAGCTGGCCCGAGAGGCCGCCAAGGAGCGGAACTTCGCCCGGGCGGTCGAATTTTACGACCGCTACCTGTCGTACAAGCCGGCCGACGCGGCCGACGTGCGGTTCGAGCTGGCCGCCGTGTACGACGAGTACGCCCGCGGCAGCATCGCCCGCCCGCGGGAGGCGTGGCGGCTGTGGGACAAGTCGCTCGAAGAGTACAACATGGCCCTCCAGGCGCAACCGGGCCGGACCAGAGAGCGGCAGCAGTTGGCCGAACTGTACCTGCTCTTGGGCAAACCCGGGTTCGCCCGCAAGGAGGTGGAGTACCTCCGCAAAGACCCCGCCCTCCGCGACGACCCGGCCCCGTTCGAACTGCTCGCCCGGTGCGACGACGGCACCACCACCGCCGACAAGAAGGCCGTGGCCGAGCACCTGCGGGCGGCCGTGAACACCGGCAAGGCCGGGCCGGAAGTGTACCTGCGGCTGGCCGTGCTGCTCAAGAGGGACCTGGGCACCCCGGACGCCCAGAAGCAGGCCGACGAGCTGATGGACAAGCTGCTGACCGACAAGAAGGGGAAGCCGGACGACCTGGTCGCCCACCTGGCCTACGCCCGCTACCAGGACGAGTTCGACCGCCGCCACCGCGCCCGCGAGGCGATCGGTTACGCCTACAAGAGCATCCCCGGCGGGCGGGAGAACGTGGACGTCATTCTGGCCCACGCGGACAGCGTGGCCGCCGACAACCTGACCGAAGCCCGCGACGTCCTCGACCGGGGCGTTCGGAGTCACCCGGACAACGCCCTCCTCGGCATGGGGCTGGCCGTCGTCGAGAGCCGCACCGGGAACAAGGACGCCGCCCGCAAGCAGCTGGCCACGGTGTTCGCCACACTGCCCGACGGCGACCCGCTCGCCCTCGAAGTGGGCGACCGCCTGCTCGACCTGGGCGACGCCGACACGGCCACCCGGGCGGCCGCCAAACTGGACGCCAACCCGCTCGTCGCACCGCTGAGTACCTACCTCCGCGGGCGGGTGACGCTGGCCCAGGGGGACTGGCCGGCCGCGCTGCCCCTCCTGCGTCAGGCGGTGCTGGCCATCAACGCCAGCCGGGTGGTGAAGCGGAAGCCGCCGATGCTGCACAAGGCGTACACCGCCCTCGGCACCGCCTACGGGCTGGCCAACGACCCGAAACAGCAGGCCGACGCGTACTTCCTGGCCGCGAAAGAGGACCCGACCTCCGTCCCCACCCGAGTCGCCTACGCGGACGCCCTGACCAAACTCGATCCGGCGGCCGCCGAGCGGGAGTACGCGGCCGTGGCCGGCAGCAGCCCGGCCGCCCGCGCCGCCCTGGCCAACCTGAAACTGGTGGAGGAACTGGCCGCCCCCGCCCCGGCCACGGGGGGCCGAAAGCTGCCGGCCTTCTGGGCGCAGGTGGGCAAGGGGCCGTACCCGCCCGAGTTGGCCCCGGCCGTCGCCACCGCGTTCGCCGCCGAGGGCAAGGCGGACGAGGCCGAGAAGGTGCTCGCCGCGGCCGTCAAGGAGAAGCCGACCCCGCAGGCGTTCGCCCTGCTCGCCGCGTTGAAAGGGCCGCAGGGGAAGGACGCCGCCTTCGCCGTGCTGGATCAAGCCGACAAGGCGCTCGGCCCGACCGCCGACGTGCAACTGGCCCGCGCCGCCGTCCTCGCCCGTGAGCCGAAGCCTGACGCCGCCGCCATCGCCGCCCTCGCCGCCGCCGACAAGCTGTCCGCCGCCGACCGCGCCCGCCTCAAGCCGGCCGTCGGCGAACTGCTGCTGGCACTCGGCGCCGCCGACAAGGGCCTTCCGCTGTTGCTCGAAGCCGCCGCCGAGCAGAAGTACGACCTGGGCGTGCGGGTGGTGCTGTTCGACTGGGCACTGGCGAAGAAGGACGCCAAGCTGCGGGACCGAACGCTGGGCGAAATCCGCACCCTCGACACCGACCCGGACGCCGCCGACGGCAACACACTGGGGGGCATCGCCCTCGTCGCCGAGGTGATGCACGAACTGGCCGAGACCCCGAAACCGCCGCGGGAGGTGACCGACCGACTGTCGGCCAAACTGGTGGCCGCCGAGAAGAAGCGGAAGGGGTGGAGCCGCATCCCGCGGATGCGGGGCATCCTGGCGGCAGCCGCCGACAAACCCGAAGACGCCGCCCGCTTCTACGACGAGGCGGTGCGACTGGGCGACCGCTCCGAGCCGCTGGTGCGGGAGCTGGTGCGGCTGTACTTCCGCAAGGAGCGGTACGCCGACGCCCAGCGGGTGCTCGCGTTCGTGCGACAGAAAGGGCCGCTCAGCCCGGAACTGGAGCAGCAGTACCAGGTGCTGTTGTCGGTGGCCGGTGGCGACCCGACGAGGGCGCTCGCGCGGGCGGTCAGCAAGGAGATGGTGGAGTCGAACAGCTTTCAGGATCACGTCCTGCGGGCGCAGGTGCTCGCCCGGTTCGGCAAGGAGGAGGAGGCGAAGCAGGCGCTCGACTCCGCGCTCAAGTTGTCGCCGGCCTCCCCGGAGGTGTTCGTCGCCAAGCTGCGGGTGCTGCTCATGCTCGGCCACCCGGCGGACAAACTTCGCCCGGAGATCGTGGCCGCGGCGAAGGTGCTGCGGACGGGCAACCCGACCAACCCGGCCGCCGCCCCGCTCGCCCTCGGGCAGATGTGGGAACTGGTCGGCGACAGCAACGCGGCGGTCAAGGAGTACTCCGCCGCGATGGCCGCCGCCCCCGCCGACCGCGAGGCGCCGGCGCTACTTCTGGCCGCCTACCGCCGCGGGAACAACACGGCCGCCGCCGACAGTCTGCTCGGCAAACTGGCCGCCGGCACCGACCCCGACCTGCGGCGGTGGGCGAAGCGGATGCAGGCGGCCGCACTGGTGGCCGGCCCGGACAGCATCGCCAACGTGCCGCGGGCGCTCAAGCTGCTCGACGAGAACATCGCCGAGGCCGACCGGAGCGAGGACAAGCGGGCGCGGGCGTTCGTGCTGTGCGCCGACCCGCTCCAGCGGAAGGCCGGGCTGACCGAGTTGAAGGCCTCTCGTGCCCGCGAGCCGCTGTCCGCCGACGACACCTTCCGGCTGGCCGGGGTGCTCATCGAGGGGGCGAAGTTCGCCGACGCCGAGAAGGAGTTGTCCGCCGTCACCACCGCCGGCCTGCTCGCCGACCCCGCCCATCTGGTGCTGCTCGCCCAGGTGCAACTGCTGAAAAACGACCTGACCGCCGCGTCCCGCACCGTCTCCCGGCTGAAGGCCATCGCCCCGAACCGCCCGGACGTGAAGCTGGAAGAGGCCCGACTGCTGGCCAAGTCCAACCCGGTGAAGGCGGCCGAACTGGTGCTGACCATCCCGACCACCGAGCCGCCCGACCGCAAGCCACTCCAACACGCCCAGTGGCTGGAGGGCATCGGGTGCGTCGAGCAGGCGGAGAAGCAGTACGACGAGTACTTCCGCGGCCCGGACCCGCTGTCCGACCGCCTGACCGCCGTCGCCGAGTTCTTCGCCCGCACCGGCCGCGGTAACAAGGTGTTGTCACTGGTGAAAGAAGCCGACGGGAAGGACGGCGTCACCCCGGAACTGTCCGCCCGGCTGATGGTGGGGGCGGTGCGGGGCCGGCCGGTGTCATCCGTTCCGCCCGCCCAGAAGGCCGAGTGGGAGAAGGCGGTGACCGAGGTGGTGAAGTACGTGGACGAGAAGGCCGGGGGGACCCCGAGCGGGGCGTGGGCGCTGTGGCAGGCGGAGTTGGCCGACGGCCGCGGCGACCAGCCGACGGCGCTCAAGCTGTACGACGCCGCCCGCGACGCCTTCGCCCGTGACACTTCCGCCAACGGCAAGTTCGGGCAGGCCGTCGCCCTGAACAACCGCGTCGCCCTGCGGACGCTCTCCACCGGCGAGGGCACCCCCGACCTGCTGCGGCAGGCGAACGAGGTGATCTCGCTGGTCGGCCCGCGGGCGTTCGCGCTGGACACCCGCGGGGTGGTGCTGTTCCACTCCGGCAAGGCGGCGGAAGCGCTACCCGACTTCGAGGCGGCCGTCGCCTACTCCGCCAGCCCGGCCAACCTGTTCCACCTGGCTCAATGCTATCGCAAGCTGGGCAAGTCGGACGAGGCGGCCGACGCGATCGAGCGGGCCAAACTGCTCGGGCTGAAGAAGGCGAGCCTGCCCCCGCTGGAGGCGAAGGAGTACGACGCGGTGGTGAAGTGACCAGTTACGGGAGCAGATCGGCGACGCGGAGGGTGGCGGCCGGTGCGGCCAGCGGGGAGACGGTGTCGGTTTCGGTCAGCGTCAGGTGCGTGCAGTAGGCGGTGGCGCCCAAGCCGGCGGGCAGGGAGACCGGATCGCGGAACACGAGCAGCCGCCGCCCGTCCACGTCCAGCACCCAGTAGTCGGCAATACCTGCGGTGGCGTACAGTTCGGCCTTCGTGGTGGTGTCGTAGTCGAGTGACGAGTCGGCGATTTCCACCACCAGTTCGGCGCTGGTGGGGTGAACCAACTCACGGGGAATCGGGCCGGGTGAGATAGCGAAGTCGGGAACCGGATCAGTATTTGGCGACAACACCATCGGCATTTGTGTCCGGTATCGCCAGCCGGTTCCGAAGGCAACACGAAGGGTGTTGCTAGTCAGTTCAAGGGCGATCGCGTGGGCCGGCCCCATCTGGCCTTCTTCGAGCAACACGCCGTCGATCAGTTTGGCCCGCCGCCCCTCGAACATCCCTCGGTCACCCACGCGGTGGAACAGTTGGACTGTCCAGCGGAACGGCCGCGGGCCGGATGGTGCAGGACCGAGCGCGGGGGGGTGAGCAGAGCGGTCATGGCATGTCCTCCACCGCCGAGCGTACCGTCAGGATTTGTTCAACACCAGATCGACCACGTGTTCTGCTCGCTCCGCGAGCGGGTTCGGATGCCGCTCGCGGAGCGAGCAGAACACTCAGGATTTGTTCAACACCAGATCGA
>CAYMHO010000099.1:0-21421 GCA_964390195.1 uncultured Fimbriiglobus sp. | reverse complement strand
TCCGGGCGGTCGAGCAGCGTGTCGATCAGCTTCGCCCGCTTGTCGGCGGACTTGTCGGCCAGGAACGCGGCCACCTCCTCGGCCTTCGGGAGGACGCCGCAGGTGTCGAGGAACGCCCGGCGGATGAACTCGGCGTCGGTCGCTTGCGGCGACGGCGGCAGGTTCAGCAGTTGCAGCTTCTTCAGCACCAGGTCGTCGATGAAGTTGGCCTTCGGGGCTTTGGCGAACACGTCGGCATCGACGCTGTTGGCGAACGGCGCGGTGACGGTGGCGGTGACGACCTTCGACCCGAACAGGGCGGACACGGCCGACTCGCCGTGCCCGATGACGCTGACTTGGCCGTTTTCGTCCACCGTCGCCACCGGCTCCTCGCTGCTGGCGAACTTCGCCCACCGGGTCACGTCCTCGGTGCTGCCGTCGGTGAAGGTGGCCCGGACGACAAGTGCCCGCTTGTCGCCCGGCTTCGCCAGCGACAGCGGCGGGAAGATGTCGAGTTTGGCGACCGCCGCGTCTGTGGATTTCGGGCCGGGCGCGCCGGCGGCGACCCACTCCCGCAACAGGGCGTAGGTGTCGGAGTCGGCGTCGAACCGCCGCCCGCCGCCGTGGGGTAGCACGCGAGCCGCCTTCTTCAGCATCAAACTGGAGTCCGGCTCCTGGCCGTCCACCCGCCGCCCGCCGGCTTGCCGGGTGAGGGCGAAGTGGTCCGCTTCCGGGTCATACCCCCGCAGGGACAGCTTGAACCCACCCTTGCCGGCCAGTGCCCCGTGGCACGAGCCGGAGTTGCACCCGGTTCGGGTGAGCACCGCTTCAACGTGCCGGGTGAACGACCGCTCGGCCGGTTTGTCGAACCCGGTGACGACGACTTTCGCGGTGGCCGTCTGGCCGCCCGCGGTGGCGGTCACGGTGGTCTCGCCGTTGCCCGTCGCACGGATGTTGCCGTCCACATCCACGGTGGCGACCTTCGGGTCGGCCGAAGTGAACTTGGCCTTGGCGGTGTGATCGGCCGTCGCACGACCGGCGGTCTCGCCGAGCACCAGCACCCGCTGTTCGCCGCGGGGGCCGGTCAGTGTGACCGATGCCGGCATGACGCCGAGCGTATCGGCGAACGCCGGGGCGGTGAGCAAGAGGAGGAGCGGGAGGGTGTATTTCATGGGGTGGGTGTCGGTTGGAGGAGTAGGGACCCCACCCCCGCCGGGGAACTGCGTTCCCTCGGCGACCCCTCCCCAGCGGGGAGGGGTGGGTGTCGTCGGCCTACCCGGAGAGTGCAATCACCCCCACCCCTCCCCGCTGGGGAGGGGTCGCCGTCCCGCGGAGCGCGGACGGCGGGGGTGGGGTGCAGAAATCCGCCGCGCATCCTATCCGCTCACAGCAGTTCCTTGATTGGCTTCACGGCGTAGTCCACGGCGGGGATCGGCCGCCCTTGCGGGCCGGGCAACTCCTTGTGCGGGTCGATGCCGAGGGCCTCGAAAATCGTCGCCGTCACTTCCGCCGGCGCGACCGGGCGGGTCTTCGGTGCGAAGGCGTGTTCGTCCGACTCGCCGACCACCGTGCCGCCCTTGATCGGCCCACCGCCGATCAGCATCGACCAGCAGCCCGGGTGGTGGTCCCGCCCGCCGGCCGGGTTGATCTTCGGTGTGCGGCCGAACTCGCCCGTCGCCACCACCATCGTCGTCTTCAGCAGACCGGACTGCGTCAGGTCGTCCATCAGGGCGGCGAACGCCCGGTCGAAGTTCGGGGCCACCTGCTTGGACATCTCGTCGATGTCGGTGAACGGCCGCGACCCGTGGATGTCCCAGGTGACTTCGTCGAACACCGTCTCGAACATGTTCACCGTGACGAACCGCACCCCGGCCTCGATCAGCCGGCGGGCCATCAGGCACGACATGCCGAACCGCGTTTTGCCGTACTTCTCCTTCGTCTTCTCGCTCTCTTTCGACAGGTCGAACGCCTCGCGGGCCTTCGGGCTGGACATCAGCTTGTACGCCATCGCGAAGTTGTCGTCGAGTTGCTTGGCCGCGGAACTGCCCTCGAAGCTCGCCACCGCCCCGTCCACCGCGTCCCGCAGCTTCTGCCGCCGCTCCGCCCGGCTCGGCGTGATGTACTCCGGCGGCAGCAGGTCCGGCACCTTGAAGTCTTTCGCCGACGGGTCGGCGTTCAGCACGAACGGGTCGTGGCTCTTGCCCAGGTAACCGGCCGCGTGCCCGTGTGGCAGGTTGCCCCCGGTGCGGCCAATGGGCCGCGGCAGCAGCACGTGCGCCGGCAGTTCACCCCGCCCGCCCTTCAGGAAGCTGACCACCGACCCGGCCGACGGGTGCTCGATGCCGCCGGTGAAGATGCGGCCGGTCTGCATCACTTGGTGGCCCACGTCGTGCACCGCCGTGCCCGCGTAGTAGACCGACCGGATGACGCTGAAACCCTTCGTGTGCTCGCTCGCCTTCGGCAGGATTTCGGACAACTTCACCCCGTCCGCCTTGCTCGGGATCGGCTTGAACGGCCCCCGCACCTCGGCCGGCGCGTCCGGCTTCGGGTCAAACGTGTCCAGTTGGCTGGGGGCACCGACGAGGAACAGGAAGATGCAGTTCACGTCGGTGTCTTTCTTCGCGTCGGCGGCACGGGCCTTCGACGCGAACAGCCCCGGCAGGGTGAGGCCGAGCGACGGGATCGCCCCGGCGTACAGGAAGTCGCGGCGGCTCATCCCGTCGCAGAAGCGGACGGATCGCGGGGCGTCGAGGCGGAGCATGAGGGCCAACCCAGGGAGAGTGACGGGCCGGTGAGCGGTGGGCGGGCGGGCCCGAGGACTACGGTTGGTGAGGACGGTTTCAGGCCATTTTCAGTTCGCCCTCCAACCCGGTCAAGCGCCATCTTCCGTTCTTGTCAGGCCCGCGGGCTACGACATGCCCCCACCGTGAGCTGTCACAGTGGTCACCGGGCACGGATACCAACGGGATCTATCTCGTCGAACTGACAGACATAAGATGTGCGCGACGGACTCGCCTGGGACGCCCGTTTCCTTCGCCTCCGGATGAAGGAGAGAGGTTCCCACTGCCCCTCGCTCAGACCTCGACCCTTCTTACGGCCTACGGGAGTCGCCAATGACCCTGTTTGCGTACCTGACCGACCGCTGTCGGGAGTCGGCCAAGCGGCACGGGCTGCTGCCCGATGTCGAGCGAATCCTCCGGGGGGTGGAGGAGGACCAGCGGGCGACCGGGTTCGCGCCGCTGTGTGCCCACTTCAGCCGGAAGAAGATGGGAAAGGACTTCCGCCTGCCGGCGTACGAGGTGGCCGTGGGCGACCACCGGGTGCTCGTGTTGGCGGGGGTCATGCGCCAGGAGGGGGCCGACCAGGGGGCGTACGGGGCGTTCCTGGCCGCCCGGTACGATCGCCCCGCGGCGATGTCACTGCTCGGGGGGGAGGTGGGCGAGGGGGAGTTGCGGCGGTGGCTGGAGGGGCGGCTGAAGTCCGACCCGCCGGAGCCGCTGCCGACGCCGACCGAGGTGGAGAACGAGTTCCTGTTCTCGGCCTTCTCGTCGAGCGGGGACGACAACGGGTACTTCACCATCTACGAGGCCGAGGGGTGGGTGCGGGAGTCGCGGGGGAAGGCGTGGGGGATGCGGCGGTCGGCCCTGTGCAGCCTGCTGAACAAGACGGCCCTCGACCTGCCGCCCACCCCCAACGGCCCGGGAGTGGAGTGGTCGGACGACTTGGGGGTGGGGTTCACCTACGCCCGCGACCCGGCCACGAACGCCGTCCTGCTGATCGAGCCGCTCCACTCGGCCGCCCTCCGGGCGGAGGCGGTGGACCGCGCCCGGCTGGTGTTCCAGCCGGCCGACCGCCAAGGGTTCGCGCGGCTGTCGCGGCGGGCGTACCCGGCCTACTACGTGATGGAATTGGACAGCTGGGTCAAGATTCAGGACGACCCGTCGGCCAACTACGCCCTGTCGGCGGAGGAGATGCAGGTGCTCGACGGGCTGCGGAAGCGGCCGGCGGCGGGCGGGCAACACGGGGTGACCTTCCCGCTGTTCATCAACGGGCGGGCGGGCAGCGGCAAGTCGCTGCTCCTGCACTACGCCGCGAGCGACCTCCTCGGGTGGTGCCTGGCGCACCCGGCGGCGGGGGTGCGGGTGTTGTTCACTTCGTGCAGTGAGCCGCTGGTGCGGAAGGCCAAGGAGGTGGTGCGGCGGCAGCTCACCCACGGCCACCGGCACGCCCTCAACGCCCTCGACCCGGATCAGGTGGACGCGGTGCTGGGGGACAGCTTCGTCGTCTTTCACGACTTCGCCCGCAGCCACCTGCCGGCCGGCGAGCAGGCCCACTTCCGGGCCGACCGGCGGGTCGGGTTCTCCCGCTTCCAGAAGCTGTACGCCGGCGAGTTCGCCAAGCGGGGCAAGCGGCGGCACCGGATCGAACTGGTGTGGCACGTCATCCGCCTGCTGATCAAAGGGGTGACGCCGGACGTCCGACCGGACCCCACGCCGTACGACGCCCTGCCGCGGTGGGCGAAGCAGACGGTCGCCCGCGAGGACTACAAGGCCATCTGCGAGGAGGTGTACGACGGGTGGTACCGCCCGCTCGGGGAGAAGGGGTGGTGGGACGACCAAGACCTGATCGCCCACCTGTTCGGCGGGGACCCGCATCCGGCCGTCGGCCGGTACGCCGCGGTGCTGTGTGACGAATCCCAGGACCTCACCCCCATCGAGTTCGAGTTCCTCCTCCAGTTGTCCGCCTTCTCCCGGCGGCGCGTCGAGCCGACCCAACTGCCGGCGGTCCCCTTCCTGTTCGCCGGAGACCCGGCCCAAACCCTCAACCCGACCGGGTTCAGTTGGTCGTCGGTGAGCGCCGTCTTCTACGAGCGGTACACGTCCGCGCTCGCCCCCGGCCGCGAGCAGAGCGTCCCGCAGCCCACCCGCCGTGACCTGAACTTCAACTACCGCTCGAACCAGGGGATCGCCAAGTTCTGTAACACCCTCCAACTGCTCCGGCTCGTCCGGTTGCGGTCGGCGGACCTGGTCACCCCTCAGGCCGTGTGGAAGCTCGACCCGCCGGTGTCCGTCCACTGGCTGGACGCCGACGCCCCGGACACTCGGTCGCGGCTGGCCAAGCTGGCGCAGGCGGTGAAGATCGTCGACTGCGAGGAGGGGGACGAGCAGGGGTACGTGGACCGGGAGGAGTTGCTGAAGGGCATCTGCACGTTCGATCCCGACGCCTGTGTGTACCGGAACGTGTTCAGCCCCGCCCGGGCCAAGGGGCTGGAGTACGACACGGTCATCCTGTACAAGTTCGGCGCGTCCGCCCCCCCGGGTGCCTCCGACTGCCCGCCGGCGCCCGACGAGCCGCCGGGCGACCGGCTGAACGTCGGCTACTTCCTGAACCGCCTGTACGTCGCCGCCAGTCGGGCCGAGCGGCAGTTGATCGTGGTGGACACGCGGGAGGCGCTCGACCGGTTCTGGCCGTTCGCCACCGACGCCGCCGGCACCGACCGGCTGCTCGCACTGCGGCCGGAGGCGGACCGCCCGCGGTGGGCGGAGGGGTTGGGCCACCTGCTCAAGTCCCCGGCCGCCTGGGACGGGGAGACGATCCAGCCGAGGGAACAAGGGCGGCAGTTCCGGGCGAAGGGCGAGGCCGACCGGGACTCGTACTTCATGCGGCAGGCCGGCATGGCCTTTCGCAGCGACGACGAGCGGTCGGCCGAGGCGAACGAGTGCTTCGCCCTGGCCGAGGAGTACGACGGCCAGTTCGCCAAGGCCGCCGCGTACTACCACCAGCTCGGCCGACCGGGCGACGCCCTGCGGTGCTGGTGGGCCGCCCTCGACTTCCCGGCGGTCGCCCGCCTGGCCACCGACCCGGAGTGGGCGAACGACATCCGGGTGCGCGCCGCCGACGCCGTCACCCGCCCGACACCCCCCGACCTCTTCCTCGCCCTCCTCACCCACCGCGCCGCCGACCCGTGGTGGTGTCAAGAGGCCCAGGCCGACCCGACGTGGGAACACGTCCTCACCCGCCTCTTCAACCGGCTCGCCGAGGCCAAGCTCTCGCCCTCCGACCCGGTGCTGGTGGACAACCTGGCGGTTCAGATTCACGAGCGGGTGTTGCCCCTGCCGGGCCGCGAACTGGGCCTGTTCGCCTTCTACCGGGAGGATATGGCCCGAGCCGTCAGTCACTGGGAGGTGGCCGAGTGGACGCGGGCGGGGGCGTACTACGAGGCCAAGGCCCACCTCGACCCGTGGCCGGCCCGGCTGCAGTGGTGGCACAAGCTCCGGCGGCACGCCCAGGTGTGCGAACAGTGGCAGAAGGCCCCGCCCGACCCGGCCGGCCTCGCCCACGACCTGCTCTGGGCGGCGTTCGACTCGGCCAAGCAGGCCAAGAACATCGCCGTCGCCGCCGACATCGCCACCCGCACGGCCCAACTCGCCTACCTGAAGGACGCCTTCCATCTGGCGGTCCAGTTGCAGGACGCGGCCGCCGCCGGGCGGATCGGGGAGCAGGCGGTGGTCTTCCTCGCCCGCGCGGGCGACTGGCAGGCGGGGGTGGGCGAGCGGACGCCGCCCGCGCACGTCAGCCGGCACAGGTCGGCACAGAGCACGACGTGAGTGGCGTCGCACACCCGCAACCGGGCCACCAGCCGATCGGCCGGCAACAGCCGGCGGGCAGGTGAGGGGTCAGGCGGCCGACGGCAGTGCCCTGCTGGGGCGATGGCGAAATGTGGCTGAGACGAAGCACCGGACGGGCTCACCCTGGGCGAGCCGATCACCTCTCCGACCTCACCCGGCTGGTGCGGAACTGGCCCGCCCTGCCCGACCACATCAAGGCGGCCGTGACGGCGCTGGGTGAACACCGTCGCCCCCACCGGCCAGACCGAGCCGAACGGACAAGGGGATGAGCGACCGCCCGGCTACGCACGGGAAAGGAATACGGGATGATCGCCGGTCCAGTGTGGTCTGTGCCGACGGCCGACAAACAGTCGACGTAACCCGCGAACGCCCTCGCGACGTCGGGGGACCGTCGTCCTCGCCGGGGTGGAACCCCAGACTTCACCCTCGACAGACCCGAAGCAACCCCGCCGCGACGTGGTCGAGTGGCAACACCTCGCCCGCCGCACCCGAGGCGATAGCCTCCTTCGGCATGCCGAACACGACGCAGGTGGCTTCGTCCTGCGCGAAGGTGTGAGCACCGGCGCGCCGCATGGCGAGCAGCCCGCGGGCGCCGTCGTCCCCCATCCCGGTGAGGATCACCCCCACCGCGTTCGGCCCGAGCTGCGAGGCGCACGAGTCGAACAGCACGTCCACCGACGGGCGGTGCCGGTTGACCGGTGGGCCGCTCGTCACTTTGACCGACGTGGACGCCCCGCTCCGGATCACGCTCAGGTGGAAGTTGCCGGGCGCGATGAGCACGTGGCCGGGGACGACGCGGTCGCCGTCCTTGGCCTCGGACACTCGCACCGCGCAGTTCCTGTCCAGTCGGGCGGCGTACGACCGGGTGAACCCCTCCGGCATGTGGATGACGACCACCCCTCCTGGCGAATCCGGCGGCAACGCGCCGAGCACCGACGCCACCGCCTCGCACCCGCCGGTGGACGCCCCGATGGCGAGCACCTTGTGCGTGGCGTTGAACCCGCCACCCGCCGCGGGGAGGCGTAGCGTACCGGCGCGGGTGGCGCGGGGGCGGGCGGACGCGGCGGCGGCGACTTTGGCGATCAGCTCGTCGGCCAGCGCGATGGTGCCCGTGGTCACGTCCAGTTTCGGTTTGGTGACGAAATCGACCGCCCCGAGTTCGAGCGCCCGGAGGGTGGTGTCGCACCCCTTCTGGGTGAGTGACGACACCATCACCACGGGCAGCGGGCGGTTGGCCATCAGCTTGCTCAGGAACGTGAGGCCGTCCATCCGCGGCATCTCCACGTCGAGCGTGACCACGTCCGGGTTGAACTGTTTGATCTTGTCCCACGCCAGGTACGGGTCGGCGGCGGCCCCGATCACCTCCAACCCCGGCGAGGAGGACAACAGGTCGGTGAGCAACTGCCGCATGAGGGCCGAGTCGTCCACCACCAGCACTTTCGTCTTGGGCACGGCCGCCTCGGGTTAAAACAGCTCGATGTCGTCGGCCGGCGGGGCGGCCACCTTGTGCGTCAGCTCGTCGCCGAACCGCTGCTCGGCCACCACCACCGGCGGCAACTCGCGGCCCTGGAGCGGCTTGGCCGCGGCTTTCCCCGTGTCCGGCCGGAACCGCACCTGCAGCCCGCTCGTCCCGCCGAGGCACTTGCCGTCCACCGGGATGCCCTCGGTGGCCAGGAAGTTGAGCACGAATTCGGCGTTCCGCGCCCCGACGTTCAGGTGCTCGGACTGCACGTTCAGCACCTTCGCCCCGCCGAACACCTTCGCCCGCAGGCGGTCGCGGTTGCCGCCCTTCTTCATGATGGCGGTGACCAGCAACTCCATCGCGTACGCCCCGTACCGGGCGTTCTTCCCCTCGTCCGATGCCCCCGGCAGGGAGAAGTGGTTCATCCCGCCGACTCCGGTCTCCGGGTCGTACACGCACGCCGCCACGCACGACCCGAGCAGGGTCCTGAGCACCGCCGGCCCGCGGGTCGCCTTCACGTCGCCGAGTACCAGGGTGTGCTCGGCGACCGTCGGTGGCGGTGGCGGTGTCGGCTTCGGCGGTGGGGCGACGGCCGCGGACAGCCGCCCGACGGCCGCCGGGGCGGGGGTGTCGGAAATCCCGCGGAGGCGGTAGACGGTCGGCCCGACCGGGGTGAACGTGTCGGCCATCCAGTGCAGGTTCTCCGAGTGGCCGAGCACCAGATACCCGTCCGGGGTGAGCAGTTGGGCGAACCGGGTGAACAGCCGCTGTTGGGTCGGGCGGTCGAAGTAGATGACCACGTTGCGGCAGAAGATGGCGTCGAATTTCGTTCGCACCGGCCAGTGGTCGTCGATCAGGTTGACCTGCCGGAAGGAGATCAGGTCGCGGAGGGCCGGCCGAACGCACACCTTGCCGGTGTTCGCCCCGGTGCCGCGGAGGAAGTGCCGCCGCAGTTGGGCTTCCGTCACCCCGCCGAGGCGGTCGGCGTCGTACACCCCCTTCTCGGCCGCCGCCAGCACCCCGGTGTCGATGTCGGACGCCAGCACCTTCGCGTCCCACCCGGCGAGGCCGGCGTCGAGCAGGGTCATCGCCAGCGTGTACGGCTCCTCGCCGGTCGAACAGCCGGCACTCCAGACCCGCACCCGCTTCTGGTCCCGGAGGCGTGGCAGCAGGGTGTCGCGGAGGAACTCGAAGTGGTGCGGCTCGCGGAAGAAGTCGGTCTTGTTGGTGGTCAGGCAGTTGATGAACTCCTGCCGCTCGGCCGCGTCTTCGTGGACGAGCGTCAGGTACGCGGCGACGCTCTCCGCCTGGTGGTGCCGCACCCGCCGGGCCAGCCGGGCGGCCACCATGTCCCGCTTCGAGTCGCCGAGGCTGATGCCGGCGACCTCGTACAGGTAGCCGCGGACGGCCTCGAACTCGACCGGGCTGACGGCCAGCCCCCCGGTGCGGGCGTCGGTGGGCAGGGTGTCGGTCACAATCCGCTCCTGTGGTGGCGGTGCCGGCGAGCGGCCCGTCAACGGACCGTTCGCCGGCGGGCTGCTAGAACTCGGTGTAGCCGTCATCGCCGCCGCTCAGGTCGTCCAGCTCGTGCCGCCCGTTGCCGTTGCGGTGACCGTTCCTGACCGCCTTGGCGACGGCCGGGCGGGGCTTGGCCGGCAGTTTCCGCGGCGGCGGGGTGTGGTGCGATACGCTCCCGCCGCTCGACAGCTTGAACCGCGACACCAGGTCCCGCAGTTGACCGGCCTGCTCGGTGAGCGTCTGCGCGGTGGCCGACATCTCCTCCGTCTGGCTGGCGTTCCGCTGCGTCACCGAGTCCATCTGGGTGACCGCCTTGTTCACCTGGTCGATGCCGGTGGACTGCTCGCGGCTGGCGGCGGCGATCTCCGTCACGATGTCCGTCACCCGCTTGACCGACGTGACGATGTCCCCCAGGGTGACCCCGGACTTGTTCACCAGGTCGGTGCCGGCCTCCACCTTCCGCACCGAGTCGTTGATCAACCCCTTGATCTCCTTGGCCGCCGTCGCACTCCGCTGGGCCAGGTTCCGTACCTCCGACGCCACCACCGCGAACCCGCGGCCCTGCTCGCCGGCGCGGGCGGCCTCGACCGCCGCGTTCAGCGCCAACAGGTTCGTCTGGAAGGCGATCTCATCGATGGTGGTGATGATGTCGGCGATCTTCTTGCTCGACTGGTTGATGGCGTCCATCGCCTCCACCGCGGTGCCCACCACCTGCCCGCCCTTCTCGGCCACGTCTTTACTGCCGCTGGCCAACTGCCGCGCTTGCTGGGCGCTGTCCGAGTTCTGCCGCACGGTGGCGGTGATCTGCTCCAGCGTGCTGGCCGTCTCCTCCAGGCTGCTCGCCTGCTCCTGCGCCCCGCTGGCGATCTCCTCCGACGCCGCGGCCAGTTGGCCGCTCGCGTCGGCCAACTGCTCGGACACCTCCCGCACCCCCTCCAGGGCGGTGCGAACGGCCAGGATCGCCTTGTTGAGAGCCGCCGCCATCTGACCGACCGCGTCCGCCCCCAGGTCCGGCACCTGCCGGGTGAAGTCCCCGGCCGACAGGGCGTTCACCGTGTCCGTGATCGCGTCCACCTTCTGACGGAGTTCAGCCGCCTGCTGCTGCTGTCGTTCGGTCGCCTCCTTGACCTGTCGCTCCATCTCTTTGTTCGCCGTGATGTCGACGGCGAATTTGACCACCTTGTACGCCTTGCCGGAGCCGTCGGTGATGGGGAAGTAGATCCCCCGCACCCATACGTCCCGGCCGCTCTTCCCGACCCGCGGGAAATCCCCCGACTGGGCATCGCCCCGGGCGAGTCTGGTCCAAAAATCCTGGTACTCGTGCGTACCGGTCGAACCGGGCGGCATGAACAGGCTGTGGTGACGCCCCTGGATCTCGGGGAGCGAATACCCCATCAACCGGAGGAAGTTGTCGTTCGCGGTCGTGATGGTGCCGTCCGGCTGGAACTCGACGACCGCTTGGGCCTTACTCATCGTGACCACCTGCCGTTCGTAGTCGGCGGCCCGGTCCAGTGCCGCCTTCGTCTTCCCCGTCACCGTCCGCACAATCACGACCGACATCCCACCCGCGAGGAGCGGGACCGCTACCAGCAGGCCGAGCATGCACCACATGTTCCGCTTCACCGTCTCGGCCGCCTCCTTCGACTTGGCCTCGTTCTCCTCGGTCGCCAGCTTCACCACCTGATCCACCACCGCCCGCTGGGCGGCGTACTTTTCTTTCAGCACCCCGTTGGCCAGTTCCTTCGCCTTCTTCTCGTCGTTCCCCTTCAGGGCCGGGATGAGCTGCAGTTCGCAGATGTCGAAGTACTCCTTCGCCGACTTGTTCAGCGGGCCGGTGACGAGGTCCCGTGCTTTCCCCGGCGGGAGGGTCTTCACCCAGTACGCCAGTCGGTCGTCGTACTCCGTGCGGAGGCTGGTGAACTTGGTCACGAACGCGTCCACCCGCTTCGGGGTGCTCACCCCGGCCGTCTCCTGTACCGTCAGGTGCGTTTCGACGAGGTACATCGGCGGGGGCAGGACGTCCGCCATCAGGTCCTTGCCGTTGATGATGTCGGCGTCGATCGGCCCGCCCACCTTCACCCGGTCAACGGTGGTCCAGGCGACCCAGCCGACGCCGGCCAGGGCGACGGTACAGAGGGCGACCGGGGCGAGCAGTTTGACGCGGTCGCTGACGCCGTTCAGGAAGCGGAGCATGGTGTCCTCTGGGCGAATCGAGGGGTGTCGGGGGAGTCAGGCGGGGAGGGCCGGCTCGACGGACACGCCGACCAGCCGGTCGATGTTCAGGAGTGAAACCAGCCGGTCGCCGCTGCGGGCGATGCCGGTCAGGTAGGAGGTGTCCACCCCGGCCCCGAGTTCGGGCGGCGGGACGGCGTCTTTGCCGCCGACGTTCAGCACGTCGGACACGGCGTCCACCACCAGCCCGAGCACCCGGTGGCCGACGGTCACAACGATGATGACGGTGAACCGGGTGTACTCGGCCTGCGGCAGGCCGAACCGGCACCGCAGGTCGATCACCGGCACCACCGCCCCGCGGAGGTTCATCACCCCTTTCACCTCGGGCGGGGTGTTCGGCAGCGGGGTCACCTTCGAGTACCCCTTGATCTCCTGCACCCGCAGGATCTCCAGCCCGTACTCCTCGTTCGCCAGGCGGAACGTCAGGTACTGGCGGCCGTCCGCGGCGAACCCGGTCGGGTCGCGGTCGGTGTCGAGTCCGGTCACAGCGTCACTCCGTGAAGGTCGAGCGGGTCGGCCGCCGTCCCGCCGGGTTCGGTCCCCCCGCGGGTCACCGTGTGCAGTTGGCTCAGCCCGTGGATGTCCAGAATCATGGCGACTCGGCCGTCGCCCAGGATGGTGGCCCCGGCCAGCCCTTCCACCCGCCGGTAGTTGGCGTCCAGGCTCTTCACCACCGCCTGCATCTGGCCGAGCAGCTCGTCCACCAGCACGGCGTACTTCTTCCCCTGATCTTCTACCAGCACCACCAGCGCCTGGGTGGGGTCGCTCACGCTCGCCGGTCGGCCGAGCAGGCGGTACAGCCGCAACAGCGGCACCACCTCCCCGCGGACGGTGATCGCCTCGCCCCGCCCGGTGATGGTGTGGACGTCGGCCGGCTTCGGGCGGAACGACTCCACCACACTGAGGAGCGGGAACACGTACACGTCGCCGCCCAGCCCGACCATCAGCCCGTCCATGATGGCCAGGGTGAGCGGCAGGCGGATGGTGAAGGTGGTGCCCTTCCCGAGCACGGTGCGGATGAGGATGTTGCCCTGGAGCGCTTCGACGTTCCGCCGCACCACGTCCATGCCCACCCCCCGGCCGGACACGTCGGTCACGGCGGCGGCGGTGGAGAACCCGGGGGCGAAGATGAGCGCGTAGATTTCGGAGTCGGTCAGCCGCTGACCGTCGGTCACGATCCCCTTCTCGATCGCCTTCTTCAGGATGCGGTCCTTGTCCAGCCCGCGGCCGTCGTCGGTCAGCTCGATGTACACGTTCCCGCCCTGGTGGTACGCCCGCAGGGTGATGCGCCCCTCGGCCGGCTTGCCGGCGGCCGTCCGCCCGTCGGGCGACTCCAGCCCGTGGTCGAGGGCGTTCCGCACCATGTGCATGAGCGGGTCGCCGAGTTGGTCCACCACCGTCTTGTCCAGTTCGGTCTCCTCGCCGTGCAGGTCGAGCGAGACCGGCTTGCCGAGCTTGCGGGACAGGTCCCGCACCAGTCGGGTCATCTTCTGGAACGTGCCTTGCAGCGGGATCATTCGCAGCGACAGGCTGAGCTCTTGCAGGTCGCGGGAGATCTTGCTCAACTCCGGCAGGGCGAGCGAGTGACCGCCGCTGACGCGGGCGATCGAGTCGAACTCCTCCTGGGCCATCGACTGGGCGATGACCAGTTCGCCGATGGTGTTGATCAGCTTGTCCAGCCGGTCCTTGTCCACCCGCACCGTTTCCTTGTCGTTGGCGTGGCGGGCAGCCGGTTCGGGGGCCGGCTCGGCGGGGGCGTTCGGCGACTGCCTCACCGGGGCCGCTTCCGGCGTGGGGGCGGCGGTCGTTCGGACGGCGGTGGACGTCCCGAGCGCGGCGGCCTGCAGGTTGGCCAGCAGTTGCGGCAGGGTGAAGTCCTGTTCCAACTGCCCGCGGACGGCCGCCCACCGGCGGATGGCGGACACCTGTCGTTTGAGCGCGTCCACGCTGGCGAACACCAGGTCGAGCGCGTGCCCGTGCAACACCACCTTCCCATCCCTGGCCATGTTCAGCAGGTTCTCGGCCTCGTGGGCCAGCCGTTGCACCGCCTCCAGCCCGAGCATGCCGGCCACGCCCTTGATGGTGTGGAACCCGCGGTAGACGGCGTTCAACGCCTCGGCGTCGGTCGGCTCGGCGTCGATCACCAGCAGGTTGCGGTCGGCCACCTCCAGGTGCTCGTCCGCTTCGCCACAGAACTCACCCAGCATGGCCCCGTTCTCGTCCAGCAAACTCTCGTCCGGCGGCGGCGGCAGTTCCGGGAGGGACACCTCTGTGTACAGGTGTTCGGCGTCCACCGCCTTGTCGGTCACCCCGTGGCTGAACGCCTCCAACTCCGCTTCCGCCAGTTCAATCGTCAGGACCCCGCCGCTGACAAGTGCATCGGCCAGCGGGGGGACCCGCCGCTCCTGGAGGAGGAGCAACTCGCCCACGTCCATCTGCGTCAGGTAGCCGAGTTCGACGGCCACCTGGCCGAACGGCTTTTCCCCGTCCACCCGAGCGAGGACGGTCATCAACTGCTCGGTGTTCAGCTTCCGGGTCTCGATGGCCAGGTCGCCGATCATCGGCCGGGCGTTCCGCAGCCGCAGCAGGGTGTCGAGGGCGAGGTCAGCCGACACCCGGCCCCGCTGGGCCAGGAACGCCGCGAACCGCACCGGGTCGGGGGTGCGGCGCTGCAGTTTCTTGTGGTTGACGACCGACAGCATCGGTGTCGCCACGGGCGGTCGGCCGATCAGCTCGACCGTTGCTGAGACCATTTCGGGGGCGAACGCGAACACCTCGGCGACGGCGTCCGGCCGGTCGGTGCGGAGCCGCACCGTCCAGCGGAGGTAGCACCGTTCGGGGTCGAGGTCCGCGAGCGGCGGCAGGTCGGTGGCGTGCAACCGCACCTCGCCGTCCGTCCCGAGGGTGAGCACCTCGCGGATGAGGGCGAGCGGGTCGAGACCGCTGCGGAGCGCCTCGGGGTGCGGGACGACGGAGACCGTGTAGTCGGCCGCCGGGGCTGTCGGCGGTGCCGCCGGTGGGGCGTCGGCGGCCGGCTCGACGGTCAGGCGGGCGAGCAGGGCGTCGGTCCCGGGCGGGGCCGGGTGGTCGGCGCGGGCGGCGGCCACCAGCCGGTCCAGGGCGTCGGCGGCGTCGAGCAGCAGGTCGAGGGCCGGGCGGGGCACCGCCCGGCCGCCGCGGTAGCGGTCGAGGAGCGTTTCAAGGGCGTGCCCGAACCTGGCCACCTCACCCACGCCGACCAGGTCGGCCCCGCCCTTAATGGTGTGGGCGGCGCGGAAGGCGGCGTCTACCGCCTCACCGTCGTCGGGCCGGGCGTCCAGGCGGAGCAGGGCCGCTTCCAACTCGGCCAGGTGTTCACCCGCTTCGTCGAAGAACGTGAGTCGGTACTTCTCCGGGTTGATGTGCACAGCGTACTCCGGTTACGGCATCAGCCGGTTGACCACCTGAACGAGCCGGACCGGGTCGAACGGCTTGATCATCCAGCCGGTCGCACCGGCCGCCTTCCCCTCCCCTTTTCGCTCGACCGACGATTCGGTGGTGAGCACCAGGATGGGTGTGAACTTGTACTCCGAGGTCGCCCGCAGGCGGGTGATGAGGGCCGGCCCGTTCATCACCGGCATGTTGAAATCGGTGATGATCAGTTGCACCGCCCGCCCGCCCGCCTTCCGCAGCGCGTCCTCGCCGTTGACCGCCAGGAGGACCTCGTACCCGGCGGCGACGAGAGTGTCGGTGAGCATCTGCCGCATGGTGGTCGAGTCGTCCACCACCATCACCGTCTTGCCCATGTCGGCCGACTCCGTGGGTTCATCAGGAAACTAGTCCGCCCAGACCAGCCTGCCGGAAGATGCCGGCGGCCGCCTCTGCCCGCACTTCGCACCGCCGCCCGGACTGCTCCACCTCCCGCCCCAGCGCCAGCAGCACCTGGAATGCGGCCACATCCAGGTGGGTCACCCCTGTGCAGTCCACGACCAGTGGCCCCACCCCAGACGCCAACTCGACGGCGATGGCGTGTAACCCGGCCGCGTCCGCCACGGTGACACGGCCACTCAGGACCAGCCGCTTGAACCCCGGTCGGTCCGGGTGGTCGTGTACGGAAACCGAACCGGGTGACATGATCGCCGCCAGTAGGTCGTGCGAGACGTATGCCGGAATTGAAATCGGTCTGATCCGCGCGAATTTGCTAGGAGACCCTACACAACCTAAGCGGGGAGCTGAATCTGGTTGCCGGGACGGCGGAAGCAGATGGCACTCGCCGCCGACCAGGTGCCGACCTCGCGATCGTCGCACTCATCAGCGAGGGATGCCAACGGGGAGTGGCCCGGTCATGACAGCCCAAACTGTGTCGGCCGACAGTTGGAACTCTCAGCCCGTTGTCTGAAAATGCCAGAAGATGACCGGGGAACTTCAGCACCCGCGGTCCGCCCCCCCGCCCCACACCCACGGCCAGCGTTTGGCGGGCCCTTCAGCAACCGGGTGGCGTCGGCGGCGTGAAACAGACGGGCAGTCAGCAGCTCCATGACGAACTTCAGTTACAGCGTGTGGCACAGGACCGCCAGTTCCGCCGCCCGTGCCCGGGGGTTGGCCTCGAGCGACACCCTGGACGCGGTCGTGAGGTGATCCGGATGAGAAGGAGCACGGATTCTCTGTCGAAATCATCTGGCGGTCGTGTTCTCTTCCGTGGGGGTGAGCCCATTACGCTGGCACTGCACGATCAGTGATAGCGAACACGCGGCCCTCGCCAGACACTGTTGACCGCGGGTGGGGGCCAACCGGACGACTGCCGGGCGTTCAAGCCGGCCGGACGCCCCCGTCCGGCCCACCCTCACCGGGGAACTCGGGCTCACAGTCCGGCCAATCGGGCGTCGGCGTCGCCGAACTTGTCTTGTTTCACGCCCATGTTGTTCAGCACCGACAGGTACAGGCTGCACAGCTTGCGGTCGCCGTCCTTCTTGCCGACGTAATCGAGCACCCGGCCGGTCTTGATCGTCCCGCCCAGGCCGCCGGCGAGCACCAGCGGAACTTTGCTGGAGTCGTGAGCGCTGCCGGACCACAGGCTGTTCACGAACATCAGGCACGAGTTGTCCAGCACCGTTCGGTCGCCCTCCTTCATGCCGTCCAGTTTCTCGGCGAGGTACGCCAACTGGCCGACGTAGAAGTGCGTGATCTTGTGGTACGCCTCAGACTTGTCGTTGTGCGACGCCCCGTGGTGAGCGTCTCGCACCCCGAGGAACGGGTAGAACAACCCGGAGATGTCGCGGCACATGAGCAGCGTCGCGACGCGGGTCTTGTCCGTCTGGAAGCCGATGGCGATCAGGTCGCACATCAGCCGCATGTGCTCGCGGATGTCTTCGGGCAGGCCGTCGTCCGGCCGCTTCATCGCCACCGCCGGCTTGCCCTTGTCCTTCACCCGCTCGTCGGCCTTGTCCTTGTGCGACCGCGCCGACTCCACCCGCTTCTCCACCTCCCGCACGCTCGTCAGGTACTCGTCCAGCCGCCCACGGTCGGCGGCGCTCACCTTCCCGCTCAGGGCGGCCGCCTCCTCGTTCACCCGGTCGAGGATGCTGCGGTTCCGCCGACTGCCGCGGTTGTCGAACAGGGCGTCGAACGCCAGCGACGGGTACGCCTCCATCGGCACCGGCGAGGTGGCGTTCTGCCACGAGATGTGCGAGCTGTACGCCATCGAGAAGTTGGTCTCGTGGTAACCGGTGGTCGGCTGCTCGCACCCGAGCACCATGCTCGGTTGCTCGGTCTGGTCCTTGAAGTGGTCGGCCAGCACCTGATCGACGCTGATCCCGCCGCGGAGTTCGGCCCCCTTCTGGAGCGACGCCCCGGACAAGATGTTCCCGGTCTGGCCGGGGTGGATGCCGACGCCGGTGGCCGACTTGTTGAACAGGCCGGTGATGACGTTCACCTTCGCCTTCAGCTTGGCGAGCGGCTCCAGACTCTTGCCCAGTTCCATGTCCGCCCCGCTCCCCTTCGCCCACCAGTGGTCGGGGTTCACCCCGCACCCCATGAACAGGGCGGCGAATCGTTTCGGCGAATCGGCTTTTGCCGCCGGTTCCGCACCCCACACGGGCACCGATTCGAGCCACGGCAGGGCCATCGTCACCCCCACCCCGTGGAGGAACATGCGACGGGAGACACCGGGCCGGCTGCTATTCGGGTTCATGTCGGCCTCACTTGGAAGCGGCTTCGCCGCGTTGGTTCAGGAACTGGGGGCTGGTCACGATGGTTTCGACGAGCACCGAGAAGCGGTACTCGTTCTTTTCGAGCTTCGACCGCATTTCGCGGAGCAACTTCTCATCCGACGGCAGGAGCGTGCGACCGAGGGCGTAGGCGAGCAGCTTGCGGCACAGGTTGTCGATGAAATCCTGCTGGCGGTGGTCGCGGATGTAGGTCTTCAGTCCGGCGATGCCCTCCCCTTCACTCCCGCCGGGGAGGGTCGCCTTGGCGTCGATCGGCCGGCCGCCGAGGTCTTTGGACCGCTTCTCGCCCACCGGGCCGTACCCCTCGAACACCAGCCCGAGCGAGTCGAACCGCTGGTGGCAGGCGGCACAGCTCTTGATCTCACGGTGCTTGGCCAACGCCTCGCGGAGTGGGCGTTCGCTCTTCGACTCGTCGGCCGGCAACTCGGGCACGTCCGGCGGCGGGGCCGGGATGTGTTCACCCAGCACTCGCTTGGCCACCCAGTACCCGCGTTTCACCGGGCTGGTCCGCAGGCCGGGGGCGTTCTTGGTCAGGAACACGGCCATCGGCAGCAGCCCACCGCGGCCGTACTTGCCGGCGTCCACCCGCACCCACTCGTCGCCCGTGCCGGTGAACGGGATGCCGTAGTGCCTCGCCAGCGGCTTGTTCACGAACGTGTGCTCGGCGTACAGGAGGTCGAGCACCGACCCGTCGCGGGCGGCGAGGTCGGCGAAGAACCGCACCGGCTCCTCGAACATCGCCTGCCGCAGGCTGTTGTCGAACATGGCAAAACGGGTGCGGTCCACCGCGTTGTGCTCCTCGAACCGGCGGACGTCGAGCCAGTTGGCGGCGAACTCGGTCGCCATCCCACGGGCCTTCGGATCGCGGAGCATTCGCTTGGTTTGGGCGACCAGTACCTCCGGCTTGTGCAACTCGCCCTTCGCCGCGAGGTCCAACAGTTCCCGGTCCGGCATGCTCGCCCACAGGAAGTAGCTCAGCCGGCTGGCCAGCGCGAGATCGGACAGCGGCGCCGTCTCGCCGGTCCCCTTACCGGGCAAGTCCACGCGGAAGAGGAAGTGCGGCGACACCAGCACGCTCACCACGCAGTCGCGGATGGCGTCCTCGTGGGGCATCTCCTCCTTGTCGCGGAGGGTGCGGTAGAACTTGGTGAGGCCCTCTTTCTCGGCCGTGGTGAGCGGTCGTCGGTAGGCCCGCTCGGCGAACTGGTGTAGCGCCAGCAGGTGGTTCGGTTCGGCCGCTTTGCGGGCCTTCTCGATGGCCCGGAACGTCTCGTTCATGGTGCGGAAGTAAGCGGTGATCGCGCCCTTCGCGGTGTCGCCCGCCCCGGCCTTCACCGCCTTCGCCATGTACAGTTCTTCCAGCTTGCGGACCTTCGCGTCGGAGGTGGCGTCCTTGTCTTCAGCCCGGAAGCTGTCGAAGGTCTCGTTCCGGATGAAGTCGGACTCGGCCCGTTCGTACCAGATGAACGAGCGGTACTGCCGCTGCGGCCCTTCGGCGATCAGGTCGAACTCGTGCCACAGGCGGTCGAGTTCCTTCTTCCCTGTGGCGTCGAGCACCAGGTCGCACAGCGGGCCGTCATCGCGGAAATACCCCTGTTGGTTGTGGAAGCCGGCGCTCAGCAGCCGCCCACGACTAGCCTCGTTCTGGAACACCCGCCCGCGTTCGGACACGAAGAACGCATCCGGGAACACGGCACAGAACCGCTCGCACGCCACCTCGTACTTCTTCTGCTCGTCGGCCGCGTCGGGTACCGCCATCGCCTTCACCGCGGCGGAGTCGGCCGGCAACCGCCACTGCTTCAACTTGAGGGCGGTGCCGGCGGCGTACTTGGTGTGGTTGGCGGCGGTCTGCTCGTTCTTCCAGATCACCAGCGGTTGAGAGCCTTCCTGCACCCGCGGCGATTTCAAGTTGTTCACCACCGGCACCAACTTCGGCCGCAGGTCGGTGATGAATTCTTGCATCCGCTCGCACGCAACTTTCACGGCGTCCGGCTTCGCATCGGCGGGGATGCCCTCGAACAGCCGCTGCAGCGCCGCGACCGGCCCCACCGTTTCCGGCTTATCGGTCAGCACTCCCCACACGGTGCCCAGGTACTTCGCGCTCACCTTCGCGTCGGCGGCGAAGTCGGCCAGCGTCGCGTTCGGCTTGCCCGCTGCCGCCCGCTGCTTGTACTTCCACGCGGCCAGGAAGTAGTCGGCAGAACTCGTCGGCTGTCGCTTGTAGAACCCGACGATGCGGTTGACGCAGAACTTGTCGCGGTCGGTGTCGGCGATCACCGGGTGCGGGGCGAACACGAACCCGTCGGGGGTGAGGGCGAGGTGGTCGGCCACCTTGCGGGCGGCCTCCAGGTACTTCTTCACCAGTGCCGGCGAGGTGGCGAGCGACTCGGCCGAGTTGTCGAAGCCTGCCTCGTTCGCCGGGTCCACCGGGAAGTCGCGGGCCGGGCGGATGTCCACGCCGGTCAGGTCGCGGACGGTGTGGTCGTACTCGGCGTTGCTCAGCCGGCGGGCGGGCACCGGGCCGGGGTCGCCGGCGTGCTTCTCGCCTTCAGCCATCCGCACCGCCTCGGCCCACTCAATCACCTCCTTGCGGAGTTCCTTCGTCGGCTGGTTCTTGGCGTCCGCCGGCGGCATGTCGCCCGCCTTCAGCCGTTCCAGGACCAGCGCCCACCGCTTGTGGTCCTTGGCGACCGACTCCACGCTGGTGAACGGGGTCAGGTCGAGGTCGCCCTTCGGCTTCTTCCCCCCGTGGCACGAGTTGCAGTGCATTTCCAGAAACGGCTGCACCGACTTCTCGAACCTCTTCTCCAGGGAAACCGATGACGCGGCCTTCGCCGGCGGGTCGGCGGCCGGCCCGTCGAGTGGGGCGACGGCGAGAACCGACAGTCCGGCGAGCACCAGCCATCGGGCGGTTTTGGCGATCATGAGGTGAGGCAGGAGGGATGTCGGCGGGCGGGGCAGGCAGGCAGAACGGTCACGAACTCGGCGACCCGTTCCGCTTCAACTCTCCCCAACAGGATACCAACCGATCAAGCCGAATGGAACCGTACAGATTGGAGCACCCGCCAGTCGAGTGAGTCTCAGTCCCATCACTTCCCCCCCCACACACACGGCGAGTCGGTGGTGGGGCGTCGGAGGGTCGGACGGTGACGCCCTCACGCGGAGACCTGCGACCGGCCTCGAACCCGCACCCGTCGGGATTCTGGACACTAGTACACTATACCGGCTCCTTCACTCCGACTCCGACTCCGGCTCGCGGCCACCGAGGTTCTCCCGCCGCGAACGCGCAAGTACCATACACCCTTCGTTCACTCCCGGTCATTGTCGAGACCTTATGCGCGTCGTGCTCGCCGAGAAGCCGTCCGTCGCCCGCGAGATCGCCGCCGTCCTCGGCG
>CAYMHO010000098.1:20585-21537 GCA_964390195.1 uncultured Fimbriiglobus sp. | reverse complement strand
CGAGGCGAAAGACCTGCCCGGGTTCGTGGTGATGGTGAGCACCGGCAGGTTCGGGCAGAGCCAGCCGATCGCCGCCCGCCAGTGGCACAGCGGCTTCCTGCCGGGCAAGTACCAGGGCGTCCACTTCCGCGGGCAGGGCGACCCGGTGCTGCACGCCCGCTCGCCCGGCGGGGTGAGCAAGGGCCAGCAGCGGGACGTGATCGACGCCGTCAGCAAGTTGAACAAGCTGGAGGCCGAAGCGGTGGACGATCCCGAGATCGCCACGCGGATCAGCCAGTACGAACTGGCGTTCCAGATGCAGACCGGCCTGCCCGACCTGACCGACTTCGCCAAGGAAGACAAGAAGACGCTGGACCTGTACGGCACCAAGGGGGGCGACGGGTCGTTCGCGTCGAACTGCCTGATGGCCCGCCGGCTGGCCGAACGAGGGGTGCGGTTCATCCAACTGTACCACCGCGACTGGGACCACCACGGGGCGGTGAAAGACCACAGCGCCGGTACCGCGAAGGAGGTGGATCAGGGCGTGGCGGCGCTGCTCACAGACCTGAAACAGCGGGACATGCTGAAGGACACGCTGGTGGTGTTCGGCACCGAGTTCGGCCGCACCCCGATGGCCCAGGGGAACGGCCGCGACCACCACATCGCCGGGTTCAGCGTGTGGCTGGCCGGCGGCGGGGTGAAGGGCGGCATGAGCTACGGCGCGACCGACGAGTTCGGGTACGCGGCGGTCGAGGACAAGACGCACGTCAACGACCTGCACGCCACCATGCTGCACCTGATGGGCATCGACCACCTGAAACTGACCACCAAGTACCAGGGCCGCGACTTCCGCCTGACCGAGGTGGCCGGCGAGGTGATCCGGAAGGTGCTCGCGTGACAGAGTCGCGGGGGCCGCCGCGGCGCGCGCCCCCCACCCCCCCCCCGGCGGGGGCGGCGCGCGCCCCCCCGCCCG
>CAYMHO010000098.1:0-20575 GCA_964390195.1 uncultured Fimbriiglobus sp. | reverse complement strand
GGGCGGTCCGAAGACCGCCCGCGGAGCGTGCGGCGACTCTCACCCCGTCTCCAGGCTGCCGTAGTCGATCGTCAACTCTTCCCCGGCGGTCACGTCCCGCACGGTCTCGAACCAGTCCCCGCCGTCCACCTGCCGCAGGTTCGGCGTGTCCGAGTGGTTCAGGTACGTCACCACGTCCACCACCCGGAAGCCGTGCGGCGGCAGGTAGTACACGCCGGCGTCCCACAGGCAGTACGTTTCCACCAGCCGGCGGGCGTGCGGGGGGAGTTGCTCCACCCCCGCCTCGGGCACCGGCACCCACGGGCGGGGCGGGGCGAACAGGTCGCGGGTGCCGGCCGGCAGGTCGGCCAGGGCGAACACCCCGATGCCGTGGATGGGCGACGGGGCGAGGCCGACGCGGGTGGCGGCCAGGTCGGCGAGCAGGTGTTCGGCGTTCATCCGGCAAGGTGTACGGAGTCGGCACGCCGCGGCCACTGACAGCCCGCTGTCAGCGGACCCGTGCGAGTACGCGAGCGATCACCTCGCCCACCCGTTCGGCCAACCCGTCGTACTCGAAGTGTCGGCGGGCGAGGGCGAGGCACTCCGGGCGGTGGGTGAAGTCGGTGCCACGGGCGACCAACTCCGTCACCCGGTCGGCCAGCTTCTTCGGGTAGTCCGGGTCGGTCTGGCCGGCGAAGTCCACCAGCATGTCGGGTGGTAGCACCCGTGCGGCTTCGCCCACCTTGCTGGCCAGCACGAACCGCCCGGCGGCCAGGTAGAGCGGCAGCTTGCCGGTGGTGCGGACGTTGCCGATCACGTCGTTCGTCTGCGTCGAGAGGGCGACGTCGATCCCCCGCAGCCGCTCGGGCAACTCGGCGTAGGGCACCCGCCCGGCGAACTCGATCAGGTCCGTCACGCCCAACTCCGCCGCCCGCCGCCTCAGCACGTCGATGCCGCTGCCGTCGCCGATCATCACCCCGCGGACAGGGAACCGCCCGTTCAACAGGGCCAGCACTACAACCAGTTCGAGTCCGTAACACGTCTGCCGGCTCGGCACCCACACCGAACTGCCGACCAGCCCGATGGTCAGCGGGCGGGTGACGGGCACGACGGGAGGCACGGGTGCGAACGCACCTACGGTCACGCCGTCCGGGATGGACACAGCCTTCACCCCCCGCTTCCGCAGCAACTCGCGGTGGAAGCTGCCGCGCACGACGACCGCCGAGGCGGCCCGAAGGGCGTAGGCCTCGAGCGCCCGCGTGGCGACCATGCCGACCCGTCCGCGGCCGAGCACCCGCCCGAGTTCGACCACCGCGTCACCAGTGTCGAGGACGAACGGCGTGCCGACGGAGTGCTTCCGCACCGCGGCCGAGATCACCCCCGCCGCGGCCAGGTCGAGGACGTAACAGACGTCAGGGCGGAGCGCGAACACCTCCCGCACCGTGCGTGTGAGTGCGAAAAGGCCACGGTCGGCACGGTGGGCGATTCGGCAGTCGAACCGGTCGGCCAACCGGGTGGCGAACGCGGCGGCCCTCTCGCCCATCGCCGAGCCGGGGCCGCCGTTCACCACGAACGCCACCCGAGGGAGGGTCATCGGCCGCCCTCCGCCATCCGCCGGTACACGGCCAGTGTCTCCGCGGCGGTGCGGTCCCAGGTGAGCGGCTCCACCCGGCGGCGGGCGGCGGCACCCACCCGCTCACGGACGGTCGGGCTGTCTCGCAGTTCCGCCAGGTGTGCGGCGATGGCGTCGGCGTCCCACGGCCGGTCGGTCACGAACCCGTCCGTTCCCGAGGAGATCAGTTCCGCCGCACCCGCCGCCGAACTGGTGATGACGGGTAAGCCGGTCGCCATCGCCTCGGTAATCACCAGCCCGAACGGGTCGTACACGGTCGGGAAGACGAACACGTCGGCGGCGGCGAACACCGCTTCCACCTGCTTCGTGTGCGGGTGGAATGTGACACGATCCGTCACGCCGAGTTCGTCCACCAGTTGCCTGACGGCTGTGGCGTCCGAACCGGACACGATCAGCAGCGTCGTGCCCGGCGTCTTCGCCACCGCACGCACCGCCGCCGCCGCCCCTTTCTTCAGGTCGCCGACGTACAGGGCGAGGAAGGTGTCGGCGGGAACACCGACCGAGGCCCGCACGGCGGCGCGGTACCGCTCGCGGTTGGCCGGGTGGAAGCGTTCCACATCCGTGCCGTGGTACACCACCTGGACGCCGGTCGTCCGCCCATAGAACTCGGCCAGGTTCCGCCGCACCAGGTTCGAGACGGCGATCACCCTCCGCGTCTGCCGTTGGCAAAGTGCCCTCCGTTCCAGCCCGGTGATCAGGCGACGGGAGAGCCGTTGCCGCCACGAAAGTGTCACCCCCTGGGCGGCGAGCGCCGCGTGCCACGCCGCCTGACAGAAGTGGGCGGTCGCCAGGGTGTGCCGCAGCCCGCACAGCCCCTGGGCGTGGACCACGTCGAACCGCCCGCGGACGGCGAGGGTACCCGGCAGAACGAACGACAGGATGGACGCGAGCGCGTTCGGCCGCCACGCCGGCACATGGTGGAAGGTGATGCCGCCGGCGTCTGGGTCGTCCACGGTGTTGGTGAACACATGAACATAGTGTTCGTGCCGGTAGCGGCGGGCCAACTCGGCGACGTACCGGCTGTGCCCGCCGTGGCGGTTGTAGTCGTGGACGACGAACGCGATCCGCAGTCGGGGCGAACTCACGACCGCTCCCCCCTGAGGGTCGAGATGGTTCGTTCGACCGCGAACCGGGCGGCGTACCACCGGCGGGCGGACCGTCCCAGGGCGACGCGGTCGGCCGGGGACAGGGCCAGCACCCGCTCGGCGGCGGCGGCGATCGCTTCGGCCGATGCGGAGTCCGCGAGTGACACGCCGCTCTCCTCGGTCGTCCAATCGGGTTCGCTGAGCGGCCCCAGGTTCGTCACCACCGGAAGACCGAGGGCGAGGCTGGCCATCACGCTCCCCCGCCGACAACTCACCCCGTCCGGGTACGGCTGCACCAGCAGGTCGCACGCGGCCAGGTGTGCGGCGGCCAGTTCGGGAAGGAGTACGCCGGTCGCCACCACCCGGCCGGCCAAATCCGGCGAGCGTACGAGCAGGCGGTCGCGAAACCGCTCGGCGTTGCGGCCGACCAGCAACACGACTCGATCTGGTGCGTGTTCCAACAGGAGGGGCAACGCGGCCTCCAGCAACTCGGCCACCGCGCCACCGTAGGTGCCGAAGTGGCCGATCACGGTTCCGGCGGGAATCGCCCGTCGGACGGGGGCGTGGTCGGCCGTGGTGGGCAGGTTCGACGGCACCGGCAGCCACTCGGCCGGCCGGCCCCGCGGGGCGAGGGTTCGCAGGCGTGTTCCCCACGCCGGGATGGCTACGAACACCCGGTCGGCAGCATCCGCCACCAGCCGCGCCATCAGCCGGTTCGCCACCGCGATCAGGTTGTGCCGGAGCGGCCGGCGGACGAACGGGAACGCCACCTCGTGGAACATGACCCACACCGGGGCCACCCGCCGCAGGGCGAACCGCACCCACCGGGCGAACGGCACGTTCATCGCCTTCACCCCGTAAGCGTGTGGCACGTACTGAATCAGCACACGATCGGCCTTCGTCCGCCGCAGGTGTTCCAGCACCACCGCCCTTCCCCGCCGGCCGAAGTGGTCCGGCAGGCGAACCACTGTCACCCCGGTGTCGCTCACGTCCGGCCGGTCGGTCGCCGGGGCGAACACCGTCACCCGGTCGCCGGCGGCGGCCAACCGACCGGCCACCAGCCGGGTGTAGTCGGCCACCCCGCCGGACTGTGGCGGGTACTCGCCCGTCAGGACGGCCCAGGTGGTCATAGGCCGACCACCTGTTCGAAGGCGGCGAGCAACCCGCTCACGTGGGCGTCTGCGGTGAACCGTCGGGCGGTCTCCCACGCGCCGACCCGCAGCCGCTGGTGGTGGGCGTCGTCGGCGAGCGCCCGCACCAGGGCCTCGGCCAACTGGTCCGCGTTCGGCCGCTCGCCGGGGGCCGTCTCCCCCGACACGCCGGGGGTCAGCCAGTCGGGGATACCGCCCGTGGCGAACGCCACCGCCGGCAACCCCACACACCCGGCTTCGATGCCCACCAGCCCGAATGGCTCCGGCCACACGCTCGGCACGGCCAGCACGTCCGCGGTTCGCATTTGAGTCATCACGCCGTCAGTCCCCAGCCAGCCGAAGAACTCGTAGGGCACCCCGCGGCGGGTCACCTCGCCCTCGAAGGCGGTCCGGTCCGGTCCGTCGCCGGCGACCACCAACTTCAACTGTCGCCCGAGCCGGGCCGACGCCGCCGGCATCGCCGACACCAGTTCCCGCCAGCCTTTCAGTGGCGTCAGCCGGCCGACGAACAGCACGCGGTCCGTTCGCGGTCGCGGCTCCGGCGGGGTGGGGTCGGGTTCGGCGTGCGAGGGGAACAACGGCACCACCTTCACCCGCTCCGCCGCCGTACCGTTGCGGATCAGTGCGTCGGCCATGTGCCGACTCGCCACCAGCACCGCCCGCAGTCGGACGAGCGTCCGCTGTCGGGCACGGTTCTGCCGGTACAGCTTCACCGCCGTCAGGGGGTTCAGCCCGCCACACCGCCGTGGCAGGTACAGCCCCAGGCACCCCGGCCCGAGCCGCCGCGAACACGGCTGCCAGCCCGGTGCCGCGTGGCACTTGGTGCCGCTCACGCACGCCCCGGCGTAGTTGTGGGCCAACCGCACCGTGGGGAACCGCCGGGCGAGTGCGTCGTCGGCCGCCGGGTCGGGCAGGTCGTTCGTGTACACCACGTCCGGGCCGAACTCCTCCGCCGCCACGACCGTCTCCCCGACATCGCCCGCCACCCAGTGGGGCACCTCCGGCACCAGCTCGCGGATCGACGCCCCGCCCTGTTCGGGGTTCGCCGTCATCAAACCGAGTGTGACGCCGCGATCTCGCAACCGCGGCAGGACCGCCCGCAGGTATGTTTCGACGCCCCCAACAACAGCGGCGTGGGTGGTGACGACGAGTACCCTCATCCCACCACCCACCGGCCGAGTAGGTTGAGCGTGTCCACACCCCCGAGTCGTTCCACATCCCGCCGGGCGGCCACACCCATGTCGGGCAACTCCGCCCGCCGGTCGAGCGCCTCGCGCAAGGCAGCCGCGATCGCCGTCGGATCGCCGGGTGGCACCACCCAGCCGGTGCGTCCTGGCGTGACCCACTCGGCCGACCCGCAGTGGTCGGTCACGACCACCGGTAGCCCGCAGGCCATCGCCTCGGCGACGACGAACCCGAACCCGTCCTCCAGGCTGGGCAGCACGAACAGGTCCGCGCGGTGGTATGCGGGAACTGGATCGCCGGGGGCGACGGTAACCGCGAGGCCGGCCGACTCGGCCGCGAACAGCCGCCGCGATCCACGATCGCCGGTAGCCCCGACAACCACCAGCGACACCCCTTGACCGGACATTTGCCGGCACGCACGCAGCAGATTCACGAACCCCTTCCGCAAATCGAGGGTGCCGACGTAGCACACCCGCAGCGGACCGTCAGTGGGCGCTCGCCCCGTCGGCGGGCGGTAGCGGACCAGGTCGATCGGCTGCGGGATCACAGCCACCTTGTCGGCCGGCACCCCGTGCTCCGCCATCGACGCTTTGGCCCGCACGGACGACACCCGGATGCGGTCTGCCAACTGATACTCCTCTTCCACTCGCGCGATCATCCGGTCGGTCGGGTGGCCGTTGTACCCGCGACCGAGCAGGCGTTTCGACTCCTCGCGGTACACCCGCGCGAACTCGCGGATGTGCGTGTTCGGGTTGTCGAGGACGGTCGGCACACCCGCCCGCTTCGCCCACCGCAGCGCCTCCAACCCGACCTGGGTGAAGGCGTACACCAGCCGCGGGGAGTGCTGTGGCAACCGCCCCACCGCCCACTCACCGATCGCCCGGTCGTGGTCGAATACAACCCGGCCGGGGGCCAGCCGACGCAGCACGGAGCGGGTGAACCACGACACGCGAACTGGCAGGCTGCCGTCCCACACCAAGTTCGCGGGGGGCGGGTCGATCGGCCATTTGGCGACAGCCCCCGGCCCGAGGGCGACGATCGGCCCCGTGGTCGCCAACCCGGCAGCAGCGGTGGCGGCCTGCGTGCCCAACCCGCCGACCCCGGCGGTCGCACCGTACACCAGGGCGAGTGGCGCAGGAGTCATCGGGCACGTGTGTGGGTGTGTAGAGCCAACTGGTACGTCCGCCAGGTCAGTTCGGCCATCCGCCCCACAGTGAACCTGCTCGCACGCTGGGCCGCATCCCGACCGAGTCGGCCACGAAGGGCGCCGTCGGCGAGCGCCCGATCCAGAGCCGTCGCCCACTCATCGGGGTCGGCGGTATCGACGGTGATGCCGGCCGGGCCGAGCACTTCGGCCATCGCCGACCGGCCCCGCGCGACCACACACCGCCCGGCGGCCATCGCCTCAAGCACAGGGTAGCCGAACCCCTCATACTCGCTCGGGAAGGCGAACACGTCGGCCCGGCGGTACAGCCAAATGAGTTGATCGTCGGGCACGAACCCGGTGCGGACAACGCGGCCTCCAACGCCTGACTGGTTCACAACCGTCTCGAACTCCCGCTCCCGTTCAGGGGTGACGGCCGCCTGGCCGAACAGCACGAGTACAGCGTCGGGGGCCGAACACCGGGCGAACGCCCGCACCAGTGCGGCCAGCCCCTTCCGTGGTTCGAGGTTGTACGGGGCGAGTATGACTCGCCGATCGGTCGGCACCCCGGGCATTTCTCGGCCCGTGCTCCCGGCATGAAACCAGGTGCCGAGCGGGACAACATCGACGCAGTCCGAGTCGAGTTTCCACAACCGCACCGCATCGGCCGCCGTGGCCGCCGAGATGGCGAGGACCCGTCGCGTCCGCCGTCGGGCCGCCCACCGATACAGGCGATACGGGCGAGAGGCCGCCGCCTCCGCGTACTCCGGGAACAGCTCGAACATCAGGTCGAGGACGGTACACACTAGCGGACAAGGCGCGAACACGGGCAGCACCGTGTGCAGACTGTGGTACAAGTTCGCCCGCCACCGCCCGACCGCGGCGGCCAGTGCCACCTGCTCGCGGTACATCGCCCCCCGGCCAGTCGGCCGGTCGAACCAGTGGTATCGCCAGTTCGGCCGGTCGAACAGGGCAGCCAACTGGGGGATCGGCTGCGGCCTGCTACCGAACACCACCACCCGGGCCGGCGGGTCGAGGGCGTGCAGCCCGACGAGGAGATCGACGACGTACCGGAACTGCCCCTGTCCGGGAGAGAGGGCGTCCAACCCGCCGAGGTCGATGACGATGCGGGGGGTGGGCATGGCGGTCACGCGAACGCCCGCAGGTCGGACACCGGGTCGCCGGTACGGACGAAAATGAGCGTGAGGACGGTCTGGGCCACCCTGGTGTACCCGCGTTCGGCGGCGAACGCCGTCACCTCCCTCCGGGCGTCGTCGTCGTAGGCCTCGACGGCCAACACACGCGGCGACCACCTCGTCCAGTCCAGCCCACGGAGGACGGCCAGGTCTTCGCCCTCGCAATCGACGTTCAGGAAATCGACCGCCGACCCCGGCCACAGGTGCAGTTCCAGCAGGCGGGTGAGGGTGAGGGTGGTGACGGCGGTCTGACGGGTCGGCAGTTCGCCGGCGACGTTTTCCAGCCGCTCCTCCCCGGCCGCGACCAGCCGGTTGGTGCCGCCGGTCGGGTACTCCAGGTACACCATCGGCCGCTCGTCGTCGGCGACGGCGGCGCAAACGTTGCGATCGGCCGGCCGGGCGCGGGCGAACTTGCGAACGCTCTCCTGGTTCGGGTCGATGTTCACACCCCGCCACCCGTGCTGGTGCAGGAGCAGGGTGTTGGAGCACAGGAACGGGTCGAACGCCCCGACGTCCACGTACACCCCGCCCCCGCCCCGCCGCACCAGTTCGCGGAACAGGTGCAGGACGATCAGGTCCTCGGCGTAGTGAGAGTACGAGAAGCGGACCGCCCGCCAGGCGTCGGCGGTCAGGGCGGACGGCTGGCGGCGGATGAGCCACGCCCCGGCGGACAGGAGGCGGGAGAGGGCCTTCCAGAAGAGTCGCTTCATCGTGCGTTGACCGTGGGTGTCGGTACCAGCGGGGCACCAGTGGCCCGCAACCCGCTCAACAGTCGCTCGCAGACGGCCGCAGGGGTGAACCCCCCCCGCCAGCGGGCGGCCAGTCGCTCGGGGTCGCGGCCGCCGTCGGCCCACGCCCGCATCTCCCGCTCCAGGGCGGCGATCACCGGCCGCACTCCGGCCGACGGGTAGGTACTGCCGCACCCGGCGGCGGAGTACTCGCGGAAGCTCGGCACCGACCCCAGGCCGATCACCGAGCAGCCACGCAGGAGCGCCTCGGCAGCGATGATCGGCCCGCTCTCCCACCCTGAGGTGCTGAGCAGGATACGACTGCGATCGAGCAGTTCCCGCATCTCGGACTGGGCGATCACCCCGCGGTATTCGAACCGATCGGGCCGAGCGGTGGCCAACCGGCGGAACAGACTTTCCCCGCCCGACCCGACAACCACCATCCGCCACGGTCCGCCGCGAGCGGCGAACTCGGACGCCACCCGCGCGAGCAAATCCCCTCCCTTCTGCGGGTCAGACCACCGCCCGACTGCGACGATCTGGTTCGTCTTGTTGCCGTCGAGCGGCCGCTCGAACCCCTCGTCCACCGGGTACGGCACGGCCGCCAGCCGCCCGTCCAGTTCGCCCGCCCCGGCCTGGTGCAGGAACGCCCGCAGGTGGTCACACGCCCCGGCAGTGGTGAGCGTCACCCGGTCGCACAGGCGGACACTCTGTACGACCCGCCGGTCGATCGATCGGTCGAACCCGAGGTACTGCCTCAGCCACCAGCCGGCCGACCGCAGTCGCCCGCCGATCGTCGGCTGGTTCGCCCGCATGCGGTCGAACACCGCCCGCGGGAACGCCCTTGCGCCGACGCACCCGTCGGTGTCGGCCAGGGCGACCACCGCCCCGGCGTGCGGGCGGAGGACGCCGAGGAGGTCCACCGCCGCCAGCCAGGTGGGCAGCACCACCACGTCCGGCCGGCGGCCCGCCCACACCGCCGGGTCGAGCAACCCGCAGCGGTCGGGCACGGCGTCGGCCCAGTCCACCCCGTCGGCCGAGGCGGCAGTGGTGAGCATGCCGCACTCGTGCCCGAGCTTTCGGAACCCGGCCAGGTACCGCTCGTACCGGATGGACGAGTCGGCCAGGCGGGTCGGGCTGTCGAACGTCATCAGGACGCGCACAGGCGGCTCCGGTTAGGCGGCCGCCGCGCGGGCGAACAACATCACCCCGTTCCAGAACGTCGGGTGCCCGTTGACTGCGGTGGTCTGGTCGAACAGCATGCGGTAGCGGCCGGGCGAACGGGCGATGAAGTCGAGCGTCGCCTGCCGCGGTTCGGGGTCGTTCGTGTCGTCCACCAGTACCACACACCCGTCGGCGAAGAACGGTTCAGCCACCTCCAGCCCGCGGAGTTGGTTGCGGTAGCTGTGCTCACCGTCGTAAATGTAGAACCCGATCGGACCGCGGTGGGTGTCGGCGAAGTACGCCTCGTAGTCCATCTCGTGGAACGCGTGCAGGGGCGACTTCACCCCGTCGAACCGTGACAGAAACTCCGCCTTCGGCCCGCCGAACTGGGAGAAGTTGTCGATGGCCACGCACGGGCGGTCCGGGTTGGCGGCGATGCCGGCCAGGTAGCTGAACCCGTGCCACACCCCAACGTTCACAAACGCCGTGCCCGGCGGCATGTCCGCCACCGCCTTGTCGATCAGGGCGGCGTTCGCGTAGGTGGACATCTTTGGCACCGTGCGGACCAGCTTTTGCAGAGCGGGGCGGGCGGCGGTGCGGTCGGCCGGCAGGCGGGTGTTGGCCACCTCCAGGTTCACCCCGATCCTGGCGAGCCGGTGGTTCAGCCGGAGGTACCACTTCAATCCGGAATTCGGGCGGAAGTAACGGAAGCCGATGCCGAGGGTGTAGGCGTCGAGGGTCAACGAGGGTCTCCGTTCAGGTGCCAGCGGTAGTCGGTCAGCACCACCGCCGAGGCGACGGCGTCCGGGGTGGCGGCGTGCGGGTACGGGAGCACCGGCAGGATGTCGAACTGGGCGGCCCGCTCGAACTGATCCAAGATTCCGTTCGCGGTGCACAGGTACAAGTCGAGTGAGTACCGGCCCGGCTTGAGCCACACGCCACCGATCCGGAGTTCGCCACTCGTCTCGCCGCTGTTCACCCACACGCCGTTCAGCCGGGAGTCGAACTGGGTGATGGTGGTGCCGGCAGCGTCCACGAGCAAGCCACTCAGGTAAGCGGTGCCGGTGTCGGCGGTGGTGGGGCTCGCCTGGAACCGACAGGCGATCGGCTCGCCCACTTCGTAGGCCGGCTTGCTAGTGTCGGCCGCGGTGAACCGCCACTCGCCCGATCCGGGTCGGCGTTCGGGGCGGTCGGCGGCGGTCGGGGTGTCCAACCCGGCCAAGTAGTGGTCCACCGCCTCACCCGCCAGGCCGTCGAACTCGACCTCACCCCGCCGCAGCACCACCCCCCGCTTGCACAGCGTCTTCACCGCGTGCATGTTGTGTGACACGAACAGGACCGTCCGCCCGCCGCGGGCCACCTCGCCCATCTTCCCCAGGCACTTCTGCTGAAACTCGGCGTCGCCCACCGCCAGCACCTCGTCCACCACCAGCACTTCCGGTTCCAGGTGGGCGGCGACGGCGAACCCGAGCCGCACGCCCATCCCACTGCTGTACCGCTTGACCGGGGTGTCGAGGAACTTCTCCACCCCGGCGAACGCCACGATTTCATCGAACTTTCGTGCGATCTCGGCCCGTCCCATGCCCAGGATCGACCCGTTCAGGTAGATGTTCTCGCGGCCGGTCAACTCCGGGTGGAAGCCGGTGCCCACTTCGAGCAGGCTGGCCACCCGCCCGTTCAGTGTCACCCGCCCGGCGGACGGTTCGGTGATGCGGCTGAGGATCTTCAGCAGGGTGCTTTTGCCCGCCCCGTTCCGCCCGATGATGCCGACCACTTCGCCCTCGTTCACCGCGAAGCTGACCCCTTTGAGCGCCCAGAACTCCTCGCGGGTCGGAACGTCGGTTCGCTTGCGGAACAGCCCGAATCCGCTTTTCACGCCGTCCGCCAGCACGTCCCGCAGTGCCCGGTATCGCGGCCCGGCCTGATGCCGGAGCAGGTACTTCTTGCCCACCCCCTCGACGCGGATGATCGGATCGGGCATGGGTCAGATCACATCCGCGAAGGTCCGCTCGGTGCGGCGGAAGTACCACACCCCGCCGGCCAAGGTGACGGCCACCACCGCCAGTGACACGGCCCACCCGCCGCCGGCGAACGGGTCGCCGACGCCGAGCAGGCTCCACCGCAGGCCGTCGATGACGAACACCATCGGGTTCAGGTGGTATATCAGTTGGAACTCGCCCGGCACCTGCGAGGTGGCGTACCCGATGGGCGACACGTACACCCCGAACTGTAGCACGAACGGCATGACGTACCGCACGTCGCGGAATTTCACGTTCAACGCACACAGGCCGAACCCGAACCCGAGGGCGGTGAACGCAGCGAACAGCAGGAACAGCGGGGCGAACACGAGTTGCCAGCCGGGCACCACCCCGGCGTACACCATCAGGCCGGCGAGGAACGGGGCGACCACGAGCAGGTCGGTCAGCGGCACGCCGAGCGAGCTGAGCGGCACCAGCAGGCGGGGGAAGTACACCTTCGACACCAGGTTGGCGTTCCCCACCAGACTGTTCGCGGATTCCCCGAGCAGGGTGGCGAAGAACTGCCACGGGAGCATGCCGGCGAGCACGAAGAGCGGGTACCACACGCCCCCGTCGGCCTCCAGCTTGGCCACCTGGCTGAACACGACGGTGAGGATGACGACGGTGACGAGCGGGCGGGCGACGGCCCACCCGAAGCCGACGAGCGTCTGCTTGTAGTGGACGGCGATGTCGCGGCGGGCGAGCTGGAAGAGCAGCCCGCGGAACGCCCACAGGTCCCGCCAGTACTGGCGGTCGGCGCGACCGGGTTCGAGCACCAATTGGTAGCGGGACACGGCACCTCACCGGGCGGGCGGCGGGGAGGGTTTACGACCCGCCGGCGGCGGTTCAAGGGCGGCCCGCCGGCGGTCGCCGGCCACCACCCCCATTTGGGCGAGCAGCAGCACCGACTGCGGGATGGCCGACAGGGCACCCGTGCCGATGAACGCCGTCCCCCAACTGGCCAGCAGCAGGCTGTACATGAGCACCTTCCCCGTCTGCCACGGGGCGGCGAACCGGGCGTGCGGCACGCGGGCGAACAGCCACACCAGCAGGGCCACCCACAGGCCAAGACCGACCCACCCCTGATCGACGGTGATGCGGCTGAACTCGTTCTCCAGGCCGATCTGCGGGGGCGCCCGGTCGGCCAGGAAGAACGGCACGCTGGTGCCCACCGACGACCCCATGCCGGCACCGAACGGGTAGCTCAACAGCACGTCCAGGAAGTTCTCGTTCACGCTCCCGCCCACCCGCGTGGCCACCAACTCGGTGTCTTCCAGGGTGGCTGCCCGCTGAAGCCGCTCGGACGTACTCGCCAATCCGAAACCGACGCACACCAGGGCCACCGCGCTCAGGAGGAACCACAAGTTCAAACGGGAGACGGCCGTGGCCAAGAGGGCCGCGACGGAAAAGACCACCAGGGGGCTGCGGGCGGCACACAACAGGATGCCGGCGACGGCGGCCACCACCCCGCACCCGGCCAGCAAGCGGTCGAGGGGGTGAGACGCCCGGCCGAACAGGCGGTCCAGGCAGAGGGGCAGGGTGAAGAGCATCGCCCCGCCGTAACTGTGGGCACTCAGGAACGTGCTCGGGATGCGGAAGGCGGTATTCCCGGCGACGTCACCCGAGCGGTACATGATGTCGGTCACCGCGTTCCGCGGGAACACCGCCTCGATACCGTTCTGGAACTCGTAGAGCCCGACGGCGATCGCGCCCAGGTTGAGCACCCCCACCCCGCGGGCCAGGGTGGTCAGGTCGGCGGCGGTCAGCCGGGTGGCGATGAGCAGCACCGGCAGGAACCACACCGTCCCCCGCAGGGCGACCAGTTGCACCAGGTAGTCGTTCACTGGCACGGCCGCGACGAGCAGCGGCCACGCGACCAGCAGCACGACGAACACCCCGGCGGCGGTGCGGAGGAGGCCGGCAGGCGGGCGGTGGAAGGCGAGGAACCCGGCGTACAAACCGAGCACCCCGGCGTCGAACATGAAGGTGGAGTACACCCCCAGGTAGTTCGCCCGCACCACCCCGTTCAGGTAGCCGACGGCCACCACCGCCGACAGCCCCCAGCCGAGCGAGCGGAGGGTGCCGACCAGGGCGAAGGCGAACGCGACCACCGGGAACAGGATCTGGAAATCCATCAGCCTCCCCCGCCGGGCCGGGCCGCGAGCAGGCGGGTGAGCGGCGTGGCGAGCAGTCGTTCGTCAGCCGCCGGCGTCCCATGAACGTCGAACAGGTCGTACCCCCACCCGCGGAGAAGCGTCAGGCAGTCCCGCGGGTTGCCCCCCGCTTCGTCGATCAGCTTCGTGTGCAGTTCCAGGAACACGAGCGGCCGGGTGGCGGCAGTGAACGTCGCCTCGCCCCCCCGCAGGACGCCGAGTTCAAACCCTTCCACGTCGATCTTCACGTGGGTCGGCGGGCCCCCCTGCTCGGCTGCCAACTGATCGACCGACACAGTGGACACCTGCACCTGTTCCGCCGGCGGGTGGTCGGCGTCCGGGCGGACGAAGTACCCGGCCGACCCGATGCCGGCCGAAACCATCCCCTGTTGGCCCGGTCGTTCGCCGGCGGCGGCCCGGATCACCTTCAGCCGGTCGGACACCCCGTTTATGCGCGCCTGATAGTTCACCACCCGCTCGGCCAGCGGGGACGGATCGACCGCCACCGCCCGCGCGGTCGGCCCGCCGAAGTGGACGGCCGCCAGGGCGAACAGGCCGAAGTGGGCGCCCAAGTCGAACAGCACCATTCCGGGCGAACATCGGGAGAGGAACTGGTCGAACTCGGCCACCTGCTCCGGGTCGGACTGCTGGGCGTGGTAGGCCGAGCGGTACGCGGCCGGGTGGCTGCGGATGACCCAGCCGGGCCGTAGCTCCAGCCGGGCCGTCCACCCGCACCGGGCGCGGAGATCGGCCACGGCCCAACGGGTCGCGTCCACCGGGTTGCGGAGCCAGCCGCGGACGGACCGCGGCACTACCGCACGGGCCAACCGCTTTCCCACCCCCATCATCCCCTCCCGGCGAACACAAGTGCCAGTTGTTGGAGTCGTTCCGCGGGGTCGCACAGCTCACGTGCGCGGGCCGGACCGGCGGCGCCGAGTAGTTGCCGGCGGGTCGTGTCGGTCAACAGTTCACGCAAGGCAGTGGCCACCGCCCGAGCGTCGCCCGGCGGTACCAGCACACCACACCTGTCGGTCATGATCTCGGCCCCCCCACCGATGGCCGTCGTGACCACCGGCAGGCCTGCCGCTAGCGCCTCGACGAACGCCAGCCCGAACGACTCCGGACCGGTGTTCGGCTGACAGATCACGTCCGCCGCCGACAGCAGTCGCGGCACGTCGGACCGCTGACCGAGGAACTTCACCCGCTCGGCAAGGCCCAGACGAACCGCCGTCGCCTTCAACTCGTTCAGGTGGGCCACCTCGTCCTGACGCTGGGCGCCGCCGGCGATCCAGCTCACCCACGTCGGGTCATCCCGCAGCCGGCCGAGCGATTCGAGCAACACCGGGTGTCCCTTCAACCCTTCCATCCGACTGGCCGTGAGAATCACTACGGCGGCGTCCGGCGTGGTCAACTCCGATCGCACGGCCACACGCACCGCCGCCCGGTCTGTCGGCGGTTCCAACGGCACCGGCAGGTACGCCACATGCGTCGGTACACCGGGGAACAGGTTCGGAACGCTCGCGGCGGTGTACCGGCTGTTGGCGATCACCACATCCGGGCGGGTGAGTGCCGCCCACTTGTCGATGAGGGTGGACCGGGCCGGCGGGTTGTGGGCAAAGAACGCCAGCCTGCCGCCCCACTTTCGCACCGCCGCCGCGAACACCGCGTGTACCCACCCGCTGTGGGCCACCACCACGTCCGGCTGTCGCTCGGCGAGCACCGCCCGCAACGCCCGCCGTGCCCGCACCGCCGTCCACGGCCGGCTCACCCGCACTTCGCCCAGGTCAAATGTCGCCGCACCGGTGGCGGTCAGTTCGTCCCTCAGGCGGCCGCGGAAGCAGAGGGCGAACTCGGGGTGCATGTCCGGGGCCAAATGCCGCAGCTTCGCCAGGGTGACGAGGAACGTCTCCAACCCACCGAACATGTTCCCGGCACCCACGTGGAGGACCTTCACCGGACCACCCCCGTGCCGAGCACCGCGCGGTAGATGTCCAGGCTCCGCTCGCCCATCGTCAGCCAGTCGAACTCGTCCGCACGCCGCTTGGCGGCGACCGACATCTTCTCCCGCAACCCCGGTTCTTCGACCAACCGGCGGGCGGCGGTGGCGAACGCCGCCGGGTCGTTCACCGGCACGGTCAGCCCTTCGCGCTCGTGCCGGCTCACCCAACTCACCCCGCTCGCCGGGATGTGCGTGTTGATGACCGGACACCCGCTCGCCATCGCTTCCACCTGCACCAGACCGAACCCCTCGCTGCGGGCGTTGCTTGAGAACCACAGGGCGGTCGCCGCGTGGTACGCCCCGACCAGTTCGTCGTCGGTCGCCCGCCCGAGCCACCGCACCCGGTCGTCCAGTTTCAACTCCTCGGCCCGCCGCCTCCACTCCGCTTCCATCGGGCCGGTGCCGACCACCATGAGCGTGCCGGGGGTGTTCGCCAGCGCCTCCAGCCCGACGCCCAGCGCTTTGTAGTAGATGAGCCGGCCGACCGACAGCCACACCGGGCCGGGCAATTCGCGGCGGAAGCGTTCGGCGTGGGCGTGGGCGGCGGCGGACGGCGTGCGGAACGGGGTCAGGTCGAGGCCGAGCGGGAGCGGTTCGACTTTCTCGCGGAAGCGGGCGAGGGTGGGCGACCCGTCGGCGTAGGTCTGGCTGGTCGGGAGGATCCGCGCCGCTCGGCGGTACACGGCGTGTTCGACCGGTCGGACGACGTGCCGCAACACCTTTTGCCGGACGATGTCCGAGTGGTGCGTCACCACCAGCGGACGGAGGCGGCGGTCGGCCAGCACGGCGAGCATCATGGTCACGTTCGGGGCGTGCAGGTGCCACACGTGCGGGCGGAACTCGCGGCGGACCGCTTTCAGCAGCCGCGGGAGGGTCGGGCAGACGTCCAGCTTGGCCACGTTCGCCACCCGCCCGGCGCGGTGGACCACAATTCCGCCGTCGCGGCCGGTGGCGTCCGGGGTGGGGCTGAAACGGTCGAAGGTGACGTCCCGGCCGGCCGCGTCGGCGTGGTTCACCACCACCACCCGAACGCCCGCACCGAGCCGCGCCTGGGCGCGGGCGAGTGTCTGGGTGTGCGTCTCGATGCCGCCGGCCGCCGGCGGGTAGTACTTGCCCAGGTGAACGACGCGGATCACCGGCGCCCCATGTGTCACGAGCGGAGAAGTGGCGGTGGGTGGCAGGTTGCCCTGCGGGAATAGTCGACATCCTACGCCCGGCCCGATGACCAGCAATCCATCCGGCCTGGCGGTTCCTAAACTTCACACTCCCCCGCCGGTCCGTTCGGCCGCCTCGGGGGTTGAAGTCGAGTCGCCCGTCGTGTGATTGAGGTGGAGAGTTGGGAAGTTCGAGTTTGCGGCCGGACCGGGCGGAGGGGGTGAACGCCCTCCGTGGGGTGGTGTGCCTGAGCGTGACCGCGCTGCACTTCGTGTACCTGCTCCGCCCGGCCGGTGGGTGGACGGACGGGTTCCTGCTCCTGCGGCCGGGTGTGGAGAGCTTCTTCGTCCTGTCCGGGTACTTCCTGGCGGCCAGTTACCGCGAGCGGCCGACCGACGTCCACTTCTCCGTCCCGCGGCTGGTCGCCCGCCGGCTGCTCCGCCTGCTGGTTCCGTTCTGGGTGGCGGTCGGGCTGGTGTACCTGCTGCCGGCGTGGCGGCTGGTGGTGCCGGGCGGCATCTCGTACACCCCGCCGGCGGTGGTCGACCTGCTGGCCAACTTCGCCTGCGTGTGGGACCTGGCCGACCGCCCGCTCGCCCTGTTCACCTTCTGGTCGCTGGCCACCCTCATCCAGTTGAACGTGCTGTGGGCGGCCGCCTTCTGGCTGGTGCGGTGGGCGTTCCTGTGGCACACCGACGGCCGCCACCACGCCCGCACCCTGGTGGTACTTCAAGCCCTGACGCTGGCGGGGGCCGCGGCCTCGTGGTGGGTGGCGTTCGGGACACAGGCGGCGGCCACCGACTGGCGACTGCCACACTGGTTCGTGTACGCCGCACTGGGCAGTGCGGCGTACTGGGCGGTGGAGAGTGCCCGCTGGCGGTGGATCGCCGCCTCACTCGCCGGCGGGTTGCTAGCCGGAGGCTGGCTGAACGGCACCCCGCGGCCGGTGCTGGCGGTGGCGAGTACCGCCGCGCTGGTGTGGCTAACGGTTCGTCCGGTGCGGTGGAACTGGTTCGGCTGGCGGGCGGTGTCGGCGGTCGGCCGCTGGTCGTACAGCGTGTACCTGGTCCACGGCATCGTCGGGTATCGCACCCTGACCGCGGTCGGCCGGGCGGGGGTGCCGACCGACGGCGGGTGGGCGGCGGTCCACTTCGCCACCGCAATCGGGGTGAGCGTCGCGGCCGGGTGGGTCTTCTTCCGACTGGTGGAACTGCCCGTACTCAAGTGGTCGCAGGGCATCCGCTACCGCGGCGTGTGACGCCGCGGGTGGGTGTCACTGGTCCGCCCGCGGGGGGGGAGCTACTTCTTCGGCTCCGTAGGCTTGCCCAGCTCCGCCAGCAGTTTCTTGAAGTCGTCCCGCCCGCGGAGTGGTGCGAGGTCAGAGTCGTTCTTCATGTGGGCGGCTTTCTTCCACCCCGCCCTGACCGCCTCGTGCAACAACACCATCGCCCGGTCGGCGTACTCCTGCTTCTTTTCCGCGACCTTCGTCGACGCGAGGGCGTACACGCAACCGAGTCCGTAGAGCAGTTCGTTATCGTTCGCAGGCGACTTCTCGAGTTCGGCGACCACGGCCAGCGCCTCGGCCACCTGTCCGGCATTGACCAGAGCCGACGCACGGGCCGCACGATATCCGGGGGCCTGTTCCTTGGTGCTGTGGTCGGCGGCTTTGCCCCAGTCGATGGCCGCCTCGGCGTACCGTTGCATCTCGGAGTTGATGAGAGCTCGGTTCTGGTAGCAGTTCCTCAGGTGGTCCTTGATCACCACCGACCTCGATTCCGCGATCAAAACAGGGCTGAAGGTGGCGATGGCCTTGTCAGTCCAAACCAGAGTGTCCGCAAGCTTTCCCCCACGGAATTCTGCAACTCCGATATTCATGTACATGACGCCGAGATTGACCTGATACTCCCGGACAGATGGGAAATCGGCGACCAACTTTTCGCGAATCGCCAGCCCCTGCATTTGCAGTTTTGCCGCTTCCGCACCCTTGCCGACCCTGTTCAACAGAATGCCCAGGTTGTCGTGGAGAGCCGCCAGGTTGTTGCGGTAGTCGGCCACGTCGGGGAAGTCGTCAACTAACTTTTTTGCAACAGCGAGGCCCTTGCGAAACTGCGCCACCGCATCGGCCAGGCTGTCGTCGTCGTTGAGCACGTCACCCAAGCGATTGTGGCTGATGCCCAACAGATATCGATTGAGTGGCACAGCCGGGTACTCACCCACCAGCTTTTCCAGGATCGCCAGCCCCTTCCGCTGCTGTTCTATGGCGTCGGCTTTTCGACCGACTTTTCGGAGCAATTCGCAAAAGTTGGTGTGGCTCATGGCCAGTTCGGCGCGGTATTCCGCCACAGTCGGGAAGTCGGTGGTCAACTTCTCCCGGATTGTCTGGCCCAATCGGGTTTGCTTTTCCGCCTCCACGGGTTTCCCAGACACCAGCATCAGGTTTCCCAGTCTGGCGTGAGCCAATGCCAGGACCCGCCGAAATTCGGCCACGGTTGGGTACTCGTTCACCAGTTTGTCGGCGGTGGCCAAGCCCTGACGGAGTTGTTCCTCCGCCTCCGTCCACTTTCCGACAGTCTCCAGCGTGCCGCCCAGATTGATGCGCGTCCTCGCCAGGTCCAGCCGGTACTCGGGCAGGGTGGGAAACTCGGCCACCAACTGGACCAGGATTGCGACTCCTTTTCGGAATTGTTCCTCCACCTTGACCCACTCCCCCAAGTCCGACAATGTCTTCCCTGTGTTGTTGTGGCTGCCGGCCAAGAGCGCTCGGTATTTTGGCACGTCGGGATATTTGGCGACCAGTTTTTGCAGCAGTTCCTGCCCTTTGCGGTCCAGCACCTCCGCCTCTCGATGCCGCCCCAGATCGGTCAGCACATGCCCCAAATTGGATTGATGGCCGGCTAACTCCATGACGTAATCGGGCACCTCGGGGAAATCGGCCACCAACTTCTCATCCACCGCCAATCCCTTGCGGAACTGTTCCTCCGCCAACGTCATCTTCCACAACACTTTGAGTGTTGCACCGAGGTTATTGTGAGAGGCCGACAACTCCCGCTGTAGGCTGGGCACGGCGGGAAACTCGGCCGCCAGCTTCGAGTACTGTGCCACCGCGATCTCGAAGTGCTCTCGGGCCTCTTCTTTCCGCCCCAGCCTCATCCACACGTAGCCGACACGAAGGTGCCCTTCGGCACGTATCGTTCGCGAGTTCCGGTCGCTCCCTTCCTGCCGGGCGAACGTTTGCCACCGGGTGGCGACGGCTTCCAGGTATGCCTTTTCGTTCGGGGACAGGTCCTTTCTTTCGCCGATCAGCTTCTCCACGTCCTCGCCGGTGGTGGCCCGCAGTGCGTCAAGCGCCTGGTTCTGAAAGGCGATCGCCCGTAGCTTTTCCGCTTCAGCCACGTCCTTCGCCTTCTGTTCGCCGTCGGCTCGCTCCGACTCCCGCCGCCTCGCCTCCTCCGCCTCGCGGCGCTTCTCGTCCGCATGTACCAGGCCGAGGGTGGTCCCGACCATCCCGGCGAGCAACGCCAGCAGTACGAGCGAGCCGGCCGTCACCTGCACCCGGTTCCGCCGCACGAACTTCCGCAGCCGGTAGCCGCGGCTCGGCGGGTGGGCCTGCACCGGTTCGCCGCACAGGTATCGCTGCACGTCGGCGGCGAACCCGTTGGCCGTCTCGTACCGCCTGGTGCGGTCCTTCTCCAGCGCCTTCATCACGACCCAGTCGAGTTCGTTCCGCAGCAGGCCGGTCAACTTTTTCGGCTCGGTGCTGCGGTTGGCGCTCAAGCTGGGCAGGGCGTCGGCGGTACTCAGTTTGGTACTCGGTCGTGGCGGTTCCTCCTCGCGGACGACGCGGAGGATTTCCAGCAGCCCTTTCTTCTCCAACTCCTTCCGCGAGAACGGCGGGCTACCGGTGAGCAGTTCGTACAGCAGCACGCCGAGGGCGTACACGTCGGTGCGGGTGTCGATGTCCAGCTTGTTGACCGTGGCCTGCTCC
>CAYMHO010000097.1:0-21610 GCA_964390195.1 uncultured Fimbriiglobus sp. | reverse complement strand
CAGATCATCCCGTGGAACTTCCCGCTGCTCATGCAGGCGTGGAAGTGGGGGCCGGCGCTGGCGTGCGGGAACACGCTGGTGCTGAAGCCGGCCGAGCAGACGCCGCTGACCGCCCTGAAGGTGGCCGAACTCGCACAGGAAGTCGGCTTCCCGGACGGGGTGCTGAATGTGGTGCCCGGTTACGGGCCGACGGCCGGGGCCGCGCTCGCCGGACACATGGACGTGGACAAGATCGCGTTCACCGGCGAGACGAGCACCGGCAAGATCGTGATGACCGCCGCGGCGCAGAGCAACCTGAAGCGGGTGAGCCTGGAACTCGGCGGGAAGTCGCCGAACGTGGTGTTCGCCGACGCCGACATCGACGCAGCAGTGGAGGGGGCGTACTTCGGCCTGTTCTTCAACCAGGGGCAGTGCTGCGTGGCCGGCTCGCGGCTATACGTGGAGGAAGCCGTCTACGACGAGTTCGTGGACAAGATGACCAAGAAGGCGAAGGCCCGGCGGCTGGGCGACCCGTTCCACCCGGACACCGAGCAAGGCCCGCAGGTGAGCAAGGAGCAACAGGACCGCGTGCGGGGGTACATCGACGCCGGCAAGCGCGAAGGGGCGAAGCTGCTCGTCGGCGGGTCGGAGTCGCTGTCCAGCCTGGCCGCCGCCCACGCCAACGGGTACTTCGTCGAGCCGACCGTGTTCACTGACGTCCACGACGAGATGACCATCGCCAAGGAAGAGATCTTCGGGCCGGTCATGAGCATCCTGAAATTCAAGGACGCGGCCGAGGTCATCGAGCGGGGCAACCGCACCTTCTACGGCCTCGCCGCCGCCGTGTGGACGAAGGACGTGAAGAAGGCGATCCGCGTGAGCAACGCCCTGAAAGCGGGCACGGTGTGGGTGAACTGCTACGACGTGTTCGACGCCCGCGCCCCGTTCGGCGGGTTCAAGATGTCCGGCATCGGCCGCGAACTCGGCCAGTACGCCCTGCAACTGTACACCGAGGTGAAGACCGTCTACATGGCGATGTGAGCCTCCGGTACACTCTCTTCGCCGCGAGCTTGCGAGCAAACCCGCTCGCAAGCTCGCGGCGAACAACTTTTCCGGAGTCTCCCCCATGCACCGCTGCCTGCTGGTGGGTCTGCTCGCGCTCGGGTCGGTGGCCTTCGCCGCCGACCCGCGGCCGATGACCGTGGACGACCTGTGGAACATCAAACGCGTCGGCCCGCCGAGCATCTCGCCCGACGGCAAGTGGTGCGTGGTCGAAGTCACCACCTACGACAGTGACAAAGACGACAGCACCTCCGACCTGTGGCTGCTGAGCACCGACGGCAAGGAGCAGAAGCAACTGACCGGTGGGAGCGGCAAGAACTCCGGCCCGAAGTGGTCGCCCGACGGCAAGCTGATCGCGTTCACCTCGAAACGCGGCACCGACGAGTTCCCACAGGTGTACGTCATCGCCCCGACGGGCGGGGAGGCCCGCAAGCTCTCGGACCTGCCGACCGCCCCGAGCGGGCTGAAGTGGGGGGCCGACTCGAAGCGGGTGTTCTGCATCGGCTGGACGTGGCCCGACTCGCCCGACGACGCCGACCACAAGAAGCGGGAGAAGGAACTGAAGGAGGGCAAACGCAAGGGCGTGGTGATCGACGCCGCCGTGTACCGCTACTGGGACAAGTGGCTGTACGACGGCAAGCGGCCGACGGTGTACGCCATCAACGCGACCACCGGCAAGCACACGAACCTGCTCGTTGGCACCGACAAGCACCTCTCGTCGAACGAGCCGAGCGCGAACGACTACGACGTGTCGCCGGACGGGAAGGAACTGTGCTTCGTCGCCGAGACCGCCAAAGACCCCGGTACCGACTTCAACTCCGACCTTTACACTCTGCCGACCGACGCCCAGGGGAAGGCACGCGCGACGAACATCACCACCGACAACCCGGCGAGCGACACGAACCCGGTCTACAGCCCGGACGGCAAGAGTATCGCCTTCCTGCGGCAGACGACCAAGTACTTCTACGCCGACAAACAGCGGTTGATGGTGCTGGGAAAGGACGGCAAGCCGCGGGAGCTGACCGCCGACCTGGACCGCTCGGCTCAGAATCCGAAGTGGCGGGACGACGAGCGGATTGTTGTTGAGGCCGAAGACGCCGGGTACGTCCGCTTCTTTGGCGCTCACGTCGGCGGCGAAGCGCCGTTCACCGGCCCGAACGAGGATGGGGGCTCCGAACGCTCCATCGACTTCGCTACCTCTGCCAAAATTGGCGTCTACGTGCGGACCAGTTTCAACGAACCGCCGACCGTGTACGCCCAGGGCGACGCCCTGAAAGGGCACGTGAAGCTCTCCTTCTTCAACGACGACCTCACCAAGCAGTGGAAGTTCCACAAGGTGGAACTCAACAAGTTTAAAGGGAGTGACGACGCCGGCGTGCCGATGTGGATCTTCTACCCGCCCGACTTCGATGAGAAGAAGAAGTGGCCGCTGGTGCAGATGATCCACGGCGGCCCGCACAACGGCATCATGAGCGAGTTCAGCTTCCGCTGGAACCCGCAACTGTGGGCCGGCCGCGGGTACGTCGTCGCGGTCGTGAACTTCCACGGCTCGAGCGGTTTCGGCCAGAAGTACGCCGACAGCATCACCGGCGACTACGCCACCAAACCGATGACCGACATCCTGAAGGCGACCGAGTGGTTCGAGCAGCAGCCGTGGATCGACAAGGACCGCATGGCCGCCGCCGGCGGCAGCTACGGCGGGTACATGGTGGCGTACCTGAACGGACAGACCGACAAGTTCAAGGCGTACGTGTGCCACGCCGGGGTGTACACGTACCACGGGCAGATGGCGTCCGACATCGTGAAGGGGCGGGAGCGGTCGCTCGGGGCGTTCCCGTGGGCGGATTTGGAGAAGGTGGACAAGCAGACGGCCCAGCGGTTCGCGGCGAACTTCAAGACGCCGACGATCGTGCTGCACGGGGAGAAGGACTACCGCGTGCCGATCACCCAGGGGCTGGAGTATTACAACACGCTCCGGCAGAAGGGCGTGCCGACGCGGCTGGTGTACTTCCCCGACGAGAACCACTGGATCCTGAAGCCGCAGAACAGCAAGTTGTGGCACAAGGAGGTGTTCGCCTGGCTGGACAAGTACATCGGCAGCGGGCCGACGAGGTGATGTGACCACGACCGCCCCAAAGTACTCGGCACCTACTTCAGCGGAGTCACCACCAGGTTACGGTACTCGACCGGCATGAATCGATGGGTGCGGAGGGCAATCCTGCCGGACGTCCGGCCGAGGGCGGGCACATCGACCTGCTTGTCGGCGTGGTCGGCCAAGGCCTCGTCGAACGTCACCTTGCCGTTCCACTCGACCGTCAGACGCGAGTCGGTGTTCGTCACCTTCACCGCGTTCCACTTGCCGAGCGGGGCGTTCTGCACGGGTGTGGACGGCCCCCGCAGTTTGAACAACCCGCCGGCGGCGTGGTGCGGGTTCTCGTACAGCAATCGCTCGTTCCTGTTGGTCGCCTCGTCCGGCCCGAGGTACAGGTTCACGTCCAACCCGCTCACCGCCCCGCCCTCCTCGGTCGCCCGAATGACGACGCTAGTGTGGTCCCCTTTGTCGGGCCAGCGGAACTCGAACGCGAGCGTGTACTCGGTGAACTCGGCGTCGGTCAGGAGGAACTGATCCCCGCCCAACTTCGGATGCCCGACCAACACCCCGCCCTTCACCGACCAGTGTTCCCCCTTGCCGCCCACCGCCCGCCAGCCGGACAGCGATTTCCCGTCGAACAGATCGACCGGCTTCGGCGGCGGTTTCACCGCGAGCGGGGTCGTCGGAATCGTGCTGGTCGGCACGGCGGGTGACGGTCGGGTTGTCGGCGAGGCGGTCGGCAATGCGGACGTCGGTGTCGTCACTGCGGCCGCTTCCGTCGGCGGGCGGACGGCAACGGTGAGCGCGACGAAGGCGACCCCCGCCACGAACAGCCCGACGACCGCGATCGGCCACAGGCGGCGCGGCGGCTTGGCCGTCGGCTGGTTATCCCGCGTCGTGTCTGACGGCGTCGGCGTCGGCGTGGCAAAGGTGATGACCCCGCTCTGGTTCGCCACCCACTGCAAGATCTGGGTGAGTTCCCACTCGACCGCCCGGGCCCCTTCCGGCCGGTCGTCCGGCCGCCTGGCGAGTAGCCGCAGGATCAGGTCGGCGAGCGGCGGGGGCAGCGCCGGGTTGTGGTCCTCGGGCGGCCGCGGCGGTTGTTCCGACAGCAACACCTCCCGCCACTCCTTCAGGCTCTCCCCTTCGAACGGCATCCGCCCGGTGGCCATGCGGTACAGCAGCACACCGAAACTGAACAGGTCGGTGCGGGCGGTGACGGCCTCGCCGAGCACCTGCTCCGGGGCCATGTACAGGGGGGTTCCGACCGACTCCCGACCCTCTTCACCCACGCGAGCCGTGTGGGCCAGGCCGAAGTCGATCAGCTTGGCCCGCCCGTCCGGCGCGGCGAGGACAACGTTGTCCGGTTTGACGTCCCGGTGGACCACCCCGGCGCGGTGGGCGGCGGCCAGCCCGGCGGCGATCTCGCGGGCCGTCTGGATCATCTGCAAGAGCGGGAGTGGGCCGGTCCGCAACCGGGCATCCAGCGTCCCCCCGGCCACCAGTTCCATCACCAGGAACGGCTGGCCGTCGTGCTGGCCGACGTGGTGGATGGCGACCACGTGCGGGTCGGCCACCGACGCCAGCGCCCGCGCCTCCCGAACGAACCGCTCGCGGGCGTCCGGGTCGGCCGCCCGGTCCGACCGCATCACCTTCAGAGCCACCGCCCGCCCGAGTTCGTCGTCGAGGGCTTCGTACACTTCCCCCATGCCACCGCCGCCGATCGCCCGCACCACCCGGTACCCGCCGACGAGCGTCCCGGGGGCGATCGGCAGGGCGGCCGCCGACAGGCCGACCGCCGGGTGCCCGTCGGACGGGTTGATGGCCGTCGCTGGCTCGGGATATTTCATGCTGACCCTGAACGCCCCTGTTCGATCCGTAGCCTAGAACACGAGAGTCGGACAATCCGAGAGACCGCCCCATCTTCCCCCGACGGAGTGCCCGATGGTCCGTTACACCCTGCTCATCCGTTACACCGAGATCGGCATCTCGCAGATCCAGAACACCGTCGCCCGCGCCGCCGTCTTCCGCCAGGCCGCCGCCGCAATGGGGGTGACCGTTGACGCCCTCCTGTGGACCCTCGGCGAGTTCGACGGGGTGATCAACCTGTCCGCCGAGAACGAGACGAACGTGGTCGCCCTCGTCACCGAACTGGCCCGCCGCGGGTACGTCCGCACCCACCTGTTGCGGGCGTACACGGAAGACGAGTTCGCCGCCGTCCTCAAGCGAATGCCCTCCGCCCCGGTGGACCTGGACGAATGACCCACCGCCTGCTGTTCCTCCTGGCGATCGCACTCGCCGGCTGTGGTCCCGCCCCTCAACCGCCCGAACCCGCCCCGCCTCAGGCCCCGGTCGACCCGGTGTCGTTGGAGGCGGACGGCCTCCACAACCTGTTCCGGGTGACCGACCGCGTGTACAGCGGCAGTTCGCCGGAGGGGGACGCCGGGTTCGCCTCACTCCGCCGGCACGGGATCAAGACGGTCATCACCGTGGACGGGGCGAAGCCCGACGTGGCGTTGGCCGAGCGGTACGGGCTGCGGTACGTCCACCTGCCGATCGGGTACGACGGCATCCCGTCCGAACGTGCCACCCAACTGGCGAAGGCGGTTCGCGACCTGCCGGGGCCGGTCTACATCCACTGCCACCACGGCAAGCACCGCGGACCGGCCGCGTGTGCGGCTGTACTACTCACTCTCGACCCGACATGGACCCCGGACCGTGCCGAACGGTGGCTGCGTGTCGCTGGGACTGACCCGAAGTATAGCGGTTTGACCGGACTTCCCCGGACACTCAACCGCCCGAGTGCCGAGACCCTGGACAGAACCCCGCCCGATTTTCCGACAGTGGCGGTGGTGCCCGATCTGGTCCGCCTGATGGTGGAAATGGACGCCCGGTGGGACCATTTGAAGGCGGTGAAAGCGGCGGGGTGGAAGACGCCGACTGACCACGCTGACCTGGACCCGCCGCACGAAGCGCTGTTGCTGGTCGAGCTGTACCGCGAGGCGGTGAGACTTGGTGAGTCATCCGCCCGCGGAAAGGAGTTCGTCCGGCTGCTAACAGAAGGCGAAGCGGCAGCGAACGAGTTGGAGCAGGCATTCCGGGCGAAGGACGCGAAGGCGGCGGCCACAGCGTTCGGGAGAAGCCAGGCCGCGTGTGCGGCGTGCCACCAGAAGTACCGCGACCGCAAGTGACATCTGTCAGGGCGGGGTCGGCACGGCGGCGGACGGGCACAGGCGGAACACGTCGTCGGCGAGCAGTTTGGCGAACTCTTTCACTTTTACCCGCCCGAACTCACCGGCGTTCGGACTGCCGATGAGTACCACCAGCCGGCCGGCCGGTTCGGGGGGCGTGGGGTCGGTCCACCGTGCCACCGCCCGGCCGACGAGTCTGTCGAATCGCATTCCCGCCGAAGCCTCCTGCTCGTCCACCGGCCCCCACACCCGCCGCCCCGTCTGCGTCCAGTACAGCACGAACAGTTCCCCGATCGGCCCGGCGAGCGTCCGCGACGTGAGCGGCAGTTCACCCCCGCCGCTCGGGGTGAGCGTCAGCGTGTCGCGGGCCTGTTCCTGGAACCCGACGTTCGGCAGGCACAAATCCGGGTGGTGATACCCGCGGACGGAGTGGGCCGAAGTCCAGTAGATGACCCAGACGGTGGCGGAGTGGCCGACGCCGTTGCGGTACTCGCGGTGGACGGTCACGTCGGGTTGGAGCAACTCGGTGACGTGCGACGGCACCGGCGGGCGGCGGTGTTCGGTCCAGTCGCCGAGCTTCGGGGAGAGGTCGTCGAGCGGCGGAGCGGGTACCGGCGGGGGCACGAGCGTGCGGCCGTGCCACACCACCGGCAGAGTGGCGAAGAGGGACACGAGCAGCAAGGCGGACGCGAGCCGGCCACCTTTCACATGGGCCGTCGGCGTTTCACTCGGTGCGTTCGACGCCGGGGTTGTCCGCTTCGGTGCGAGGACCTTCGCCACCAGTAGCACCACGCCCAGCCCGGCCAGCACGCTGCCGAAGCCGACGGCGTCGTGCCACCCGCCGCGGATGTACTGCGATCCGAACGCCTCCTGGATCATCCCGCTGACCGTGACACGGAGGACGTTCACGAGTACCACCACCGGCACCGCCGAGACGATCAGAGTAAGTCCCCGCACCAGGCCGAAGCGTTTCCAGAAGGCGGCGAACGCGGCGACGGCGGTCAGCGCGGTCAGCGCCTTCACCCCACTGCACGTCTCCTCGACGCCGAGTTCGCCACCCGGCAGGACGAGCAGGAACCCGCCGCCCGGTCGTGTCACCTCGTACCCGAACAGCCGCAACGCCCGCTCCGAGACGGTCGTCGTGATCGCCTGCAAATGCTGCTGGAACTGGTGCAGCAGCGACTCCGGCGGGGGCAGGGCGAAGGCAACGAACACGAGCGGGAAGAGCAGGCGGTACGCCGCCCGCCCGCCGAACCGGGCGAGCAGCCAGCCGGAGCTGACGAGCAAAAGTGACAGCCAGAGCAGCCAGAACGGCAGGCTGCGGGCGTTCGCCAACACGAAGTAGCCGGCCCACCCGAGCGGGTACAGCAGACTGCCGAGGGCCAACAGCGGCAGACCGGCGAGCGGCCGGGGGGTGGGTGCGGCGGTCGCGGCCTTCCACCGCACCAGGAGTGCCACCACCGCCCCGGCGACGACCAGATACCGATCGACGGCTGAGGGGTCCGCCCGCCAGTGCAGGGCCACCGCCGCCACCAGCCCGGCGTACCCGGCGGCGATCAGGGTCGGTGGAACGACCTCGCGTAAACGGGTCACTTCTTCTCGTCCTTCTTCGGCTCGTCCTTCTTCTCCGGCGGCGGCAGCTTCTTGGTCACGTCGGCCAGCAGGGCTTTCGCGTCGGGGCGGAAGACGAACATGCCGTGCCGGCCGTTCGCCGCCGACAGGAACTTGTGGGCGTCCTCCCACTTCTGCTTGTCGGACAGGTACCGGGCGATGAAGTACGCCGCGTCGTAGCTGATCTGCCCCGACCCGTAGACCAGGTTGTACGACCGCTCGGCCTCCTCGCCGCGGCCGATGCGGTACTGACACCAGCCGAGGATCGCGTACCCGGCCGGCGCCTTCGGGTTCGCCCGCACCAGGGTGTCGGCCAGGTCGGCCGCCCGCTTCTTCTTCTTGTCGTCCCCGCTCTCGGCCAGGCACAGGCAGAGGAAGGACAGGGCGTTCAGGTCGCCGGGGCTGTCCTTGTACGCCCCCTCCAGCAGCGGCTCGGCGGCGGCGGTGTCCTTCTTGTGCAGCAGCCAGATGGCCCGCGCGACGGCGGTGTCCTTGCCCGTCGGGTCGAGCTTGGAGGCCGCCTCGAAGTACGGGGCGGCGGCCTCCGCCCGCCCGCTGTTCAGCAGCCACAAGCCGTACTCGCGGGCCGGTTTGGCGTTCTTCGGGTGGCCGGCGACCGCCTTCTGCAGCCACCCCTCCACCTTCTCCAGGACGGCGGCCTGCTTGACCGCGTCCGCCTCGGCCATCGCCCGCTGCTGCCACAGGTTGGCCAACTGCAGTTCGGGCGGGTCAATGGTCGGGTCGTCGGCGAACGCCTGGGCGAACTCCTTCTCCGCCTCGGCCGGCTTGTCCTGGCGGAACACCACCGTCGCCAGCCGGGTCCGCAGCACCCCGTTCTTCGGGTCGGCGTTGAGCATCTCCAGGGCGTACTCCTTCGCCGCGGCGAAATCCCCACGGGCGAAACACGTCTCCAGCAGGCCGGACCGGGCCTCGCGGGCGAACCGTTTCTTCTGGTCCGCGTCCCACCGGGCGTCGTTCGACAACTCCAGGGCCGTTCTCAGGTTCAGCACCGCGTCGGCCAGCCGCCCGTCGGCGAATGCGAAGTTGGCGTTCAACAGATACCCTTCGGGGTGCTTCGGCTCCTCGGTCAGGGCCTGCTCGATGAACGACCGCGCCATCTGCCCGTTCCCCGCCTGGGCGTACCACTGGGCCACTTGCACCTTCGGAGGTGACAGCTGCGGGTTGGTCTTCCCGGCTTTGGCCAGCTTCTCGAGGGTCTCCAGGATCTTGTTCGCCTTGAACAACTCATACGCCTCGTCCTTCTCGGAAGGGGCGAGGGGCTTCGGCGGGGGCGTCTGGGCCACCCCCGGGACGGCGGCGAGCAGCACGGCAAGCAGGGCGGAGCGGGTCACGGCTTCTCCCGGAGGGGTTCTGGCAGGGCGGTCAGGTCGGCGTCGTCTTGGGCGGTGCGGGGCAGGCGGCGGGCGACCGCCAGCCAGTCGCGGCCGCGGGCGGTGTCGCCGCGGGCGTGGCAAGCGGCCGCAAGGTGAATGTACACGGCGGCGGTGGACGGGTTGAGGCGCCGCGCGGTGTCGAGGGCCTCCGCCGCCGGCCCGGCCTTCCCGTTCGCCAGCAGCACCGCCCCGAGCACGGTCAGGTGATCGGCGGCGAGCAGCCCGCCACGGTCGCGGAGGTCGAGGAGTGGGGCGACATCCTTCAGCGCCTTCGCCGGGTCGTTCTGCCCCTTCAGACGGGTGCGGGCGAGGAGTGCGGCCGCGTCCGGGTCGTCCGGGGCGATGGCCCGCAAGCGTTCCAGGGCGAATACCGCTTCGCGGGTGCGGGCGGTGTCCCAGCGGGGCGAACCGAATTCCGCCCACCGGGTGAGCAGCACCGCCCGCGCGACCAGCGATTCGGTGTCGCCGGGCCAGCGGACGAGGGTGCGGTCGACGGCCTGTACGCCGCTTCGGGCGAGGTCGGCATTGAACCGGGCTTCGCCCAACCCGCGGAGTGCCGCCGCCACCACCGCCGGCTTGTTGGTGAGGTTGGCGTGCCGCTCCACCTTCTCCAACCAGTCGGGGATGAGCACCACCAGCCCGGCGTCGGCGAGCGAGCGGGTGTACACGCGGACGAGTGGCGGCTCGGCCAGCACCGCCGGTTCGCCCAACTCGCGGAGCCGCTGCACCGCCCCGTGCGTGTCGCCGGTACTGAGTTTCAGCCGGGCGTCGGTGCGGATCACCCGCGGGTCGGTCGGGGCCACCCCCGACGCTTGCTGAAGGGCGATCGCGGCCACGTCCCGCCGGGGCACCTCGAGCGCCGTCTCGGCCACCAGGAGCAGCAGGTTCACGTTCGTCGGGTCGGCCTCGGCGGCGACGGCCAGTGTGCGGAGGGCCTCGTCGGTGCGGTCCGTCGCCCGCAACAGCACGCTGTACAGCGCGAGCAGCGTCGGGTCGTTCCCGCACGCGGTCAGCCCGTCCCGCACCTCGTCGGCCGCCCGGCCCAGCCGTTTCGCCCGCACCTCCACCAGGGCCAGCCCGTGGTACGCCTGCGGCGCCTTCGGGGACACGCCCTTCACCCGCTTCCACACCCGTTCGGTGCGGGTCTCGTGCTCCCTCACCAACCCGTCCCGCTGGTCGGCGGTGATCTGCTTCGCCCGGAACAACCGATCCGGCACCGCGGACAGCCGGTTGCACGCCGCCCCGAGCTTGAGCAGCACGGCGGGGTCGTCAGACTTCGCGGCGTCGTCGGCCAGTTTCCCGACCGGCGCCGCCGCCAGCCCCAACCGTGTCGGCAGTGGGTCGTCCGCCGGGCCGCTGAAGCCGAGCAGGTAACACTCGATCAGGTCCACCTTCACCGCCGGCGGGTCGTCATCCACCCCGACCGACCCCAGCACCTCGACCACCACGTCGTTGACGAACCGGCGGAGCGGGGTGGGGTCGCGGCCGGTGGCGCGGTACAACTCGAACGCCAGCAGCAGGCCGGCGGGGGTCGGCCCGCCCTGCGACGGGTCGGGCAACTTGTCGAGTTGCTCGCCGGCCGACTTCGGATCACCGGCCGCGACCGCCGCGAGCGCCACCAGGCAGCGGGCCAGCCAGTCGTCCGGCTCGTGGAGGAGTCGTTTGGCCGCCTCGCGGGCGGCTTCGGGCCACTTCCCCCGGCGGGCGTGAAGACTGGTGGTGAGCAGGCACAACTTCGGGTCATCGGCTGGTGCCTCGCCGCTGGCGATGGCCGACCGATACCGATCGCACAATGGGTCCCCGGTGAGGGCCGACACCGCGTCCAGTGCCGCGTTCATCTCGGTTTCGTCACCGTTTCGGGCGGCCTTCTCGAACTTCTCCCACTGAGCGTTCGCCGCCTGCGCCCGCTGTCGTTTCTCCAGCTTGTCCATCACGACCAGCGTGCCGACCGCCCCGCCGCCTACCGCCAGCAGCAGCCCGACCGCCAGCAGCCACCGCACCCACGGCCTGGCCGTCCGCACGCGGCCCCACAGCCGGCCGAACAGGCCCGGTCGGGAGGGCGAGGGTGGGGGAAGCGGGACAGCCATACGGCACCACTGGGGTTGCCCTCATCGTATGAACGGCCCTACCGCCCCCGTAGTCGTCGGAGGGCTTCCGCGAAATGCTGTTTGAACTGCTCGCCGCCGATCCCATCCACCGCCGTCGCACGGGCGTTCGTTCCCAGCCGTTGCCGCAACTCGGCGTCCTGAACCAGTCGCCCGATCGCCGCCGCCAGTCCGCCCACATCCCCCGGCTGGTGGCCGAGCGCGTCCACCCCTTCGGTGAACAACTCCGTCGCCCCCCCGGCCGCCGACACCACCACCGCCCGCCCGCAGCTCATCGCCTCGGCGATGGTTAGGCCGAACGGTTCCGGTCGGGTGCTGGCGTGAACCACCACATCCAGCATCCGGTACACGTCGGCGGGGTCAGTCTGAAACGGCACGAACCCGACTCGCCCGCCGAGGCCGAGTTGGGTCACCGTCTGTTCCAACTCGCCCCGCGTCCACTGCGAGCCGGCGGTGGTGTAGATCGGCCCGCCGACGACAAACCCCCGCACGGGCAGGTCGGTCGGCAACCGGGCCAGCGCTTCCAAGAAGACGGCGTGTCCCTTCCAGTTGGCAAAGGTCGCTACCAGCCCGACCCGCACCACATCGAGTGAAGGTTCCATCCCAGCCATCCCGTCGAGTTGCCGCCCGTCACGCTCGGCGGGGGAGAAGTGTTCCGTGTCCACCCCGTTCCGCACCACCGTCACCGGCACACCGGGCACGGTCGCGGTGAAGTCCCGTCCGACCGCGTTCGAAATCGCCACCGCGCCCGTCACCCTGCCCGTGCCCCGCTTGAGCAGCCGGGCCATCAGCGGCCGCTCGGAGTAGAAGTCGTGGACGTGCCAACCGACCGGCACTCCGCCCGGCACCGCGAGCCATGCCAACAGGTGCGTTTTCAGCCCGTTGGAATGCACGACATCGGGCCGCAACCGGCGGAGGACCGTGCGCAGACGTCGAACGAAATCGACCGCTGGGAGAGTGGAGACGGCCGCCGTTCGACCGAGGGCGACCAGTTTCGACACCCGCCCTCCCCCACGCAGTTGCGTGTCGCCCGCCGCCGCCAGCGCGGCCGGCAGGGGCACCACCTCCACATTCGCGCCGGCCCGCTCAACTGCCTCGCGCAACGGCCCGTCGGCCAACAGCACCACCGTCGGCACGGCGCCGGGAATTTGGTCCCGCACCCCGCGGACGGCCGCGAGCAGCACCCGTTCGGCCCCGCCGACCACCCCGGCCGGGTTCAGGAAGACGACCCGCACAGCGGTTCCCCTCTCAGAATGCGTTCGTAGGCGGCCGCGATCGTCCCGGCGTGCGTCGCCCAACGGTAACGCCCCGCCCACGCCAGCCGGGCCGCACGGTCCGATATCCAGTCCCTTTTTGTCAGGTGGTTCATCACCGCACCGGCCCACGCGGGTACGTCCCCCACCGGGTGGTACGTCACCACTTCACCCCCCACTTCTCGCAGCACCGGCAAGTCGCTGGCGATGACCGCAGACCCGCACGCCAGCGCCTCAATGACCGGCAGCCCGAACCCCTCGGCCTCGCTCGGCACCAGCACTACCGGGGCACGGCGGTACACCTCCGCCAGTTCCGTGCGACTCAGGCCGGAAACGTGTACCACGTTTCCCGATAGCCCGAGCCGATCGAGTTGCCGTTTCTGATCGGCGGACCACTCGCCACCCACCTTCACCAGTCTCAGTTCCGGCACCTCCCGCCGCACCGCTGCCACCACGTCGAACAGTACGTCGATCCGCTTGCGGGGGATGCAACTGCCGACGTGCAGCACCCACGGCGACCCTGTCAGGGTGTCCAGCCAGGGCAAACAGACGCCGGCACCAGTGGGGGTAAACTGGGGCGCGATCCCGAGCGGGGCGTAAACCACCTTCGCCGGATCGACCAGCCCGAACCGCCGCAGTTCCTCGCCCGTCTGCATGGAGTTGTGGAACACCACCGCCGCCCGTTGAAGGCCGGACATGATGCGGCGGGCCAGCCGGCGGAACCACCACGGGCGGGGGTCGCGGGCCGGCTCAATCAGGCAGCGGAACGCGTCCAGGTCGTGGCAGTAGACGCCCGTGCGTTCGCCCGGCAGGCTGTGGACGAGCTGGGCGTAGGTGTGATCGACGACGTGGAAGCAATCGAACCGACCTCGGTTCCGGCGGGCGAAATTCGGGAAGGTGGCGAACCGATTCAGCAGCCGGTCGGCGTTGAATGCGCCGTTCTTCCTCCCGACGACCGGAAGCCGGCAGGCGACCCGGCGGAACGGCGGGCACACCCGCTCGGCCCGCACCGACTGCGGCAGGTACGCCAGCAGCATGTCGGCGCACAGGTCCATGCTCGGCCACCCCTCGGCCGGGAAGTCGGGCAGTACGGCGAGGCGGAGGGGCATTGGGGGTCCGTCAGCTCGGGTCGGGGCGTTCGGCCGCGATCAGCCACCCGTACGCCCGCGTGGTCGGCAGCAGCCACGGCTTCCGCAGTACGCCGGCGGTGCCCACGGGCGTCACGTCCAGAATGCGAAACCCGACCGCCTCCAGCAGCCTCACGGCGTCCGCCTTCGTGAAGTGGTGGATGGTGAGCGGGGCGCCGGCGTAGGCCTGCTTGCTGGTGATGTCGGCGGTCACCCACCCCTTCACCCCCAGCCCGCCGAAGTGCCGGTTGTGGACGTGCAACACGAACCGCCCGCCCAGCCGCAACAGGCCGAACACGTTCTTCGCCACAGCCTGGCGGTTGTGCTCGCCGACCACCATGCCGAAGGTGCTGAACAGGCAGGCGGCGTAGTCGGCGGTGGGCAGGGACGCGGGCAGTTCGATGAGGTTGGCGTGAATGAAGGTCGCATTCCCCCTCACCCCTGACCCCTCTCCCGCCGGGGGAGAGGGGAACAGACCCCGCGCCACCGCCAGCATCTCCTCACTCAAGTCCACGCCGACGTACTCGAACCCGAGTGGCACCAGCGCCCGCGCCAGCCGGCCGGTGCCGCACCCGAGGTCCACCACCCGTCCCGGTAGTGGGAACCATTTCGTGCAGTACTCTACGTCGAAGGCCGCCAGCGGAGACGCGGCCATCATGGCGTCGTACCCGGCCACCATCTCGCCGCTGTGCATGTAGTCGTGCAGCCCGCGATCGACCCCTGCGGGCAGTTGCCAGTCTGGTATCATGTCCGTGTTGTACGCCCGGTTCAGTGGAGCGGTCATGCGACGTCGCCGACCCGGATACTCGCTCATCGAACTGCTGGCCGTCCTCGGCATCATCGCCGTGCTGCTCGGGTTGCTCGTCCCGGCCGTGCAGAAGGTGCGGCAGATGGGCCAGCGGGTGGAGCGCGCCCACTGGCACGACAGCCGGAAGTTGAACAGCAGTTGCGAGAAGCGGTCCGCCCCCGTCAAGATGCTGTTCATCGGCAACAGCTACACCAGCACGAACGACCTGCCCGGCACCCTGCAAGCCCTGACCGCGGCGAGCAACACCTCCCCCGCCCTGATCGTGGACGACGTCACCGTCGGCGGGGCAAACCTGCAAGCGCACTTCGGCAACGGGGTGGCGGTGCCGAAGATCAAGGGCGACAACTGGGACTTCGTGGTGCTGCAAGAGCAGAGCCAGACGCCGCTGGAGCCGTTCGGCCGGCATACCAAGTTCTACCCGGCGGTGAAGGAGTTCGTGCCGGTCATCCGCGACAACGACTCGATCCCGATGCTGTTCATGACGTGGCAGCGGCCCGACACGCCCTTCCCCGCGAGCGACTGGATCGACTCGTACCTGTTCATCGGCAAGCAAACCAAGTGCGAGGTCGCCCCGGCCGGGATCGCGTTCGAGAAGGCGAAGCAGGCGATCCCCGGCTGGAACCCGTATTCGGACATGGGCGGGCACCCCACCCCGGCCGGGACGTACCTCGCGGCCTGCACCTTCTTCGCCGTCATCTACGATCGTGACCCGACGGGGCTGCCGAACAGCGTGACGACCAAGAAGGGGATCACGATCAGCGTGCCGGCGGCGGAAGCGGCGACGTTGCAGCGGTGTGCGTTCGAGGCGGTGAAGGAGTCCAAACGGAGGTTGAAGCCGTGAGCGAGTATGGCATCCGCATCAAGGACGTGACCTTCGGGTACGAAGACTTCCGCTACCGCACGCCGATCAAGTTCGGCGGGGTGGCGCTCGACCGCGTCACGCTGCTGAACGTGGACATGGTGGTGGAGACGACGGGTGGGGTGGTGAGCCGCGGGTTCGGGTCAATGCCACTGGGCAACGTTTGGGCATGGCCAAGTCAAGCGGGGTACGAGCAGACTTTGGAGTGGATGAAGGAGATCGCGTCAGTCTCAATGGCGAGGTACAGGGAACACCACCTTTCGGATCACCCAATCCGGATTGGAACCGAGGTTGAGCATCGGATTGCAGAGAACCCATTGCGGCTCCATCGTGCGGTTGGATGGGGGGTAGACGTCCCTCCACTCGCTGTGCTTGTGGTGAATAGTGCTTTCGATGCCGCGCTGCACGACGCCTACGGCAAAGCGTTCGGCCTGAACTGCTACCACACCTACGGCCAGCCGTTCTTCGACGACGACCTGGGCGACTACCTCGGGGCCGAGTTCCGCGGCGAGAAGCTGTCGAACTACATCACCCGAGAACCGCAATCGTCGCTCCCGCTCTACCACCTCGTCGGGGCGCTCGACCCGCTTACCCCGGCGGAGGTGAAAGAGCCGGTCGGCGACGGGTTGCCCGAACACCTCGGCGAGTGGATCGTCCGCGACGGGTTGACGCACTTGAAGATCAAGCTGAACGGCGACGACGCCGGGTGGGACGTGGCCCGCGTGCTGGGTGTCGATCGCATCGCCACTTCCACCGCCGACCGCCAGTTCCGCTACTCACTCGACTTCAACGAGCGATGCCGGAACGTCGAGTACCTGCTGGACGTACTGAACCGGGTGAAAGAACAGTCGCCGGCGGCGTTCGCCCGCATTCAATACGTGGAACAACCGACGGCACGCGATCTGCGTGCGAACACGGACAACCGCATGCACCGGGCCGCCGAACTGGTGCCGGTCGTCATTGATGAATCCCTGCTCGACCTGGAAACACTCCTGCTGGCTCGCGAGCAGGGGTATTCCGGGGTGGCCTTCAAAGCGTGCAAGGGGCAGACGCAGTCGCTGTTGCTCGCGGCGGCGGCGCAGAAGTTCGGCCTGTTCCGGTGCGTGCAAGACTTGACGTGCCCCGGCGCCAGCCTGATTCACTCGGCCGGGTTGGCGGCACACTTCCCCGGCGTGGCGGCGATCGAGTCGAACTCGCGGCAATACTGCCCGGCCGCCAACGAACAGTGGGAAGGGCGGTTCCCCGGCGTGTTCAGCGTCCGCAACGGGCGGATGAACACGGCCATTCTGAACGGGCCGGGGCTGGGGGCGGTGGTGTAATCCAACTGGAGAAGCCCATGTCGGACGCGACCACCAGCCCGCCGGACGCCCCCGCCCCGCCGCCGGAGGTGCCCCCGCCCCCGCCGTCGTCCGGCGGGAATGCCCTCGGCCGCGCGTTCAAATCGGTCGTCGGCTGGTTCCGCGGGGATAGCCCGAAGGCCGAAGCAGAGTTGGCCGAGGTGCGGGCCAAGACGCCCGCCCCGGTGCTCTGGCTGTTCGGCAAGACGCAGTCCGGCAAGACGTCGCTCATCCGCCACCTGACCGGCTCCACCGACGCCGAGATCGGCAGCGGCTTCCGCCCCTGCACCCGCTTCTCGCGGATGTACCCGTTCCCGTCCGACGACGCCCCGGTGTTCACCTTCCTCGACACCCGCGGGGTAGACGAACCGGGGTATGATCCGGCCGAAGACCTGAAGGAGTTCGACAACCAGGCCCACCTGATGATGGTGACGTGTCGGGTTCGGGATTTCGCCACCGGCAACATGCGGGAGGCCCTCGCCGCCATCCGCCGGGCCAACCCCCGGCGGCCGGTCGTGCTGGTGCTCACCTGCCTGCACGAGGCGTACCCGCAGACCCAGCACCCGCAGCCGTACCCGTATGCCGACCTGCTCACCACGCCCGCGACCGCGATCGTCCCGCCGGCCGAACCGCCGCCGCCGACGGATGCGGTGTGGCAGCTCATTTCCACCCAGCGGGAGCAGTTCGACGGGCTGGTCGATCGCATCGTGCCCGTCGACCTGACCATCCCGGAGGAGGGGTACACCGACCCGAACTACGGCGGGGAGGAGGTGAAGCGGGTGGTCCTCGACCTGCTGCCGGAGGCGTACCGGGAGACGCTCAAGCACTTCGCCGAGGCGGCCGCCCAGTTCACCCGCATGCACGACCGGCGGACGGCCCCGACGCTCATCGGGTACAGCACCCTGGCCGCCTCCGCCGGGGCGCTGCCCATCCCGTTCGTCGACCTGCTCGTCATCGGCGGCATCCAGGCGAAGATGATCCACGCCCTGGCCGCGTGGTCGGGGAACAAGACGTCGGCCAACCGGTTCCTCGAGACGGCCACCTCCGCCGGCATCGGGCTGATGGCCACCGCCGCCCTGCGGCAGTTGGCCAAGCTCATCCCGTACGTCGGCTCGGTGGTCGGGGCCGGGCTGGCCGGGGCGAGCACGTACGCCCTCGGGCGGGCGTTCCTGGAGTACGACCGGCGGGTGAACGAGGGGCACATCCCGGACCGGGACGAGGTGGCCAAGTTGTACAAAGAGCAACTGGCGTCCGCCGAGAAGCGGTGGGCGAAGAAAGGCTGAGTGCTTGGTCCCCTCTCCCCCTGGCGGGAGAGGGGTTAGGGGTGAGGGGTTGGAGACCCCGTCCCCCTCACCCCTAACCCTCTCCCCCAGGGGGAGGGAGTCTCCCGAGGGCACGCCGTGGCGCGCGGACCGCTGAGCAAAGGGGCGTACTGGCGGATCGCACTGATCCTCGCCCTGTACGTCGTCCCGGTGCTGGTGTTCATGGGCATCGGCCTGTACTACGTGAACGTGCAGGTGGGCAAGGACCTGCCGTGGGTGCCGTGGGTCAGTTGGGGGGGCATGTTCGCCTGCTTCCTGGTGGCCGCCCTGCTGGGGGCGGTGTTCACCCGCAAGGGGAGCAACGCCATCTTCACCAGCCCCACCTACGACGACCCGCTCAACTACTGGACCGACCGGGACAAGCAGGCGTGGCAGGTGGTGGAGGCGCACGCCGCCACCCTCAAGCCGATCGCCCTCGACGACCTGAGCAACCCGTCGGCCATGATGCCGTACACGAAGGAGGCCGAGGCCCTGGCGCTCAAGATCAGCCAGGTGTACCACCCCGGCACCAAGAACCCGCTCGCCCACGCCACCATCCCGGAGATCCTCACCTGCGTCGAGCTAGTGACGACCGACCTGAGCGAGCTGGTGGACAAGTACGTGCCCGGCAGCAGCTTCATCACCATCGGGCACATGCAGATGGCCCGCCAGGGGGCGGACTACTACAAGACGGCGATGGACATCTATTGGGTCGTGTCGGCCGCCCTCAACCCGCTGAAGACGATCGTCCAGTACGCCGGCAGCCGGTTCGGCGTGCAGGCGGGCACCACCCAGATTCAGAACAACGTGCTGCACTGGTTCTTCCTGTCGTTCGTCCACCAGCTCGGCCGCTACCTGATCGAGCTGAACAGCGGGCGGCTGAAGGTGGGGGCGAAGCGGTACCGGGAGCTGATGGCCAAGCACCAGACCCCACCGGCGAACGCGACCGGCGCGGCCCCACCCCCGTCCCAGCAGGCCGACCACGACATCGAGCCGGAAACCCGCCTGGATTTGCACCGCGTCACGGTGTCGGTGGTCGGCCCGGTGAAGGCGGGCAAGTCGAGCCTGATCAACGCCCTGTTCGGCGAGACGAAGACGGCCGTCGCCCAGGTGCCCCTGACCGCCGCTTCCACCCGGTACAACCTGGACACCGCCGGCCTGCCCCCGCTGACGATCATGGACACGGTCGGGTTCGGGGTGAACGGGCCGACCGACGCGGACGTCGCCAACGCGATGGAGGCGTCGAAGGCGGCCGACGTGCTGGTGCTGGCCTTGCCGGCCCGGTCGGCGGCGCGGGCACCGGAGGTGCAGTTCCTGGACCGCGTGCGGGCCGCCTTCCAGGCCCAGCCGCAACTGAAGATGCCGCCGGTGGTGGTCGCCCTCACGCACATCGACCAACTGACCCCGGCGATGGAGTGGGCGCCGCCCTACGACTGGGCGGCCGGAACGAAGACGAAGGAGAAGTCGATCCGCGAGGCGGTGGCGGCGGTGAAGGAGTTGCTCGGGGCGAAGGTGGCGGAAGTGGTGCCGGTCTGTTCGGCGGCGGGCAAAGAGTTCGGCGTGCGGGACGTGCTGGCGACCGAAATCGCCCGCCACCTGGATGACGCCCGCGGCGTGGGGTTGCTCCGGGCGCTGCACCTGGAAGGGCTGATCGACCACACCAAGAAGGCGTTCGGCCAGATCGTGAACGCCGGCAAAGAAGTGTGGAAGCAGGTGTTCAAGAAGTGAGGCGGGGGTCAGGGGGTAGAGGAGTGCGGCGGTACTGTTGGTTGCCGATCAACCCCAACGGGGTTGTTCCTCCAGCCCAGGGTTGAGGTGCGAAGCACCGACACCCTGGGACACGCCGCCCCGACCACATCGACCCCAACGGGGTCGTTCACCGCACCCGGCGCGGGAACGACCCCGTTGGGGTCGATTCATCTGGTGGCGTGTGATCCCAGGGTGTCGCTCGCTCCGCTCGCTCAACCCGGGGCTGGGGGAACGACGCCGTTGGCGTCGGTGTGGCTCCACGTCATCATCGCATTCAGTCCCACGATTCTGAGCAGGGGCCGGAGAAGGATAGAAAGAGAGTTTGGGTGCGGGTACAGTTGGTTTCCCCCGTACCAACTCCGGACATTTCCCATGCACCGCCGTGACTTCTTGTGGCACTCGGGCGGCGGGCTGGGTGGCATCGCCCTGGCCGCGATGCTCGGGCAAGACAAGCTCCTCGCGGACACCCCGACGAAACGGTCCGACGGCGGGCTGCACCACAAGCCGAAGGCGAAGCGGGTGGTGCAACTGTTCATGGCCGGCGGGGCGAGTCATGTCGATCTGTTCGACTTCAAACCCGACCTCATCAAGCACCACGGCAAGGAGGCCGACTTCGGCGAGAAGGTGGAGGCGTTCCAGAACGGCCTCGGCCCGTGGCTCAAGCCACTCTGGGAGTTCAAGAAGTACGGCCAGTGCGGGAAGGAGTTGAGTGAGGTGGTCGCCCCGCTCGGCGATGTCGTCGATCAGTTAGCGTTCATCCACAACATGGTCGGCAAGACCGGCGTTCACTCGCAAGGGACGTTGCTTCAAACCACCGGGTTCAACCGCCCCGGCTTCCCGAGCGCGGGGGCGTGGGTGAGCTACGGGTTGGGCACGGCGAACGAGAACCTGCCGTCGTTCGTGGTGCTGCCCGACCACCGCGGGCTGCCGAGCAACGGCACCAAGAACTGGGACGCCGCGTTCCTGCCGGGTCAGCACCAGGGCAGCGCCATCTTCCCCGGCAGCAAGACGCCGATTCAGGACCTGTTCCCGGACGAGAGCGCGAAGTACGTCACCCCCGCTTCGGACAAGGCGACTGGCGAGTTGCTGGCGGCGCTCAACCGCGACCACGCGAAGGACCGCGGGGACGAGCGGCTTGACGCCCGCATCCGCAGTTACGAACTCGCCGCCAAGATGCAGTTGGCGGCGCCCGACGCTCTCGACCTGAGCAAAGAGACGAAGGAGACGCTGAAGCTGTACGGCCTCGACCACGGCAAGAGCAGCTTCGACAAGGAGATCAACGCCGTCGAAGAAACCGAACACTTCGGCCGCAAGTGCCTGATCGCCCGCCGGCTGCTGGAGCGCGGGGTGCGGTTCGTGCAGGTGTGGAGCGGGAACGACAACGGCTTCCCGCGGCGGAACTGGGACAGCCACGAGGACGTGAAACGCGACCACGGCCCGCTGGCCACCGGTATGGCCCGCGGGGCGGCGTCGCTCATTCAGGATCTGAAGCGGCTGGGGATGCTCGACGACACCATCGTGCTGTGGACGACCGAGTTCGGGCGGATGCCTAGCAGCCAGGGCGGCAAGGGCCGCGACCACAACCCGTACTGCTTCACCAACTGGCTGTGCGGCGGCGGGGTGAAGGGGGGAGTCAGCGTCGGGCCGAGCGACGAGTGGGGGTACAAGCCGGCCGACCGCGACAGCCCGACCGAGGTGTACGACATTCACGCGACCATTTTGCACCTGCTCGGCATCGATCA
>CAYMHO010000096.1:0-21861 GCA_964390195.1 uncultured Fimbriiglobus sp. | reverse complement strand
TCATGCAGGGGGGCGTCAGCCACGTCGATTCGTTCGACCACAAGCCGCGGCTGGAAAAAGACGACGGCAAGATGATGGCCTTCGACGACGCCCGCATCCTGGCTAACACCGGGCAGAAAGGCTCCAGCCAGCGGGTGATGAAGCCGCTGTGGAAGTTCGCCAAGCACGGCCAGAGCGGGCGGTGGGGGTCGGACCTGTTCCCCCAGATGTGCAAGCGGGTGGACGACCTGACCTTCATCCACAGCCTGCACACCGAGGGGGTGGCCCACGGCCCGGCGACGCTCTTCCTGCACTGCGGCAGCACCACCTTCGTGCGACCGAGCTTCGGCAGTTGGGTGCTGTACGGCTTGGGGGCGGCGAACGCGAACCTGCCCGGGTTCGTGAGCATCGCCCCGAGCAGCGGGAACGGCGGGGCGCGGAACTACGGCAACGCCTTCCTGCCGGCGGTTTACCAGGGCACCCCGGTCGGCAAGGCGGGCGGCACGGCGGCCGAGGCGAAGATCCGAGACCTGACGAGCGGGCTGGGCGAGAAGGCGAAGGACGACCGGTTCGGGCTGCTGCGGGAGCTGCACGCCGAGCAACTGAAGCAGCGGCCGGGCGACACCGAACTCGAAGCCGTGGCGAACAGCTACGAGCTGGCGTGGCGGATGCAGAACTACGCCCCGGACACGCTCGACCTGAGCAAGGAGACGAAGGAGACGAAGGCGCTGTACGGCATCGGCGAGAAGGCCACCGACACCTTCGGCCAGCAGTGCCTGATGGCCCGGCGGCTGTGCGAGGCGGGCGTGCGGTTCGTGCAAGTGACCTACGGCGACAACTCGGCGAACCCGGCGTGGGATCAGCACAGTAATTTGCCCAAGCACGGCGACCACGCGAAGGCGGTGGACAAGCCGATCGCCGGGCTGCTCGAAGACCTGAAGAAGCGGGGGCTGCTCGAAGACACGATCGTGTGGTGGGGCGGGGAGTTCGGCCGCACCCCGTACGCGGAGAAGAACGGCACCGGCCGCGACCACAACCCCGGCGGGTTCACCGCGTGGGTGGCCGGCGGCGGGTTCAAGGCCGGGCACGCGCACGGGGCGACCGACGAGTTCGGCGCCGCCGCGGTCGAAGACAAGGTTCACATGCACGACCTGCACGCGACGATTCTTCACCAGATGGGGCTGGACCACGAGAAGCTGACGTACAAGTACGCCGGCCGCGACTTCCGCCTGACCGACGTGCACGGGCGCGTCGTCAAAGAGGTGTTGACCTAACCCCCGCCTGAAATCCCCCACCCCAGGATCACCCGCCCATGCGTGCCATCCTGCCAGCCCTCCTCGCCGCTGTGTTCGCACTCCCGATCGCCGCCCAAGAGCCGGCCAAGCCGGCCGACGACCCCATCGCCGAGAAGTTGACCAAGGTGAAGGAGGCGTACGTCCAGGAGTTGGGCAAGGCGAAGGAGGCGGTGCTCAAGGCGTGCGACAAGCGGTACGAGGAGATCAAGGCGCTCAAGAGCCTGAAGCTGGAGACGCAACTGAAGCAGTTGGAGGCGGTGGAGGCGGAGAAGAAGGCGTTCGAGGAGAACGACACCCTGCCCACCTCGCTCAACCTGAAGCCGGCGGTGAGCGACTACCGCACCGCCGTGAAGAAGGCCGAGGGGGCGCTGAAGGCCGGGTTCGACGACGCGGCCAAGGCGTACCGCGACAAGGGGGACGTGAAGGCGGCGTCCGCCACCCTGGCCGAGTACAAGGAGTTCGTCGCGGCACCGGCAGCCGGCGGGCCGCCCAAGACGTTCGTCATCGCCGTCAGCACCGGCATGGTGATCGCCCCGGACGGCGGCACCGAGGGGAGCAAGGTGCGGACGGCCGAGTATTCCAAGAAGGACGAGGGCCAACTGTGGAAGGCGGTACCGACCGCCGACGGGTACTGCCTGATCGAACACGTCAAAACCGGCCTGCTGCTGAGCGTGTCGGGCAAGGGGAAGAACAACGGGGCGGAGATCGTCCTCGCCAAGAAGGACGCCAAGAGCACCGACTCCCAGGAGTGGAAGACGGCCCCGGTTCAGGGGAAGAACCTGGTCAAGTTCGTGAACAAGAACAGCGGCAAGGTGTTCGGGGTGGACAACCGCTCGACCAAGAGCGGGGAGCGGATCCTCCAGTGGGACGACGAGAACCACCAGGCCGAGTGGTTCACCGTCATCGCCCCCAAATGACCCCGCCCGATCAGAACCCGGCCCGTTGCAGTTGCCCCAACAGGCCGGCGTACTCGCCGGCGCGGTCGGGCCACTCGCCCGCCTTCCGCATCCGCTTGTTCGGCCAGTTCACCAGGTTCAGGTGGTCGCCCCGCCAGACGGCCGTGCTCTCGCCCCACGTCGCGCTGGCCACGCTCACCACCCCGTCGTTCGGCCCCTCCGCCTTGGCGACGATCCGGCTGGGCAGCCTCCACCCGTGCGCCAGCCACGGCCGCTCGACCACCCCGGCCACGCTGAAGTACCGCACCCCCGGCACGTCCGGCGTCCGCTCGTTGAACCGCTGACAGTTCTCCGTCATCAGGTCGAAGAAGGCGTCGTCCGGCACGCCCACCGCCCGGAACAGCGGGCGGAAGTAGCGGGCGAACCGATCCACCCCCCAGTCGGCGAACGTGGTCCCGCGGTGCGGGCAGCCGACGGTGGTGAGGGACAGCACCTGCGAGTCCAACCCCAACCGGCTGACCGCGTACCGGGCGTCCAACCCGCCCATGCTGTGCCCGATGACGTGGATGGGGGCGGTGCCCACCTCGCGGCGGATGAACGCGACCAGCTCGGCGGCGCGGGTGGCGATGCCGGCGGTGGCACTCACGCGGGGCATGAGCACGCGGTTGCCGGCGGCCTCCAGGTGCGGTCGCACGCCGGGGAAGAACTCCTTGCCGGGTCGCTTCAGGCGGAACAGGCGGTCGAACCCGCTCACCCCGTGGATGAGCACCACGGGGGCGGCGAGGCGAGGCACTTCGGGCAACTGGTTGTTCATCGGCGCGGGCGTAGCATGGGGGGCAGGTGCGCGGTTGGTGTTCGGAACCATCGGCCGTCCGGCGTTCACCGAACGCACACGAATCCTGAATCGGACCAACTTATTCTCCCCGCGAGACCGCCGCAATGGAAATTCTCACCGCCACCCCCGGAAAGACCCGCATCGGCTGGATCGGCACGGGCGTCATGGGCCGCTGGATGTGCGAGCACGCCATGAGCAAGGGGTTCGCGGCGACCGTGTACAACCGCAGCCGCGAGAAGGCCCAGCCGCTCCTCGACAAGGGGGCGACGTTCGCCGACACGCCCAAGAAGGTGGCCGAGAACAGCGACGTGGTGTTCGCCATCGTCGGCTTCCCGAAGGACGTGCGGGAGGTGTTCCTGGGGGCCGACGGGGCGCTCGCCGGCAGCAACCCGGGGACGGTGCTGGTGGACATGACCACGAGCGAGCCGGGGCTGGCGAAGGAGATCTACGAGGCGGCGAAGGCGAAGGGGGTGCACTCGCTGGACGCGCCAGTCAGCGGGGGCGACGTGGGGGCGAAGAACGCCGCCCTGAGCATCATGATCGGCGGGGACAAGGCGGCGGTGGACGCGGTGTCGCCGGTGTTCGAGGCGATGGGCAAGACGATCGTCCACCAGGGGCCGGCCGGGAGCGGGCAGCACACCAAGATGGTGAACCAGATCCTCATCTCGTCGAACATGATCGCGGTGTGCGAGGCGCTGCTGTACGGGCACAAGGCGGGGCTGAACCTGGAGACGGTGTTCAAGAGCGTGAGCGTCGGTGCGGCCGGCAGCAAGGCGCTGGAGGTGCTCGGCCCGCGGATGCTGCGGCGGGATTTCGAGCCGGGGTTCTACGTCGAGCACTTCATCAAGGACCTGGGCATCGCGCTCGCCGAGGCGGAGAAGATGAACCTGAGCCTGCCGGGGGTAGGGCTGGCGAAGCAACTTTACGAAGCCGTGCGTGCCCAGGGCTACGGGCGGAAAGGGACGCAAGCGCTGCTGCTGGCGCTCGAAAGCCTGAGCGGGGTGAAGCGGTAGGGGCGCTCGCCCCACGGCGAAGGCGGGGGTTTACGCCGCGTCTCTCCAGGGGGCGCCCCGGCCGGTACGCTGACTCGTGGTGTGAAGGGTCCACCCGGCACGTCGGGTGTGTTCCGCCGAGGGGGAGTGTCATGCCCACCGACTCCACCGGCCCCGACCTCGACCTCCTCCGCACGTTCGCCGTGTTCGCCGAGCAGGGGGAGGTGAAGCTCACCGCCCGGGCGCTCGGGGTCGACGAGTCGGTCGTCAGCCGCCGGCTGAAGGACCTCCAGGCCGGCCCGCACGCCCTGCTGGCGAAGCGGGGGAACGCCCTCGTGCTGACCGACAAGGGCCGACACCTCCTCCCCGCCGTCAACCGACTGATCCGGGAGCACGAGCACCTCGTCGGGCGGTTGCGGGACCACGACCCGTTCGCCCGTTCGGTGCGGGTGGCGGCCGGTGGCGGGTTGGCGTTCACGCCGTTGCCGGGTGCCGTCCGGGTGTTCCTCAGCCGGCACCCGGACGTGCAGGTGCGGGTGATCGGTTGCCGCGGACGCGACCGCATCCGCGGGGTGGCTCGCGGCGAGTTCGACCTGGCGGTGGTGTCGCACGACGACGGGCAGGTGCGGGCGGTGGCCGGCGAACAGGCCGAGTTGAGGTGCGAACCGCTGCGCTCGCAACGGGTGACGGCCGTGGCCGCGGCCGACTCCCCGGACGGGCGAACGCTCGCCGCCCTGCCGCCCGGTGTGCCCGTGCCGGCGGCCGTGCTGGCGTCGCTCGCCCTGCTCGGGCTGGACGAGAAATCCGGCGTCCGCCGTCAACTCGACGCCGAGTTCCGCGCCGCCGGCGTGCCGGTGCCGAAGGGCTACGCCGTCTACCCCGGCGGGTGGGAGGCGGCGCGGGCGTTCGCCCGCCACGGGCTGGGCACCGCCCTGCTGCCGGAGGCCGTCGCCGACGGCACCGCCCCCGAACTGGTCGCCCGCCCGGTGTTCGGCACCTACCGCCTCACCGACCGGGTCGTCTGGCCGGCCGACGCCGACCCCCACGTCGTCGCGTTCGTCGACTGCCTGAAGGCCGCCTTCGCCTGACCTCACCGCCGCCGCATCAGGAACCACACCAGCCCGAACACGCCGACGAACAGGAGGGCGGCCGCGGCCACCAGCCCGACCGCCCCCCACAGGCTCGGCCCGTCCGAACTGGTGATGCCGCTGATGTTGATGTTCCAGAAGCCGATGGCCAGCGACGGGGCACCGATCATCAGGGTGAGCAGCAGCGTCAGCCGCGTCACCCGCTCGTCGGCCGCCTGCCGGTCGCGGTCGTGCAGGTACTCGCTCATCTCCCGCACCTCCCCGCACACCTCCTCGTACAGTTCCGCCGTCTGGAACGTCTGCCGCCACGCCTGGTACACCCGGTGGTGGTTCTCCCGCTGCACCACCTGCACGAACTGGTAGCGGGCGGTGAAGTCGAACAGGCGGTCGCGGATGCCCTCGAACACCGCCCGCAGGTGCCGCCGCGACCGCTCGCCGGGGTGGCTCGTCCACCGCCGGGCCACCTCCGCCGACAGGTCCATCAGGGTGAACCGCTGCTGCAAGGTGAACAGGAAGAGCAGGAAGTACTCCGTCTCCAGGTGGTTCGGCAGGGCGTTCTTGAAGAAGTCGTCGGCCGGCGCGTCGGCCGCCGCGAACCCGCCCCCCTCCAGCGAGTGGAAGAACCACTGGTCCTTCAGGTACGGCACGAAGTGCGGCGGGGCGACGGCCAGTTGGTCGGCGTCCGGGTGGTGCGTCTGGGTGGCGTGGAACAGCCGCCGCAGCTTGTACAGCACCTTCTCCCGCGGCCACTCGGGGTCGTCCGATCCGGTCAGGAACACCACCGCGTAGGGCAGGGTGCGGCCGCTGATGAACACGTCGCGGGTGGGCACCTTGCGGCCGTCGCCCAGGTCGGAGCACGCCAGCACGCGGGCGTCCAGGTCGGCGAACGAGGTGGCGGCGGTGCCGGTCGGGGCGTTCGCCCGCCGCAGCGAGCCGCCGCGGTCGAGGGCGGCGAACCGCCCGTAGTGTTGCACGTCCAGCCACGCCGCGGGGGAATCCGACGTCACCTGCCACCGCTGCACCACGAACCCGACGCCGTTACGGAACAGGACGATTTGCAACTCGTCCAGGTGCAGGGGCACGGCCGGGGCGGCCTTCCTCTTCGGCACGAACTCGAACCCGCCCTTCGCGGCCAGCCCGCTCTCGGACTGGACGAAGTCGTTGGTCAGGCGGAAGGCCTCGGCGACGGCCGGCGAGCCGGGGGACGACACCAGGAAGTCGGCCACGTGCGGCAGCCAGTCGGCGGTGGGGAAGGGCACACGTTCCCACACGGGCATGACGGCCTCGCGGCTGGCCGCCTTGGCGGTGCTGACCAGAAGCAGGGCGAGGTCGGCCTTGTCCGGGTCGAACAGGAACGGCCGAACAAAGGTGAGCGACGACCGCTCCGCATCCACTCTCATCGGGCGACCCCTCCGGATGGTTTTGGCGACCACACCCACCGGACCAAAAAACCATGTCGTGCGGCTTAAACGTCCCATGCCGGCCAAGCACTTACGGCGAATCCGCCCCGGCGGCGGGACGGGGACGAGACACGGGCACCTGTCAGGACCGGGATCGAATGAGTCGGAGGAGGAGGGCCGCGCTCTCGTTGCCCGGCTCCACCCGGAGCAAGGCCGCGAAGAGCGCTTCCGCCTGGGGCAGGTTGCCGGAGTAGAACAGGACCGTACCGGCACCGAACAGCACGTCGATGTTGTCGGGGTTGCGGGTGTACGCCCGCTGCCACAGCCGCAGCCCTTTCTCGATCACCCGCGTGGCTTCCTCGACGCGGCCGGCCCGGTGGAGTTCTTGGAACAGGTTGGTGTAAGTGTTCCCCAGGCCGACGGTGCGGGTGATGTCGTCCGGGTCTTGGTCGTACAGGGGTTCCCGGATGGCGATGCTCTGTTCGTAGCAGCCGATCTCCTCCGCCCGCTCGCCGACCCGACTGTGCATGACGCCCAGGTTGAGCCACGCCATGCCGAGGCCGTCTCGGTTGTCCCTCTGATCTGGGTACGCCTTGGCGAGTGACTGCCGGATGGCGATCACCCGGCGGTACACGGCGACGGCGGCGACCGCGTCCCCCCCGTGGTCCAACCGCAGCCCGCGGTTGTTCAACGCTTGGGCCAGGGTGTTGCCCACCTCGAAGTCGTCCGGGAGGGTCCGGTGTAAGGTGTCCAGGTCTGTGATCGCCCGGTTCAGCCAGTCGTCCCCTTCCGCCACGCGGCGGGTGCGGCTGAGCAGCAGCGCGAGCCCGAGCATGCAGCTCAGCCGTTCGAGATTCAGCCACTTGTCGAGCGGGTTCCGACGGTGGTGAGGGTCGGCCACCCGGATCCCCTCACGGTACAGCCGCTCCCCCTCCATCTCGTCGCCGACATCCGTGAGCAGGTTGGCGAAATTGTTCGCCAGCATGGCATGCCCCTTCGCCACCTGCGGGTCGAGTTCGAACTCGGCGGACAACCGGCGGTACGCGTCGAGGCCGGCGCGGAAGACGGCGCGGGCCAGGCCGGACTCGCCCCGGTTCCGGCGGAACATGCCCAGGTTGTTCAGACTCATGGCGTGCGCGAAGCGGTCCTTGCGATCCGCCGCCTTGTCCCGAACGATCGCCGCGAACGCCGACACCGCTTCCTCCAGGTGGGCCGCCGGATCACTTCGGCCGTCCGCCGGCCGTGCCGAGCCGCCACCCCCGAGGGCGATCTCACCACCCGTTCCGTCCGCCCCCGCCTCATCCAGGTACACGGCAGACAACTGGCCCAGGTTGGCGAGTGCCGAAGCGAACGACCGCATGAGCGACAGCGGGGCGGGCTGGTGACGGACCAACTCGCGGAGGGTGCCCACACCCATCCGAAGGTAGCGGAGGGCGGAGCGGTAGTGGGGGGTGTGCATCAGGCGGTGGGCCGCTTCGGTCAACGCGTCGGCGATGCGCGAGTTGCAGACCCCCCGGTCGCGGTCGGTGATGACCTGGGCCATGTACCCCGCAGCCGCACTCTCCCGCCCCGGAGGGTGAGGCTCGGAGGCCACTTCGGTCAAAAACGCCCCGAACTGGTCGGACACCCAGCCGGGGCATTGCTCGACCAGCCGCACGAGGTCCGCCCACCGCGACTCGGGCAATTGCCGGAACAGGAACAACACCGCCCCGGCGTACTCGGGGAATGCCTTCTCCCGCTTCGCCAGCGTCAGCCAGTAGGCGAACTCGTCGCCGCCCGGCGGCATCTCGTCCCGCAGGTGGCGGTAGATCAGGTACTCGGCCACCGTCTGGTACACGAACCGGTACCCGCCGCCCTCCTCCCGCACCCGCTTGGTGACGAACCCCTCGTGCACCAGCATCTCCGCCGGGTGGAAGTCGGTGCGAATCTCCGCCGCCGTGCGGCCGGCGTTCCACTTCAGCCGCAGGGCGTTCACGTCGTCGTCCGTCAGGTCGGCCGTCGTGCGGTCCGGGTCGTCGCACAAATGCTCCACCACCGCCCGCACCGCCGGCCCGATGTTCCGCTCGTAGGCCGACTCGACATACGCCGCGTACAACTCCGGCACGCCCGCCACCGCCCCCACCGGCCGGCCGGCGAACGCCCGCTGGAACAGGTACAGGTAGAGCGGGTTGGTGAGCAGCTTCCGCACGCCCTCCGGCAGACCGTCCCACGGGGTGGCACACGCCGGGATGGCGTACCCGTCCTGGGTGGCGGTGCGTGCCCGCTCCTGCTGCCGGCGGTAGATCCGCTCGGCGTGGTCGGCGGACAACGGTTCGAGGTACACCGCCGGCAACCGCCGCTGGTCGGGCGGACGGGTCGGGTCGGGGTCGTACAGGTGATCTCGCGCCTCCGCCCGCGGGTCGGCTTCGGTCGCGGTCATCTTCTCCGGCAGGATGGCCAGCCACTCGTCGCGGGTGGACAGCACCACCTTGCACCACGGGAAGCGGGCGGCCAGCGACACCAGTTGCAGCGCCTCGCGGGTGATCTGCTCGGCGAACGGGGCCTCGTTCAGCGCGTCGAACACCAGCACCAGCCGGCGGCCGGGCACCTGGTCCTTCACGAACCCGGTGTGCAGGTGGGCGAACAGTTCGTCGAAGCTGCCGACGCCCTTCTCGCCGACCGACACGCCCAACTTCTCGGCCACGTCGCGGAACAGGGAGACGCCGTCCGGCCGCAGTGCGATGCCGTTCCCGCGGAGGAACAGCACCACGTTCGGGTTGCCGCGGTCGGCCTCGGGGTCGGCGGGGGCGTCGGCGGAAGTGGGCCGGGCGAGCAGGCGTTCCACCCGGCGGGCGAGCAGGGCCGTCTTCCCGCTGCCGGCGGTGCCGAGCAGGAGCAGCCCGTTGCGGAACCGCGGGCGGGTGGTGTCCTTCCAGTCCTTGCGGTCGGGTACGGTCAGGAAGCGGTCCAGGTGGTCGTCCACCTGCGGGAACGGCTCGTAGCACTCGGGGAAGTATTTGGTGCCGAGCAGGTCGGCGACGGTGCGGCGGCTGTACTCGAGGGCGGCCTCGGCGATCGTCCACGGGTGGACCCGCTCCTTCGGCAGGTCGTAGCTGATGTGGCGGGCGGCGAGCAGCTCGCGGAGGCGTTCGGCCGCGGCCTGGCACTCGGGCGTGCCGCTCCGCTTGTCCCGCACCCCCAGGTAGTACACGTACCGGTTCACCGCTTCGGTCTTGGCCGTCACACGGATGCCGTAGTGCCCGTCGTACAGGTAGAGTGGCTCGTCGTGCGGGAGCGGTCGCAACAGCGGGTCGAGGGGGATCGGCACCCCGGCGGGCGTCACCAGTACCGCGGGCGATTCGCCGAAGGCGGCCTCCAGTTCCGGCGACAGTTCCACCTCTTCCGGCTCCGGCGGGGTCACGCCGCGGAGGGTCCGCACCGCCACCGGTAGCCCCTGCTTCGCCTTCTCCGCGTCGTCGCACACCAGCAGTCGGCAGTCGGCCAGGAAGTCGAAGGCGGTCAGCACTTCGCACAGCGTCGGCAGGTACTCGGCCAGGTGCCGTTCGGCCTGTTTCTGGTCCGGGATGCCCCCGTGGGCGACGTTGTTGCGAAGCGCCACGATCGCTTCGAGCGGCGGCAGCTTCGTCGCCCCGGACGAATCCGGGACGGGCCGCACCACCGACGGTAGCTTCTTCAACCGCTCGACCAGATCGGGGAACGGGGGCGACAGCTTGAGCGCCGGCCACTGTCGCGGCAGGGTGCGAACCGCCGTCACCCAGTTCGAGAACATGGGCGACTTCAGGCCGGCGATCTGCTCGTTGGCCGCCTTCACCGCCGCCTTCGCCGTGGTGTCGATGTCGTCTCGCAGGTACTGGCTGGCGTGGGCGAGCACCACCAGCCGCAGCACCTGGTACTGGGTGAAGCAAAGTGCCCAGCGGCGGTCCGACGCGGCGAGGGATTCGTCGAAGGCGAGCGAGTACGGCACCGCGATCGGGTGCGGGAAGGCGTTCAGCACGCGGGGGCGAGGCGTCATGGGCGGTCTCCCGGTGTACCGTCCATCGTAGGCACGGATGGGCGAACCGAGGCAGCGGTTGTGCCGCGTGCAGGCGGATTGTGCGGCCGGCAACCGCGGCGGATTCGCCGGCCCGAACGGGCGGATTCGGCTAGGATTGCCGCGTACCGTGTTCCACCCGTGGGAGGCCCGCCGTGACCCCTTCGCCCGACACCGCCCGAGTGGGCGTCGCCCTGATCGAGAACGAGAGCCGCGAACTGCTGTGGGTGTGGGACGACGACTGGGGGTGCTTCGCCCTGCCGATGAGCCGCCTCCGGGTGGGCGAGAGCGCCCTCGAGCGGCCCGACGAGGCGGCCGCCCGTGCCGCCGCCCGCGCCCTCGGCGTGCCGGTCGTGTTGGGCAAGAGCGTCGCCCTCACCCCGCAGCACTTCGTGTCCGGCCGCGATCAGGCGTGGCGGACGTACCGCTACCACGTGTACAAGGTGTCCGCCCACCCGGACTTCACCCCGACCGTCACCGGCCCGCACCTGTGGCTGGCCCCGCACCGCTCCGCCCGGGCGGAGTACCGCCCGCTCAGCGCGTCCGGCCGGTGGGTGGTGGCCGCCCTGGCGGCCGAGGGGCTGCTGCCCGGCCGCAGCCAGTACACCGCCGCCGTCCTCCTCCGCCGCCGGCACCTGGGGCGGTGGCAGTTCCTGCTGCGGCTGGAACCCGGCTGGGGGTACTCGCTGCCGACCAAGAAGCGGAACGCGGGCGAGAGCTACGCCGACTGCGCCCGCCGCGTGCTGACGAACGAGCTGGGGCTGCCGGCCGACGCCGTGCCCCTCCACCCGGCCACCGAGTCGGTGGTGACGGAGCGGGCGAAGTCGGTGTCCGAGCAGACGGACACGTTCTACTGCCACGGGGTGTTCACCGCCGACGTGCCGGAGGAGGTGGCGGTGAAGTCCGACCGCCCGCTGGTGTGGGCGGACGCCGCCGCCGTCGCCGCCGGTCGCCTGTCCGACCGCACCGACACCGGCGGGCAGAAGGCCCCGGACGCGGACGTGTCGCCGACCGCCCTCCGCGTGCTCATGGAGCTGGAGGTGATCCCGAGCGTGGGGGAGCAATGACCCCCACCCCCCTCCGCGAGTCGCAGGCGGCGGTCGCGCTCGCCCGCACCCGCACGCCCGGCGGGTGGGCGTACCTGTGCCAGTGGAGCGACACCTGGCGGGCGCTGCACTTCGTCGGCGGGCACCGCGAGCCGGGCGAGTCGTTCCGCGAGTGCGCCGCTCGTGAAGTGCAGGAAGAGTTGCACCTCACGGCCGACCAGTTCGCCCTGCCCGCCGAACCGCTCGCCCGGCTGGAGTACGTCGCCTTCTCCGAGAGCGCCCGCGTGCCCACGTGGTACGTGATGGCGGTGTTCCCCCTGGTGCTGTCGGACGACGCCCGGCGGCGGGCCGAAGGGGAACCGGAGAACGCCTGGGTGGGGCCGGCCGACGTCCGCCGCGGCACCACCGCCGACGGCCGCCGGGTCAGCCCGACCGTGTCGCTCCTCCTGGGCAAACTCGGCCTACTCCCGACGGAGTGACCGCCCGTGTCGTTCACCCCCTCCGACATGCCGCCGCACTTCGAACGGGTCGAGCGGGACTTCCCCTTCCCGCTCGCCCTCACCTCCGCGCGGGTGCGGGCGGCGTTCGCCCGCCGGCAGCCGCTCGAAGCGGTGTGGGCGGTGCGGGACGCGTGGGAGGCGGCGATCAAGTTCTGTGCGTGCGTGAGCGTGGCCGACTTCCTGCAGGCCGACCCGGACCGGGCGACGGCCGAGGCGGTGGCCGCCGGCCTGCTGTCGAACCGCGGGGTGGCCATCGGCGGGTGGAAGGACGCGCTGGTGCTCACCCTCCCCGCCGCGACCGCCGGCGGGCGGCTGGTGCCGGAGTTGCGTGGCGTGTTCCGCAAGGGTGCCGGCAGCGGCACCACCCCGCACTTCCAGGCGGCCGACCAGTTCACCGCCTGGCGGAACGAGGTGTTCGGGCACGGGGTGTTCACCCACGACCTGCCGTGGTACGCCGGGCAGGCGGCGGCGTGGGTGAACAAGTTGGTCGCCCTGTACGACGCCCTGCGGCCGGTGCTCGCCGGGTGGGCGCTGGTCGGCCGCACGGCCGACGGGCAGACGGTGGACTGGTCCGGGTGCGAGTTCGAGCCGAAGCGGGAGCGGCACCGGCACGACCCGCTCGGGCACGCCCTGCCCATGTTCCTGGCCCGCGAGGGGGCCGAACTGAGCTTCGGCCCGCTGCTCTCCGTCCAGCGGTGCCACGGGTGCGACCACCCGGCGGCATTCTTCTTCGACCGCCAGAAGAAGGCGGACGAGACGGTGCTGCTCGAGTACGTGGCCGGGGCGAAGGGGCGGGCGAAGGGGTGGGCGGAGGTGGACGCCCTCCGCCGCTGGCTGCCGGCCGCGTTCACCTGGGAGCGGCAGGTGTACGACACCGGCGAGGTGGTGGACGGGGTGCCCATCGCGTTCCGCGACTTCGCCCGCGAGTACCTGCGGCCGGGGTACCTGCTCGACGCCATCCGCGAGCGGGTCGGGGCGAGCGAGAAGGGGTACGTGCTGGTGGACGGGCCGGAGGGGACGGGCAAGTCGTACCTGGCCCGCGGGCTGGCCGAGCAGGAGGCCGACGCCGGCCTGCCGGTGCTCGCCTACTACGTCCGCCCCGGCGACCCGGCCGACTACCAGTTCTTCGCCAGCGAGCTGAACGCCCAGGTGAAACAGGCGCTCGGCCGCCGCACCCTCGACCTGCAACTGAAGGCGACCACCGCCGCCGAGTTGCAGGCCGAGTTCGCCGACTACTTCGCCCGGCTGCTGACCGGGCGGGCCGGGGCGATCCTGGTGATCGACGCCCTGGACGAACTGCCCGACGGCCACCCGGCCACCCCGCTCATCACCGACCTGCTGCCCGACCCGGCCGACCTGCCGCCGAACCTGCATGTCGTGCTCACCGCCCGCGCCGCCGAGTTGAAGCCGCGGGCGGCCGCCCGCTGGCACGCCCTGGCCGCCGGCTCGCTCCGCCTCACCCTCGACCCGGCGTCGGCGGGGAACCGCGGGCTGGTCGGCGAGTACCTGGCCCGCGAGCGGGTGGCCGCGGCCGACGACATCCTGGCCCGCAGCGGGGGGGTGTTCCTGTACGCCTGGCACTACGTGGCGGCCCTGCGACAGGGCGCGTTCGCCGCCGCCGCCGACCTGCCGCCGGCCGACCAGTTCTACCCGGCGTTCCTCGACCGCATCCGCCGGCGGGTGGGCGACCACCTGTTCGAGACGGTATACCAGAAGGTGCTGACGCTGCTGACGGCGGCGCGGGTGCCGGTGACGCGGGAGCGACTGGAGCGGTGGGGCATTCCGGCCGACCGGCTGGCGACGGCGCTGAACGACCTGCGGGACTTCGTGCGGCAGATCCGCCACCGCGACTGGCACGAGGGGATGGGGGATGACGACGAGCCGCGGTACAAGATCGCGCACGAGGCGTTCGTGCGGTTCGTGGAGGCGCACCAGGCCGAGCGGCTGACGGACGCCCACCGCACGATCGCCGCGGCGGCACTGCGTCACACCGAAACGAAGTGGGAAGGTCTCAACCCGGCCGACGACGGCGACCTGTACGACGTGCGGTTCGTGCTGCACCACTGCGACGCCGCCGGGATGACGGCCGAGGCGGCGGGCCTCCGGAGCGGGCGGGTGTGGCCGGCCGCCCTCACCCGCTGTGGCGACCGCCTGGCGGGGCGAGAGCGGTACCCCCTGGCGCGGGAGTTGTTCCGGGCGGCGGAGCCGCACCTCGTCGCCGCGGTCGCGTCCGACCCCACCTCCCCGGAGGGGGAAACGCTCGCCGGGTTGCGGCTGAACCTGGGCCACGCGCAGTTCGTGTTGCGGGAGTATGCCGTGGGGCGGCGGACCCTCGATGAGGGGATCGCACTTTACCGACGCCTCGGCGCGGCCGACCGCCGGCCGGACTTGACCGCCGACCTCGCCCGCACCCACGTGAACCTGGCCAACGTGCTGTGCGGGCTGGGCGAGTACGCCGCCGCGGTCGCCGAGTGCGACGAGGCGGTGAGCCTGTTCGGCCGGGTGGCGGGGGCGGAGGTGGCCGACGAACTGGCGATGGCGTTCAGCAACAAGGCGAACGCGCTGGCCGAACAGTGGCGGTTCGCCGACGCCGACGCCTGCTTCGCCGAGGCCGAGCGGGCGCTCGACGGGTGCGCGACCCCGGCCCCCCTGCCGACGCGGGTGATGCTCCTGTCCAACCGGGTGGTGGTGCTGCTCGAACTCGGCCGCCTGTCCGAGGCGACGGAATTCGCGAGGCGGGCGGTCGAACTGGCCGACGACATCCGCCCGCCGACGCCCGAAGTCGCCCAGGCGTACGGCAACCTGGCCGCCACGCTCACCCTCCAGGGGCGGTTCGCCGAAGCCGAGGGGTACAACGACCGGGGGATCGCCACCCTCACCCGGCTGGGCGTGCCGGACGAACGGCCCGAACTGTCGGGCGCGCTGGCGAAGGCGTGCATCGGGCGGGGGGAACTCCTCCGGGAGACCGGGCGGTACGAGGAGGCCGACGAACTGTTCCGCCGCGGCCTCGCCTTGTACCGGCGGATGGCCGCCGACGGGGGCGTGGCCGACATCGGCCCGGACATGGTGGAGTGCCACAACCAGTTGGCCATCTGCAACCGCCACCTGGGGCGGTGGGAGCGGGTGGAGGGCGAGTGCGAAGAGGCCCTCGCCTTGCTCGACCGCCTCGACCCGACGGGCGGGCGGCCGGAGTTCGCCTTCAACCGGGCGCGGGTGCTGAGTAACCACGGGCTGGCGTTGATGAACACGGACCGGTGGGCGGAAGCGTTGGACGTGTACGACCGCGCCCGCGGCCTCGTCGGCCCGGCCGTCTCCCCGGACGACCTGAACCGCTTCCAGACGTGGTCGACCGTCCTGCACAACCGCGGGCTGGCGCTCGCCTCCCTCGGCCGGTTCGACGAAGCGGTCGCCAACGCCGACGACGCCATCGCCGCCCTGGACGGCTACCTGGCCGACGTGCAGACGCCCACCCTCATCCGGAATCTGGCGGACGCCTACCTGGGGAAAGCGCACATCCTGGAGAAGGCCGGCCGACCGGACGACGCGCTGGAGGCCTACGACCGGGCGATCGGCGTTTACAACCACCTGATCGAGAGCGGGCACCACCACCTGCTCGACGCCGCCTTCACCGCGCACGTGTTCGTCCTGCAGTTCGCCGTCGACCAGACCCGCTGGTCGGTCGCCGCCTCGGTGCTCGTCAACACGTTCCGGCTCGGCGGGCTGAAAGCGGACGTGACCCCGCTGACCGAATCGGACCGCGCGGCCGGCGGCCGCATCGGCCGACTCTGCCGACGCCTGTCGGCCGAACAGCGGGAGGAACTGCTCGCGGTGTGCGAACCCGACCTGGCGGACTACTTCCGTGCCGAACTGTTCACCACCCCGCCGCCCGCTTGACGGAGCCGCCCATGACCGCCGAACGTTGTATCGCCGTCGCCATCGATTCGGGCGAGGACACACAGGAGTTGGACGCCGCCGGACAGCCCGTCGCCCGCCGGGTGTGCTGCACCATCTCCGACGGGTTGTTGCGGATGGGCGATCCGGAGTGGTCACTGAAGCCGTCGGTGCGGGCGGCGCTGCTGTGGCGGGCGTACCGGCGGTACTCCGAACTGGTCGGGTTGAAGAAGCTGACCGGCGGGCTGTCGGGCAGTGACGTGCTGGTGTTCCGCCCGAAGCTGAAGCCGCCCGCCGCCGACCCCGACCACGCGACCGAACTGGCCACCGCCGGCCCCACTGATGTACTCGCCGGCGCGTGGGGGTCGCCCCTGCTGGTGAAGACCGGCAAGGAGTCCGAACTCCGCAAGGAGTGGGTGCGGTTCAACCGCTTCCTCCGCGACCGTCAAAGCCCGTTCATCGCCCACCTCGAAGAGCTGTTGGTCGTACATCCGGCGCCAGCGGAAGCGCGAGTGGTCGGCGACACTCCCGGCCTCACAGAGGCCGGCCACAACAGCGGACACGGCGAACCGCTGGCCGTGCTGATCGGCTCGTTCCTCGGCGGGGACGTGGTACAGGCGGAACCGCTCGACAAGGTGATCCGCGGCACCCGCGACACCGCCCGCTGCCTGCGGCTGATCGACCAGGTGTTCGCTCACCTGGCGACGTGGCACACCAACCCGCAGCCCCGCCCGCTGGCCGACTGGTCTCGGGTGTTCCACTCGGCCGCCGGCCCGTCCTCCGCCGCCCCGTGGCTGCTGTTCGGCCGGTACAACTTCCGCAAAGAGGTGCAGGCCTCCGACCCGCCGGCGTGGGACCTGCCCCGCAAGGGTGGCGAGGCGTCGCTCGGCCGGCTCGACTTCGCCGCCGACTTGCGGTGGGACGTGCCGTTCGCCCAGAGGGACCACCTGAGCGGGCACCTGCTCGGCAGGGGGGCAGAGTTCGACGGCCTGCTGGTGAAGTTGCTGAGACTGCCGGTGCAGTTCTCGCTGATTCACGGCGACCTGAACCCGCGGAACGTGCTGTGCGACGCCGGCAACACGTGGCTGATCGACTTCGAGCACACCGGCGTCGGGCCGGTCCTGGCCGACTTCGCCCGGCTGGAGGTCAACCTGCGGTTCTGGTGCATCGAGCTGGCGGCGGCGACGGCGAACGCCGGGCAGGCGGCCGAGGACCTGGAGCGGCTGCTGCTCGCCCACTTCCACGGGAGCGAGAGCAGCCTGGAGCCGGTGCGGCGGTTCGCCCAGGGGATCGGGGCCGACCCGGACGACCTGGAGAAGATCGCCCGGTGCGTCGTGCGGTTGCGGCAACTGGCCCGCCGCTGGTGTGTGACCGCGTTCGTGGACGGCCGCGACTACCTGGCCGTGCTGTACCTCACGCTGACCGGGTTGCTGCCGGCGGCGGCCAAGCCGGACAAGGTGGCGGCGGCCAACGTGCGGTGGGGCGTGGGCCTGTTCTGGGTGCTGGAGGAGGCGCTCGACCGGGTGCTCGGGCGGGAGCCGTTCGCCCGCGGGCAGACGGCGTACAGCCCACTCCGGCACGTCTCGGCCGGGTGGCTACGGCCGGACGGGGCGGCCGGGCGGGTTCACTACCTGTGCGGCACGGCCGACGGTCAACAAGTGCTCGCGGCGGTGGCGTCGCTGACGGGCGTGTTGCAGGGCGGGTACCACCACCTGGACGCGTACCGCCACACGCTCGCCGTGCTCACGTACCTGGAAGCGATCCTGTCCGACCCGGTGGCGGCGCTGTTGAACCCGGCCACGCTGGACGACGTCGTGTCGGCGAAGCTGGTGTCGTTCGGCCTGCCGGCGGTGCCGCTCACGCCGGAGCAGGCGGCAACTGAGGTGAACGCCGAGTGGTTCACCCCGGCGGTGCGGGCGGAGGTGTCGCAGTTCCTGAGCGGGGTGTTGACCGCCGACGCGACACTGCTGCTCAAGTGGTGCGGCCTGCTGCACGACGTGGGCAAGCCGGGCACCCGCACGGTGCGGGCGAAGGGCGGTGTGGAGGAGGTGCAGTTCATCGGGCACGAGGTGTACGGGCTGTCGGTGGTGCGGGAGGAGTTGCGGGCGTGGTTCCCAAAGGGCGACCGCGAGCGGTTGGGCGAACTGATGCGGAACCACCACACCAGCCACCAACTGCTCGGGAACAAGGTGTTCGCCGACGAGAACCTGCTGGACGGGCTGCGGCGGTTGCACACGGGGGGGCCACACTCGGCCGGGCTGAAACTGCTGCAAGAGGAGGCGGACAAGGCCGGCCCGGACCTGCCGCTGCTGCTGTTGCACGGGTACGCCGACCGGATGGCCGCCCGCGGGGTGAAGCAGACCCAGCCGGTGGCCGCGTGGGCGGAGGCGACACTGGCCGTACTGGCCGGGCTGGCGGCGCTGCCACGGTTGCAGGCGGCGGCGGAGGAGGAGGCCGACCGCGACCAACGGATCACCGACGCGGCCAGGAGGTACGCCGGCGAACTCGGGCTGGGCGGACAGGCCGTGGGCCGGCTGCGGTCGCTGCTCGCCGGTCGCACCGGCACGGCCGAGGACCTGCTCGGGTGGCTGCGGGAGCGGGTGTCGGCCGCCGACCTCACCCGCCCGCCGGGGGGGGCGAAATGAGCGCCGAACACCTGCCGGCGGTGGTGGCCATCCCGTGGCGGCAATTCGCCGACGAGTCGAACCCGCGGCTGAAGCTGTGGGCGGCGTGCGAGGTGTACGAGGTGCTCGTGCGGTTCGGCGTGATGCTGCAGTTGGCCGAACTCCGCGGCCTGCCCGACGGCGACACCCGACTCGCCGCGGCCGTCGCCCGCATCCGCCCCGACATCGAACTGCCCACCCTGGGCAAGTGGCTCGGCATGCTGGCCGAGTTGAGCCGCCACCTCCGCCTCACCGACCCGCTGGTGCTGCCGGGGTTGCCCGCCCTCACCGCCGTGCTCGCCGCCCTCTCCCCGCCGGACGCCCCCCGCACGTTCGATGCCTCCCTGCTGGCCCTCCGCAACGCCCTCGCCCACGGCGGGGGCATCACCGCCCCGCTCGCCGAGCGACTGCTCGCCGGGTCCGACACCCACCCCGGCTGGGACGCCCGCCTCCGCGGGGCCGTCGACGCGCTCGCCTGCCTGGCCGGCTCCGCGGTCGTCTGGTTCCAAGCCGGCCACGCCCGGCCGATCACCCCGGACGGCGGGCTGGCGGAGGCGATGCCCCTGTCGGCCGACCTGCGTGTCACCCTCACGGCCGCCGGCCTCGACCGCCGGGTGTTGCTGCTGAAGGGCGACCGCGCGCTGAACCTGTGGCCGCTGTGCGACTACGCCCCCGCCACCATGACCGGCTGGGGCCGCCCGCTCACCACCCCCGGCCCGGTGCCGCAGGTGTACTTCCGCGCGGAGACGAACCGCCTGCTGTACGCCGCCCTCGGGAGCGACGTGCCCGTGCACACGTCCGACGGGCACGCGGCGTTCCGCCAGTTCTTCGGCCTCACCCGCCCGCGGGAGCCGCACCAGCCGCCGGCCAACGACTTCGACGCCGACATCCGCGGCGAGGCCGACGCGACGACCGGGCGGGAGGTGCAACTGGCCGAACTGAAAGCGGCGGTGAAGGCCGCCACCGACCGCGTGCTGTGGGTGTCCGGCCCCGGCGGCATCGGCAAGAGCTACCTGGTGGCGACGCTGGCGCACCACCTGTCGAACGGCACCCGGTACGCCACGGTGTTCTGGCGGTTCCGCGCCGGCGACGCCGACCGCTGCCACCGCCACGCCTTCTTCCGCCACGCCATCCGCACCCTCGGCGACCCGCAACTCGGGTTGGTCGCCACCCAGGCGTTCCCGTCGCCCGACCCGTCGCAACTGCTCAAGCAGTTCCTCGACCTGTTGAAGGAAGCCGGCGCGAGCACCGCCCGCCGCCCGCTGTTCGTCCTCGACGGGGTGGACGAGATCGCCCGCTCCGACCCGGAGTTCGTGCGGTCGGTGCCCGACTGGCGGGCGGGGTCGGCGGTGTGGGTGTGCGCCGGCCGGCACGAGGGCGAGGTGGTACCCGGCGTGTTCGCGGCGGACAGGTGCCAGCACGTGTGGCCGGGCGGGCTGCCGGGCTTGAGCGAGGGCGAAGTGCGGCAGATGATCGACGCCCGCATCGGGCCGGCCCACTTCGCCCGCCTGCTGGCCAATGACACCGACCGCGACGGCGGCACCTACAACCAGCTCACCGACGCCATCACCCGCCGGGCCGCCGGCCTGCCGCTGTACGTCCACTTCGTGTGCGAGGACGTGCTGACCGGCCACCTGCCCCTGGACGGCACCCTCCACGCGAAGCTGCCCGACTCGCTGGCCAAGTATTACGACGACCTGCTCCGCCGCCGCGGCGTCGGCGACGTGGACGCCCTCAAAACCCCGCTGGTGGTGCTGGTCGCCTGGGCGCTCGCCCCGCTCGACGCGGACACCCTCCGCGAGCTGCTCCAGCGGCGGCGGTCGCTCCCGCGGGACCGGGCGAAGGCCGACCACCTGCTGGCCCGCGGGCTGGAGGCGGTGCGGTCGATGCTGCGGGCGGTGTCTTTGGAAGGCGGGCGGGTCGGGTACGAGCCGTACCACCTGACGTTCCGCGACCACATCCGGGCCGACGACGGCGTGAGCGGGGAGTCGGACACGGCCCGCGACCTGTACTGCGAGTGCGCCGCCGACTGGTCGCGGTTCGCGGCGGAAACCCCCGCCCGGCAGTACCTGTTGCGGCACGGGTCGGAACACCTGCTGCGGGAGAAGCGGTGGGACGAGTTGGCGACGGTCGCCCGAGACGTGGCGTTCCTGACCGCCCAGCAGGTCGAACTGCCGACCGACCCGGGGTCGGTCATCCGCACCTTGCAACACGCCCTCACCGCCGCCGGCGAGCAGGACAGCGGCATCGGGATGGCTGAGGCGGTGCTGCGACTGGCCGACCGCCACGAACAACTTCGGCAGGCCTCCCCGCTCGATCTGCTCCGCGCCGGGAATCTGGAAGGGGCGATGAACTTGGCGGATCTTCAAGACCCGAAGCGTCGGGTGCTGTTGTATCTGATGATGGTATATTTTACGCAGGTTACAAAAAATGTGGAAACGGCTGCCAGGGTCTTCCGCCGACTCACGCGAACTCCGAATCCAAGACTGTCCGACTCGGTGGGCTATCAAGCCTCGGATTTGATGGTTGCCATTGCCCCAGTGATCTTCCCGAAGTCCGCCGTGGAAGCGGCAGCCCTGCTCGATAACGAAAACCGCAGACTGCTCGTTACGAAACTCCAAATGCTTCAATCGAAACCGATTAGGATGGAAAGCGCGGCATCGAATTGGGCCGACTCGGCATCAAGATGCCGCGACATTCTATCGGCGATGACATTAATTGCGGACAGCATCGAGTACGCATACTCCCGCGCCGAGGCGTTGCGGGCAATCGCGTCGGCGCAGGCGTCGGCCGGGGACGTGACCGGGGCCCTCCGCACCGCGGACAGCATCAAGCACGACGCGAGCATGCACGCCCGGGCGTTGCGGGACATCGCGTCGGCGCAGGCGTCGGCCGGGGACGTGACCGGGGCCCTCCGCACCGCGGACAGCATCAAGCACGACGCGAGCATGCACGCCCGGGCGTTGCGGGCAATCGCGTCGGCGCAGGCGTCGGCCGGGGACGTGACCGGGGCCCTCCGCACCGCGGACAGCATTAACGACGAGTACGCTCGCGCCTTGGCGTTGAGCGAGATCGCATCAGCACTGGTGTCCTTAGGGGACGTGACCAGGGCGACCGGCACACTCCACCTCGCCCTCCGCGCCGCGGACAGCATCAAGGACGTGATCTGCCACGCCCGGGCGTTGCGGGCAATCGCGTCGGCGCAGGCGTCGGCCGGGGACGTGACCGGGGCCCTCCGCACCGCGG
>CAYMHO010000095.1:0-21898 GCA_964390195.1 uncultured Fimbriiglobus sp. | reverse complement strand
GCCGGGTGCGTGGTGAGCAGCCTGCACGACGGGATGAACCTGGTGGCCAAGGAGTTCGTCACCGCCCGCCCGGACGAGCAGGGCGTGCTCGTCCTGTCCGAGTTCACCGGCGCCGCCCGCGAACTGCCCGACGCCGTGCTGGTCAACCCGTTCGACGTGCAGGCGATGGCCGACGGGTTGTACTCCGCCCTGGCCATGCCGGCTGACGAGCAGCGGCGGCGGATGCGGAAGATGCGGCAGCAGGTGGGCGACCACAACATCTTCCGCTGGGCCGGCATGCTCCTGTCCGAGGTCGGACGCATGGTCGAGCCCACCGACCTGCCGCTCCCGGCAATGCCCGAGTCCATGCCCGAGGAAGATCTCGGTAACCTGATCGCCAAACACCAGTCGCTCGACATCCTGAGCGTCGCCATGGGGGGTGCGTGATGCCGAATCCGATCACGTCCGCAGGCTGGGAGGGGCCTGTGGTCGAGGCATACTCCCGGCACCGGCCCCTGGTGTTGCTGTTCGACTACGACGGGACGCTCACGCCCATCGCCCGCCACCCGAGCCTGGCTGTCCTGCCGCCAAACACCCGCGACCTACTTACCCGCCTCGCCACCCTCCCGCGGGTGACGGTCGGGGTCGTGAGCGGGCGGTCTCTGGAGGAGGTGAAGCAACTCGTGCCGCTCCATGGGTGCCACTACGCCGGGTCGAGCGGTCTTGAAATGGACCTGCTCGGCGAGTACCTGCGGTACCCGGTCGGCACCGAGTTCGAGGACACACTCTCGGCCGTCCACGAGGGGCTGGTCGATCTGCTACGGCAACACCCCGGCACCTGGGTTGAGCGGAAGCCGATGTCCCTGGCGATTCACTTCCGCGGTTTGCTACCGCTGGGGGCCGTTTGTTTCCGGTCGGCGGTGGCCGAGCGGCTGGCGGTCATTCACCGGGTGCGGTTCCGCGTGGTGTCCGAGGCGTTCGAGGTGACCCCGGCCGGCGGGTGGGACAAGGGGACCGCGGTCGAGGCGGTGCTCAACCGGGTGCGGGTGCAACACCCCGAACCGCCGCTGCCCCTGTACTTCGGGGACTCCACTAACGACGAGGAGGCGATGGCGGTGACCGTGATGGCCGGCGGGTTCCCCGTCGGCGTCGGGCCAGAGGCCCCGGAACTGGCCGTTCACTGGGTGCCGGACTCGGCAGCGTTGGCGGGGAAGGTAGAGGGCCTGTACGGGCGTTTGGCTGTCGTCGCTGGGAGGCACACACTGCCCGTCCCGCACGCCCTGACCGAACCGGGTGACGAGGCCGCGGGGGACGGGTCGGGGCTGATCGTCGTCGACCCGGACGCCGGACACCGCGACCGCCTGAGCGCCGCCATGCGACAGCATGGCTGGCGGGTGTGGGCGTTCGCCTCCCTCGGTGAGGCGGACGAGTACCTCTCGGAGCGGGTAAGCGAGGTGCAGGCGGTACTGGTGGACCTGGACCACCCCGGCCTGTCAGGCGGTCGGCTGTTGTCCAAGTGGGGGCAGGAACATCCGGCGGTGGTGCGGTGTGCAATGGTGAGGGGGGTCTCCCCCTACATGGCCGGCGCGTTTCGCCGGATGAGCGGTCTTCCCCTACTGGCCAAGCCGGTCGATCCCGACGAGTCGAATCAGCAACTTCGGCGGTTGGTGGCTGACGCCGCCACCGCCGACCACATCGCGTGAGGCTTTCACAACCCGATCGAGGATGACGCCATGTCCTGGAATCTTCTGCCGCTCACCGGAACGCACCGCGGGCAACCGATCCCGCTCCGCCATCTCCCATTCGCAATCGGCCGGGCCGAGGGCTGTCAACTCCGCCCGCGGTCACCGGCGGTAGGCGACCGCCATTGCACCCTCTATGTGCACGAAGGGTCGCTCGCGGTCGAGGACAACGGTTCGGCCGAAGGCACATACCTGGATGGGGTGCCGGTGACGGGGCCGCTGTACATCTCACCATCCAGCGTCCTCCAGGTGGGGCCGATCTTCCTGAAGTGCGTTCACCACGAACCGGCCGCGCCGGTGGACGTAGAGCAGGCCGCTGCGGCCTTGCTGCGAGACGGCTGATCGGTGTGTCCTGATGACTTCGTGCGGCTCGTCCGCTGCGAGCGCGGGGCGTGTCGCGAACCGTCCCCCGCCATCCCTTCCCGAAGACGAGGGCCGTACCGTGTCCGACACTCATGCCGACGACGACGACGCAACCGCTTTGGCCCAACGGCTGCGGACCCACCCGTCACTCGATGGCGACGATACCGCCAAGGTGCTGGTGGCCGAACTCCAGCGGAGACTGGCAGAAGTGCAGGCCGAGATGCAAGGGCTACCCGGTCAACAAGAGTCGGGTGTCGTCGGAACGCCTCCCGAAACCTTCACCGTTCGCGGCGGGTTGCTCTACCGCGCAGACGGACGGGGACCGTACTGCCCGCTGTGTCACGACCGCACCACCAACCTCATCCGTATGTCGGCGGTGGCGGTCGGGTTTCGAGAACCGGTCCGCTGGCGATGTCCGGTCTGTCCGTCTCGCGGCGGCGGGAAGGGCTAATCGATCGCCGATTTATTGGATACTACGGAGCAGGCCTGAGCGGGGTGGATAGTTGTTCCTACTTTGCCGCTCGGACCTCAACGCTTTACCGACCGCGTCCACGTAATTCCATGGAACCTGGAACGAACACCAGTCCGGCCCGGCACAATCCCTCATAGGGCGGGGCACTACCTGGCGACCAGCGACCCGCGGAATACTCCTACAAAAAGGACGAAGGCGACCAGTGCATCGGCTTTGCTGGTAGAGCCTTAGTGGCCCTCGCCGACTAGAACGGACGGCATGCGTTTGTTCACGTGAGAGGACACCAGCGCGACCCACCCCAGTTCGAACGGGTCAGTCGGACCATCGTCTGGGCGGTGGGGCCGCCGCATCCTGTTGGTCCAGTTGCCGCTCCAGTTCGTCCACCCGCGACTCGAGGTCCACCACCTCCCTCAGTTTCAGGCCCGCGTCCATCACCGCCTTCGCCGCCGCCAGCCGCACCGCCGGCGGTGAGCAGCCCGCACGTCCGCTCGGTGAGCGTTGCCCGTGCCGCCACCAACCGCCGGCGGAACTTCGCGTCGGCCAGCTTCCGCCGCACCGCCTTCTCGTCGATACCGCTGACGGGCGGCGTCCTTGACCGCCGCCCCGTGAACATGAGCGGGAACAAGAGTACGGTCACCCCGAGCATTCACCAGGTGTCGCTCCCGGAGATCTCCGGGGCGATCGGCAGGGGAGCGATCAGGGCGTTGATGCCGAGGATGCCGATGACGTTGAACAGGTTCGACCCGAACACGTTCCCGATGGCCACGTCGTCCCGCCCGCGGATGCTCGAGACGAGCGAGGTGACCACCTCCGGCAGGCCGGTGCCGGAGGCCACGATGGTTAGCCCGATGATGCGTTCCGACAGCCCGAACAAGCGGCCGAGTTCGGACGCCCCTGTCACCGTCTCGTGCGCCCCGCCGGTGAGCAGGGCGACGCCCGCCGCCAGCAATCCCAGGCTCGGCAGAAGCCGCGGCATGTGGGCCGCCTCCACGCCAAGTTCTTTCGCCTCGGCCGTGAGCTGTTGGGACTCGTCGGCGGTGAGTTGTTTGCGGACCAGGCTGACCATGTAGGCGATGAAGTCGACGTAGATGACCAGGAACAGGACGCCGTCGATGCGGTGAATGGCCCCGTGGTCGCACACGGCCACGCAAAGCAGGGTGATGACCGCGAGCACCGTGTACTCGAGCTTAATCGTGTTGCCGGTGATGGCCAGCGGGAGGATGAGGGCGGCCAGCCCCAGGATGAACGCGATGTTGAAGATGTTCGACCCGACCACGTTCCCAATGTGATGTCCACCTTCCCCTGCACGGCCGCGACCGCGCTCACCGCCAGCTCGGGCACGGACGTTCCGGCCGCGACCACCGTCAGCCCGATGATAGCCGGCGTCAGGCGGGCGCGGGTGGCGAGTCCCAGTGCCCCGCGGAGCAGGCACTCGCCCCCCGCCGACGAGCAGCAGCAGGCCGATGGCGATCAGGGCGACGCTGAGGAGCACGGCACACCTCGTTACAGTTGCGGCGGGGAACGTCATGCCCGGCGGTGATGCGGTCACCGAAGCAGGACACGGGTGGCCGGACAACCACACGAGGTGGCCGAGCGGCGGGCACGGCGGTGGGTGTTTGAGAATGCGCTAAGGGGACGGGGTCAGACGCCACCGGCGCTGCTGGCGAAGAGGATCAGGAACAGCGCGTGTTCCGAGACCGGGTTGAGGTAGTGCGCTGGCCCACGGCGACTTCTAGCGTGAGAGGGATTCCGGTTAACATAGTGGGCGGCGGGGTGGCGGACTGTATCCGTCCGGCCGAGCGCCCCGCCCGGTTGTTCGCTCGTACCGCCCCCGGTTAGGGCAGAAGCCACCGCGCCAGAGTCGAAGTTGGAACCATTCCGCCGTCAGAGAACCTCCTGGGCAGGTAAGTCACTTGGCGGGTAGCGCCTTGAGCACGGCGTCGGTATTAGCCCGGTCCCCGTGGCCGGCGCCCACCTTGGCGAACGCCACCTTCCGCTTGCCGTCCAGGACGAACGTGGACGGGTAGGCTGTCTCCCCCTTCGCGTCCCACCGCAGCCCGTAGGCGGTGGTGAACGTGTAGTCCGGGTCGAGCAGGAGGGTGAAGTGGGCCGGGTAGTCCTTGCCCTTCACGAACTCGGCCGCCTTATCCTTCAGCCCGTCCGACGGGCCGGGGTAGACGAATACCACCTTCGCCCCGGCCTTCTTGAAATCGTCCGCTTTGCCGTTCAACTCGGCGAACTGTTTGGTGCAGATCGGGCACTGGTAGCCGGGGTAGCCACGCAACACCACTAGCACCACCGGCCCTGCATCGGTCAGCTTGGACAGTTTCACCTTCTCGCCGCCGATCGCAGCCAGTTCGAAGTCCTTCGCCTCGTCGCCTACCTTCGGGCCGCGGTCGGCGGCCTTCGGTGGCTCGGCCGACGCGCCCCCTACGGCCAGGGCGGTGAACACTGCGGCGGTGATCCGGGAGAGGAAGAGCGGGAAGCGGTTCGTCATCGATCTGTCTCCACTGGTTCGGGCCGCGGAGCCGACACCGCCCCGCCCGGCCACGGGGTTGGATGCCGGCCGGCGCGGCGGGTTACGCCGAACGTTCGACCCGGCTGGCGAGACTCTCGACCGCGCCGATGAGAACAGCGGCCAGGTCGGCCCGGCTCACCCGCCGGTAGCCGCCCGGCCCGACCCCGACGAACGCCCAGTCGTGCATCCCCTCCAGGGTGTTCGCGCACATCAGGTCGGCCGCGGAGTGGGCCCGCGACCGCTCCGCCAGGTTGAGCAACTCCGCGTCCGACACGCCGACCTCCAGTTTGAACTTCGCCAGCACCCCGCCGAACCCCCACTCGGCCCGGACCTTGTCGACCAGCTTCGGGGCGGGGACGAGCCGCAACCACAGTTCGCGGTGTGAGCTCTTCACCTTCCCGGCGGTCGCGACCTCGAGCTTCCCGTCGCGGCCGGCGTAGACGCCGCCGACGTGGTAGTCGCTCACGGCCGCCGCGTGGACGACGGCGTCGTACCGGCCCGAGGAGACCTCCTCCGCCATCAGCGCGTCGAGGTCGTCGAACGTCCGGTACGCCCGCACCCGGACGCCGGCGTCCCCGCCGAACACCTCGGGGTGCGAGGTCAGGAGGGCGACGGCGTGGCCGCGGGCGGCCGCCTCCGCGGCGACCCGGGCCCCCGTCCGCCCGGAGAAGACGTTGGTGATGCACCGGACGCGGTCGACCGGCGTGTGCGTGTTCCCGGCGGTGACGAGGACGTTCATGGGTCTGCTCAGTCGGCGAGGGGGGAGACGGTGCGGTAGCGGTAGTAATCCCGCACCAGGGCGAGCAGGCGGAGCGCGGCCACCGGCCGGTGGCCCCGGTCGCGGTTGGCGGCGCCGGTGCGGAACAGGAGCGCCCACTGGCGGAACAGGGTGCGGTACGCTCGCAGGAGCGACCAGTTCGGGTCGTACAGGTTGGTCGATTCGGCCGTCGCCCCGTTCAGTTCCACCACCGCGAACCCGCGGCCGGCCCGGAACTCCTCCGGGTCGGCGTAGCGGACGTCGAACCGGCCGAAGTGGAACCCGTCGAACGGCCGCACGACGCGGTCGATCGCCTCTTCCAGTGCCGGGGTGAGCAGGTGCGAACCGTCGCGGAACAATGTCCCCTGGCAGTGGTTGCCGGCCATCGCCAGCGGGAACCGCTCGCCGGCTGCCAACACCCGCGTCAGCGATTCGGCGTGGCGGGCGAGGAAGGTGTCCGCCTGCATCCGGTAGCGGGGGTGGGCCCAGATCAGCTCTTCGAGCGTCGAGCGGCCGTCGCCGACCAGCACCGGGAACACCTTGTCGGTGATTGAAAAGATGTGCCCCCGCTCCTCCCTCGGCAGCCGGTAGTAGAAGACGCCCGCCTCGAACGGGCCGGGGTGGAACGGCTGGGCGACCACCGGGCCGGGGTTGGCGGCGAGGTAGCTCGCCACGTCGGCGGCGGAGTGGGCCTTCCGCACCCCCGCCCCCCGCTCGCCGGAGTCCGGTTTCAACACGACCGGGTAGCTCCACCCGCGGGCATCGATCTCCCGCACCGCCCGTTCGGCCCGCTTGTCGGACTCGGCGGCCGGGATGAGGAGGGTCGGCACTACGCAGTCCGCCGGCAGGTGGAAGAGGATGTCGCTCTTGGATTCGCTCACCACCCCGCCGGCGGGGGTGATGCCGGGGTTGGCGGCCGTCCACACGGTCAGGCTGCGGTAGCGGGCCGCCAGCAGCAGGAACCACGGCACGAGCGGCAGGTAGAACACCCACGTCGGCCAGAACTCCCACCGCCACACCCTCGACACCCCCGCCCACAGCTTCGCCCGGCCGATCCCGGACGACAGTTGGCGGCCGAGCCGGAACGAGACGAGTGCCAACACCACCCCGCCGGCCAGCACCCACCACGGCACCGCCGTGCCGAGCAGTGCGACGGCCAGAATCACCAGCGGTGCCCAGACCGCCGCCGCCGCGAACGCCCACAGGAGCAGCCGCCCCCCGCCCCGCGGGGCGGCCCCGGCCGCCAGCAGAAGCGGCACCCGCGTGCCGGGGATGGCCCGCGATACGAACGCCACCGCCCCCCCGTGCCTTTCGATCAGCGAGGTGAACCGATTCAACCGCTCATCGGGAACCAGCCGCCGCACCCACCGCCCGCCCGCCCGCCCGATCACCCAGGTGCCGGCGTCGCCGAGTGCGAGGCCGACGAAGAAGGCGGCCACCGCCGGCGGCCAGTCCAGCCGCCCCTCGGTCACCAGCAGCCCGGCCGCCACCGCGGTCAGGTCTTCGGAGACGAACGTGGCCAGCACGATGCCGAGAGCCAGAATCAGCGGACCGGCGTCGGCGGAGTCGAACGGCAGGGTCATGGCACACGGACGGGGGCGAGGGGGAGGCGGACGACGGTCGGCTCGCCCGGCTCGTGCGGGGCGGCCGGGTGGTACACGACAGTGGCAGCGGAGTCGGTCAGGTCGACCACCGAGTGGCTGACCGTCCGGGCGGTCGGCCGGGTCATGTTCACGCTCAGGTGCTCGCGGCCCGGCCAGCGGTGGCGGTGGAACTCGTCCTGGGCACTTTTCCAATCGTCGGACGGGCCGCCGAACAGGTCGTCGAACAGTTCCCGCCGGACCCCTTCGACCAGGTGGTCGCCCAGGCCGGACGAGGTGAACAAGAGCGGCGTCCCGCCGATGAGCCGGCTGGTCACCATCGGCTCGCAGCCGTCCCACCGCACCTCGGCCGCCACCCCGTGCCCGATCAGGATCAGCCGGAACGGGGCGAGGTCGCGGTAGTCGAAGGCGCGTTCCAGTTCGGCCAGGGCGTCGGCCAGGGTGTCCAGCCCGAGCAGGGCGGGGATGAGGTGCCCGCGGCTCCGCGGCGACGGGCGGACGCACATCTCCGGCGGGTTGAGGTTCAGCACCGTCAGCACCAACCCGGCGTCGTTCACCCCCAGCCACGTGCCGCCCGACTGCGGGTCGGTGGGCAGCACCGCCCGGCGGTCGCCGAACGCCCGGATCGCCGGCGGCAGGGCCGGCGGGCGGGTCGGTCGCTCGTCGCGGTTGAACGCTAGCCGCACCCGGCGGTCGGCGGTGGGAACGACGGTCAGCGTACACATGCCCGGCTCCGCTGGTGGGCAAGGGTGGACGGGGCGTACCCGAAGTCGGCCGACACCTCGCCGCCGAGCAGCTTCACCATCACCCGGATGAGGGCGTTGTGGTGGATGGTGTGGCTGACGACGAACGCCAGCTCCCGTTCCGGGCTGGTGGTCACCCGAACCGGCGGAAGGTCCGGGGCGACCAGGGTGGACAGGGTGATCAGGTGACGCCCCTCGTGCCAGGGGAACGCCGTCAACTCGGTCTCCACCCGCAAAATAACGTCCATCGCGGCCAGGCGGTCCCGCTCCACGTCCGTCCCGCGGTCGCGGTGGTCGTAGCTCAGCTCGCCCGCCCGCAAGCCGCGGAGCAGGGCGTCGACGTGGTCCAGGTTGTGCCGCACGTGCCCGCCCACGCTGCTCTCCACCACCCCCACCGGCTTGCGGGTGTACTGTTCGGGAGTCAGCGACTCGACCAGGTCGAACAGTTGGTGCAGCAGGCCGATCAGCGGCTGCACGGCCGCCGGTTCGGGCCGACGACCGCACGGACGGTTGGCAAGGTCGGGGTCGCGGGTCGCCTGGATCATCGGTTCGGCTCCGGACGAGAGCGGGTCAGGTGTGCTGGGTTCGATGCGTTGACGGGCTGTCGGTTACACCACGGCGGGCGGGTACGGGAACGAGCGGGCCGCCGGCGCTTCCTCCGACGGCCTGCGGTCACCCGGCAGGAGCCATCCCCTTCCGCACGAGGAGGCGGCCGACGAACGGCAGGTCCTTCCACCGCACGGCCAGCACCACCAGTGACCCGACGGCCACGGCCACCGCCAGACCGAACAGGAACCCGCCGTCCCACTCGCCCGTCTGCGGGTTCTGCACTTGGATGCCGAGGGCCGTCAGGTGGGTGAAGATGGCCCCGGCGATGACGGCGAGCGACAAGAGCGCCCCGACCGCCGCCGTCCGCGGGACGAGCAACAGCACTGCGCAAGCCAACTCCGCGACGCCGACGAGCGTGGCCGCCGGTCGCCCGCCGCGGGAGTCGAAGATGTACTGCGTCTCGGGTGCGTAGGTGAACTTGAAGAACAGCGTCTGGGCCAGGATGAGGGCCACCGCCACCTGAGCCGCCCACGTCAGGACGTTGAGCGGGAGAGGGCGTCGGGCCATCGACGGGGCAGCGGTCATCGGTTCAGCGGTCACGGCTCGGTCTCCGGGGGATGTCGTCGGTGCCGGTTTCTGCTGGTACGATGCCGTCACACGTCCTGGGTTACACCGAGACATCCGATGCCCGACTCTAACAGCCGCGTGGACGCCGCCGAACTCGCCACCCTCCGGGCCATCGTCGAGGGGACGGCCGGTGCGACGGGGGAGGAGTTCTTCCGTGCCCTGGTCCGCAACCTGAGCCACGCCACCGGGGTGCCGAACGCGTTCGTCGCCGAGTTCGCCGGCGCGGCCACCCGCATCCGCTCGCTCGCCTTCTGGACCGGCGGCGAGTTCGCCCCGCCCGACGAGTGGGACCTGGCCGGTACCCCGTGCGAGGAAGTGCTGGCCGGCAACTTCTGCCACCACCCGACCGGCGTGTGGAAGAAGTTCCCGAAGGACGCGGGCGTGGAGAGCTACCTGGGGGTGCCCCTGCGGGACGCGGGCGGGGCGGTCCTCGGCCACCTGGCCGTCTACGACGCGAAGCCGATGCCGCCGGAACCGCGGCTGCTGTACACGTTCCAGATCTTTGCCGCCCGCGCCGCCGCCGAGCTGGACCGCCTGCGGATGGACCGGATGCTCCGGGACAACGAGGGGCGACTCCGCGACCTGTTCGACGAGGCCCCGATCGCCTACGTGCACGAGGACCTGGACTCGCGGTTCCTGCGCGCCAACCGCACCGCCCTCCGCATCCTCGGGGTGCGGCCGGAGGAGGCGGTCGGGTTCCGCGGGCTGTCCCTGGTGCCGGACACGCCGGAGGCGAAAAAACTGGCGGAGGGGGCGTTCGCCGCCATCGGCCGCGGGGCGGACACGGCCGGGGTGCTGATGGAGCTGCGGCGGAAGGATGACGGCCGGCCGCTGTGGATTCGCTGGTGGTCGCGGCCGGACCCGAGCGGCACGTTCACCCGCACCATGTTCCTGGACGTGACCGAGCAGGTGCTGATAGAGCGGGAGAAGGTGCGGCTGACCGCTCAGAACGTGTACCTGCAAGAGGAGATCAAGGCGGCCCACAATTTCGACGAGATCGTCGGCCGCAGCCCGGCGCTGGTGGCGGTCCTCCAGCGGGTGGCGAAGGTGGCGGGCACCGACTCGACGGTGCTCGTGAACGGCGAGACCGGGACCGGCAAGGAGCTGATCGCCCGGGCCGTGCATTCGGCCAGCCCGCGGAAGGGGAAGCCGGTCGTCAAGCTGAACTGTGCCGCCCTCCCGACCGGGCTGGTGGAGAGTGAGATGTTCGGGCACGAGAAGGGGGCGTTCACCGGGGCGACCGCCCGCAAGCCGGGGCGGTTCGAACTGGCCGACGGCGGCACGCTGTTCCTGGACGAGGTGGGGGAGTTGCCCCTCGACGCCCAGGCGAAGCTGCTGCGGGTGCTCCAGGAGCGGGAGTTCGAGCGGGTGGGCGGCACCGCCCCGGTGAAGGTGGACGTGCGGGTGATCGCGGCGACGAACCGTGATCTCGCCCGGATGGTGAAGGACGGCAAGTTCCGCGAGGACCTGTTCTACCGGCTGAACGTCTTCCCGGTGGCGCTGCCCCCCTTGCGCGACCGCCCGGACGACATCCCGCTGCTGGTGCAGTTCTTCGTCGGCAAGGTGGCCGTCCGCATGGGCAAGGCAGTGACGGGTGTGACCGCGGGGACGATGGACCTCCTCACCGCCTACCCGTGGCCGGGCAACATCCGCGAGCTGGAGAACGTTATCGAACGGGCGGTGATTCTGGCCGACGGCCCCGAGTTGGAGATCGACCCGGAGGTGCTGGCCGTGCCGGGGGTGACCCAGCCGGCGACCGCCGAAGCGGGCGGGAAGAGCCTGCTGTCCGTCGAGCGGGATCACATCCTGGCGGTGCTTCGGCAAGCGAACTGGGTGATCGAGGGGTCGAACGGGGCGGCGAAGACGTTGGCCTTGCACCCGAACACCCTCCGCAGCCGGCTGAAGAAACTGGGCATCGCCCGCCCCGCCCACGAGGGGTCGTAGCCGCTACCCTCGAAATCTCGTGGGGCCACGATCCGTCGTGGCGGTGATCCCTTTCGGCCGGTCGCCACACTCCCACCGGGAAAAATTCTCGCGGCATTATGCCCTGAATTTTCAGCCGTCTTGCGCCATTTCCGCCCCGCCGCCAGGTTCCGGCACGCCCGTCGCTTTCCCACCCAGCAACTCCCGATCTCACCCTCCAACGCGAGTGCGACATGACCACCCCCGTGGCCGTGTGCGGCTGTGCCGCGCCCCTCCAGACCCCTGCCGATGAAGCCGAACTGGTGATCAGCCTGAAGGCCGGCGACGAGGCCGCCTACGAAACCCTTTTCCGCACCCACGCCGGGGCGCTGCTGGCGGTCGCCCGCCGGTTCTTCGGCGACACCGATGATTCGGCGGACGCGGTGCAGGACGCGTTCGTGTCCGCGTTCCGGGCGATGGGGACCTTCGCGGAGTCGGCCCGGCTGGGCACCTGGCTGCACCGCATCACAGTGAACGCCTGCCTGATGAAGTTGCGATCCCGGAAGCGGCGGCCGATCGTGTCGCTCGACGACCGCGTGATCCCGGCCCGCATCGAGGAGGCGGAGGTCCACCGCGCCGAAACCTGTCTCCGGGTGCGGACGGCCGTCTCGCGGTTGCCCGAGGCGTACCGCGCGGTGGTCCAACTCCGCGACTTCGACGGGCTCGACACCGCCGCCACCGCCGCCCGCCTGGGCACGACGGCTGAGGTGGTGAAGACCCGCCTCCACCGCGCCCGCCACGCCCTGAAAGCACTCCTCGAACCCGAGCTGTCGGTGCTGACGAACTGACCCGCGTTTGCCCTACTTCCACCGCAGCGGGTGGCGGTCGGGGTCAAGGGCGGGGGGCAACGGGGCGGAGGGTTGCCCGGTCGGAGCCTTCCCGCGGAAGAGCGTGCGTGTGTGGGCCAGGTCGTTCGCCCGCAGGTCGGTCGGCGGGTTTCGACCGTCGTGTGGCACGAGGTATTCGAGCAGTTCGACCCCCGGCCCGGCGTCCGCCTTCAGCGTCGTGATCCGCAGACGGGCACCGAACACGGCGTTCAGCCGCTCCTGCTCCGGGCCGTAGTTCTCGCTCCCGCCGGCCACCTTCAATCCCAGTTTGTCGCGGTAGAATTTCAGACTGGCGTCCGTGTCCGCGACGACGACGGCCGTGTGGTCGATGCCGAGGAACAGGCGGTCGGTCGGCTTCTGCCACCGCGGGTCACCCTTGCCGCTTGGGAACTGGATGAGTTCGAGCGGGTGCCCGTCGGGGTCTTTGAAGTAGAACGCCCGGATGCCGGCCGCCGCCTTGTTCCAATCGGGCAGCGTCTGCACCTCCGGCGACACGTGCTGCACCTTGTGCTTGCGGAGCCGCCTGTACGCCTCGTCGATGTCGCGGACGACGACGGCCGCGTGCTGGAACCAGCGGTCATTGCTATGGGTGTCGGTCGGGTAAGGCCGCCCGCGGGGGGTGAGGAATTCGGTCAACTCCACCACCTCGCTGCCGAGCTTCAGTTTGACTACCCGCAGCCGCACGCCGAACACGCCGGTCCGCCGGTCGTACTCGTCGCCCGTCACCTCCTCGTCCGACACCAACTCGAAATCGAGGACCGACTTGAAGAAGGCGATCGAGCGGTCGGCGTCGCTAACCGTGAGGCCGATCCCCTCGACCGCCGAGACGAGCGGAGTCGTGCTCGCATCGCGGGCCGGTTTCGAGGGATCGGATTTCGCCGTCTGGGGTGCGGAGACGGCGGACACCGCCATCAGCATTCCGCACACCGCCGCTGCCAAGAGGGTCCGTTTCATCGCAGCCGCTCCAGAAGGTGGTCGCCGACGCGGAGGGCATTGGCGGCGATGGTGAGGGCGGGGTTCACCGCCCCGCTGGACGGGAAGAAGCTGCCGTCCACCACGTACAGGTTGTCCAGATCGTGGGCCTTGCAGTTCACGTCCAACACACTCGCCCGCGGGTCGCGGCCGAAGCGGACGGTGCCCACCTGGTGGGCGACCCCGGCGAGCGGGATCCGCTGGCCGAGCCACAGGCTGCGGGCGAACAGGCCCTCGTGGCACTCGTGCCCGTGGACGCCGCACTTGGTGGTCGCCTTCAGCAGGTGTTTCAACTTGGCGATCAGGCGGTGGTGGCCTTCCTCGTTGTTCGGCGTGTAACTGAGGACGACGTTGCCCTTCGCGTCCAGCGTCATCCGGTTGTCCGGGTCGGGCAGGTCTTCGGACGTGAGCCAGAAGTCGAGGGAGTGCTTCGCCATCAGGTCGAGCGTCCAGGTGGGGGCGATCTTCGGGGCACCGGCGCGGAGCGTCTGCGCGTCCAGCTTGCCGACGAACGAGATGTGCCCCATCGGGAACGGAAACTCGGCGTCGCCGAAGTAGAAATCGTTGAGCGACAGCGTCTTCTGGAAGACGGTCGGGTTCGGGCACTTGGACAGGGCCATCTGCACCGAGTTGGTGTGCCCCATGTAATGTCGGCCGACCACGCCGGAGGAGTTGGCCAGCCCGTGCGGGTGCCGGTCGTTCGCGGACTTCAGCAGCAGTGCCGCCGAGTTGATCGCCCCGCACGACAGCACCACGACCCCGGCCGCGAACTCCGTCCGCACCGCGTTCACCTTCGCCACCACCCCGGTCGCCGCCCGCCCGCTTGGGTTGGTCGTCACCCGCTCCACCAGGGCGTTCGTCAGCAGGGTGACGTTCGGGTGCGCGACGGCGTGGTCCACCCCGCACGTCTGGGCGTCGGCCTTGGCGTTCACCAGGCACGGGAAGCCGTCGCAGGTGTTGCACCGGATGCACGGGCTGCGCTCCGGCTTTTTCTCGTTCAGCATCACCCCGAGCGGGGTGTGGAACGGCTTCAGCCCGAGGGCGGCGAGGTCGTCGTGCAGGTGCTGAATCCGCGGCTCGTGGCTGACGGCCGGGTGCGGGAACGGCTCGCCGCCGGGCGGCTCGGTCGGGTCTTCGCCGCGGGTGCCGTGGACGTGATACAGTCGCTCGGCCTCGGCGTAGTGCGGGGCGAGGTCGGCGTAGTCGATCGGCCACGCCGGGGAGACGCCGCCGTGGTGACGCAACTCGCCGAAGTCCTCGGCCCGCAGGCGGAACAGGGCGGCCCCATAGAACTTGGTGTTCCCACCGACGTTGTAGCTGGTGTGCGGGTGCAGTTCCTTCCCGTCCTTGTCGTGCCACACCTCCTTCGTGTGGTACTTGCCCTCCAGGTTCACCAGCTTCGGATCCCAGTTGTCCTTCTCCCGCGGGACGAACCCGCCGCGCTCCAGGAGCAGGATGCGTTTGCCGGACGGGGCGAGCTTGCGGGCGAGGGTGCCCCCGCCGGCCCCCGTGCCGATGATGATCACGTCGTACTGCTCGGAGGCGGTCACGGCGGAACCTCGAGGGAGAAGGGGGATCGATGTGCGTTGGATGAGCGCGGTCGGGCGGGGTTACACCGCCGTCGGAAAGCGTCCGGAATCCGGTACTCTGACCCGGTAGCAGGAAGTGAGGCCGCCGGTGACGTCACGGCGATCGAACCGTGGGTGAAACGCTGACGGTCGGTCTGGCCCAAATCAGCCCGGTCTGGCTCGACCGCGACCGGACCGTTGCGAAAGTGGTCGATTGGGTCGGCCGGGCAGCCGCTGGCGGGTGCCGGCTGGTCGCGTTCGGCAAGGCCCTGATGCCGGGCTACCCGTTCTGGGTCGAACGGACCGATGGCGCGCGGTTCGAGTCCCGGGTCCAGAAGGCGATCTTCGCCCACTACCTGAGCCAGGGCGTGCGGATCGAGGCCGGCCACCTCGACACCGTTCGCCAGGCGGCGGCCGAACACCGCACCGCCGTCTACCTCGGGTGTGTCGAACGGCCGGCCGATCGCGGCGGGCACACCCTGTACTGCTCCCTCGACTACATCGACCCGGCCGGCGAGGTGCGGTCGGTCCAGCGCAAGCTGATGCCGACCTACGAGGAGCGGCTGGTGTGGGGGACCGGCGACGGGTACGGGTTGCGGTGCCACCCCCTCGGGGGGTTCACCGTCGGCGGGCTGAACTGCTGGGAGAACTGGATGCCGCTGCCGCTGGCGGCCCTGTCGGAGATGGGCGAGAACCTGCACGTCGCGGTTTGGACGGGCAGCCGCCGGAACACCGAAGACGTTACCCGGTTCATCGCCCGCGAGGGGCGAAGCTACGTCCTGTCGGTGTGCGGGACGATGCGGCCGGAAGAGGTGCCGGCCGGGATCCCGCACCGCGACATGATGGTCCGTTCGGCGGACGCCCCGTGGGCGGACGGCGGGTCGTGCGTCGCCGGCCCCGACGGCCGGTGGGTGGTGGAACCGCGGATGGCAGGTGGGTCGCTCCTCGTCGCCGAACTCGACGTGGCGCGGGTCCGCGAGGAGCGACAGAACTTCGACCCGTACGGCCACTACTCCCGCCCGGACGTCACCCGACTCCTCGTCGATCAGCGGCGGCAGAGCGTCCTCAGCCGGAGTCCAGCCGACGCGGACGAGTCGCCACCCGATGCGGGGTGACCGTCACGGGTCAGTCGGTCTTCAGCTTGTCGCGGAACACGGCCCGCAGCTTCTCCACCTGCGGCCCAATGACGGCCCGGCAGTACGGCTGACGGGGGTTCGACGCGAAGTAGTTCTGGTGGTCCGCCTCGGCCGGGTAGAACGCGGCGAACGGCACGACCTCCGTGACGAGCGGGTTCGGGTACACCCCGGCCTCGTCGATCCGCCGCTTGTACGTCACCGCCAGCCGTTGCTGTCGGTCGGAATGGGCGAACACGACGGAGCGGTACTGCGGGCCGCTGTCGTACCCCTGGCGGTTCGGGGTGGTCGGGTCGTGGGTCCGCCAGAACACCTCGAGCAGTTCCGGGTACGAGACGACCGCCGGGTCGAACGTCACCCGGACCACCTCGGCGTGCCCGGTGGTGCCGCTACAGATCTGTGCGTAGGTGGGGTTCACCACCGACCCGCCACTGTACCCGGACTCCACCTTCCTCACCCCCTTGATCTGCTGGAACACGGCCTCGGTACACCAGAAGCAACCGGAGCCGAACGTGGCCACTTCCGTCCCGCCGGGCGGGGGGGGGCGTCGGCCGCGTCCTCGGCGGGATCGAGCGCGGGGAAAGTGTCCTGCATCGCGAACTCTTTTCCGGGCGAACCGGTGAGCAGGACCCCGACGGCCACGACGACCGCCCCGATGGGGGAGGAGCCAGATCGCCTTACGCCACATGGTGAACCTCGTTCGGAGTGGGTGTCGGGGTCGTGGTCACGGCGAGAGCCTGCTTTCCCTGGTGTTCGCAAAAGATACACCGGAACCGGCTGTCGTGGTCCATCTTCGCGCACCGCACGGCGAGCCGCCCGCAAACCCAGACGAACAACTGGGCGGCCGACAGCATGCCGAGCGGCGGGGCGACGAAGTACACCCACAGGTGAGTCCAGATGCCGCTCACCGCGGCCGACGCGAACGACCGCGCCGGGTTCATGCTCATGCCCGACAGCGGGGCCTCGACGCTGATGTAGGTCGCCACCATTCCCCCCACCACCAGCCCGGTGAACCGCCCGAACCGGGAGTTGTTCACCGTCAGCACGACCAGCATGAGCACGAAGGTGAGCAGGAACTCGGCGAGGAACGCCACCTCCACACCGGACTGCCCTGGGGCCGTGACCACGGCCTCGACCGGCGGTCAGAAGAAGTCGCACCCGAGCAGGGCGCAGATGTAGAACGCCCCGATCGTGCCGCCGGCGAACTGGGCGGCAATGTAGAATGCCGCGTCGCGGCCGGACACCTTGCCCAGCCGCCAGAAGGTGAGCGTCGTCGCCGGGTTCAGGTGCGCCCCGGACCGCCGGCCCCACGGCGAGTAGATGTTGACCACCGCCGTCAGCCCCATCGCCACGCCCATGAGCGCCCGCCGGGCGAGGTCGCTTGGCACGGCCGCCCGCACCGGCGAGGTCTCCGCCCAGATGAGGGTGGCGAACGCCCCGGCCGACATCAGGAACAGCCCGAGGCCCAACGCTTCCATCAGGTACTCGGGCCAGTGGAACGATCGCGCTTTCATCCGCCGGCCTCGAAGCCGGGGTACAGGGTCATGCCGCCGTCCACGAACAGGCTGGTGCCGTGGACGTAATCGGCGTCGTCGGACGCCAGCCACACCGCCGCCCGGCCGATGTCGTCCACCTCCCCGATCCGCTTGTACGGGATCAGCTTCATCAGGGCGGCGTAGGCGTTCGGCGTGTCCCACGCCTCACGGTTGATCGGGGTGCGGATGGCGCCGGGGCAGATGCTGTTCACCCGGATGCGGTACGGGGCCACCTCCTGGGCGATGCTCTTCATCAGCAGCATCACCCCGCCCTTGCTGGCCGCGTAGTTCACGTGCCCGGCCCACGGGATCACCTCGTGGACCGAGCTGATGCAGACGATCTTCCCGGCGGCGCACGACACCTCCTTGCGAACGCCCCGCCGCTTGAACTCCTTCACCGCCTCGCGGGCGCACAGGAACTGGCCGGTCAGGTTCACCCCGATCACCGTGTTCCACTGCTTCAGGGTCATCTTCTCGAACGGGGCGTCCTGCTGGAGGCCGGCGTTGTTCACCAGGATGTCCAGGGTGCCGAACTCGCCGATCGTGCGGCGGAACATCTCCTGCACCTGAGCCTCGTCGGACACGTCGGCCTGGTGGGTGATCACCCGGCTGCCGCACCGCCGCCCTTCCTCCAAGATCTCGTCGAGGACTTCGGGGTTGCTGCGGTAGTTCACCACCACGTCGGCCCCGGCGTGGGCGAGCGCGAGGGCGATCCCCTTGCCGATGCCGGAGTTCGCCCCGGTGACGAGCGCCTTCTGCCCTTTCAGCACTTTGCGGATCGGGCAGGCGGGCATCACCACATCGGGGATCGGGTCGTCGAGAAGGGTCGCGGACATCGTGACCTCGGGTCGGGGTGGGGTCGGAACTCCCGTTGGATGACCCGGGCGAGTGCGAGTTACACGGATTTCAGGCCGAGCACCTTGGCGTACACGTTCAGCGTCTCCACTAGCCCCGGCTGGCGGGTCGGGGCGGCGGTGTGGCGGAGCAGGATGAACGTGGCGTCGTCGCCGGCCGGCGTCCCGCCGCGGAAGGTGTCGATCGCGGCCGAGAGAGCGGTGGGGAGCGTCGCCGGGTCGGTCGAGTCCAACCCGTCCATCAGACGAAGCAAGCCGGCCTCGCCCAGTTGCACGCCGGCGGGGTTCTCGGCCTCGGTCAGGGCGTCGGTGTAGAAGAGCAGTAAGTCGCCGCGGGCGAGGGTGATTCGGAGTTGCGTGTAGGCGGTGTCGTCCATGATCCCCAGCGGCAGGTCGGCCAACCCCCCGTCGGAGGGGGCGTCGGCGTCCGCCAGCACAGTCCACGCGCCGGTGCCGGCCCGCCGCCACAGCGGGCGGGGGTGGCCGGCGTTGCACACCGTCAGCGTGTCGCCCTTGGTGAGGTAGGTGGCGACCACCGCGGTAGCGAACCGGTTCATGTTCGCCAACTCGGCGAACTCGCGGTTGAGAGCCTGCACCAGCCGCGACTGATCGTTGCGGTTGATGTTCTTCCGCATCAGTTCGCGGAGCGACTTCGCCACGTCGGCGACGGCCGCCCCGTGCCCGGACACGTCGGCCAGGATGAACCGGGTGATCTGCCCGCCGCCGCACAGGGAGGTGTAGTACACGTCCCCGCCACCTTCGTCCCCCTCGTGCGGGCGGCTGGACACCCAGAGGTCGAGGCCGGGTGTGGACACCGCCCGCTCGACGGCCCGGTTCCCGCCCCAGATCTCCATGCACTGGAGCGCCTGAGCGGGGCGAGCGTCGGTCGGAGTTGTCATCGGCCCACCTCCCGGACTGTCGACGGGACGGTCACTTCTTGCCCTTCTTCTCGCCCTTGCCCTGCTCCCCGTCCTCGACCACCCGCTTGTAGGTGGCCTCCTGCCCGGCCCTGTTCTTGAACCGGAACTCCGTCTCGGTCAGGCCGACGACGGTGACGGTGGTGTCGGTCAGGTTTCGCCCCTGGCCGAGGGTCTGCACGACCTTCTCGCCGTCGAGCTTCCACGTACCGGACATGACGACCGGCTTGCCGTTGATCTTGGTCACCGAGGTCGTGGTGTGCGTGCCGTTCTTGTCGTACACCACGACCATGCCGGCGTACTGGCCGTCCGTCCGCACCCACTTGCCGACCAGCAGGTTGGCGAAATCCGGCTTCTTCTCCTTCTCTTTGCTCGACGACTCCGAGCCGGTGCGGTCCGCCTTTTTCGGCTCGTCGGCCGACAGCAGGTCCGAGGACGACAGGACCGCGGCGCACAGGGCGAGCACTCGCAGGGCTTGCATGCGAACCTCAGTTGGGTTGAGTGAACACCGGCGTCAGACGCCGGCGGTCACAGGTTGTCGGCGGTGGGGCACTGCGCACGCCGGTTGGATGCCGTCCAGCGAGCGGGGTTGCAGCAGTTTCGCCACGAGGGCGGTCCAGCCGGTCTGGTGGCCCGCTCCCACCCCGCGGCCGGTGTCGCCGTGGAAGTACTCGTGGAAGAGCAGGTGGTCGCGGAAGTGCGGGTCGACCTGAAGCTTCGCATGCTCGCCGAACACCGCCCGCCGACCGGACTCGTCCCGCAGGAAGATCCGACTCAGCCGCCGGGACAATTCGGCCGCCACCCCGTCCAGCGTGAGGAACACCCCGCTCCCGGTCGGGCACTCGACCTTGAAGTCGTCGCCGTAGTAGTGGTGGAACTTCTGCAAGCTCTCGATGAGCAGGTAGTTGACCGGGAACCAGACCGGCCCCCGCCAGTTCGAGTTGCCGCCGAACGCCCCGGTGTCCGACTCGCCCGGTTTGTATTCCACCGTCAGCGGCTGGCCGTTCGCCCAGAACGTGTACGGCTCGGCCTCGTGGCGCTTCGACACCGCCCGCACCCCGTAGTCGGACAGGAACTCGGTCTCGTCCAGCATCCGCCGCAGCAGCCTCTTCATCCGGCTGCCGCGGAGCAGCGACAGCAGGCGACGCTCCTTCATGCCCGGCTCCTCCCACCGGGACACCAGCTTGGCCAGGTCCGGGCGGTAGTTCAGGAACCACTTCAGCCGCCGCTTGAAGTCGGGCAGCTTGTCCAGCATCTCGGGTTCGATGGTTTCGACAGCGAATAGCGGGATGAGGCCGACCATCGACCGCACCCGCAGGGTGTGGCGGCTGCCGTCCGGGAGGGCGAGCTGGTCGTAGTAGAACCCGTCGGCGTCGTCCCACAGCCCGTGCCCGTGGTCGTCGAAGTCGCTCATCGCCTCGGCGATGTGCAGGAAGTGCTCGAAGAACTTGGTCGCCGTGTCCTCGTACACCCGGTTGTGGACGGCCAACTCCAGGGCGATCCGCATCATGTTCAGCGCGTACATGGCCATCCACGCGGTGCCGTCCGCCTGGTTGATGAACCCGCCGGTGGGCAGCGGGGCCGAGCGGTCGAACACACCGATGTTGTCGAGCCCGAGGAACCCGCCCTGGAAGATGTTCCGCCCCTCCGCGTCCTTGCGGTTCACCCACCAGGTGAAGTTGAGCAGCAGCTTGTGGAACACCCGCTCCAGGAACTCCAGGTCGCCGCGATCCCCCCGCCGCTTGCGGTCGATCTGGAACACCCGCCACGTCGCCCACGCGTGGACCGGTGGGTTCACGTCCCCGAACGCCCACTCGTAGGCCGGCAGTTGGCCGTTCGGGTGCATGTACCACTCGCGGGTGAACAGCAACAACTGACTCTTGGCGAACTCCGGGTCGATGAGCGCGAACGGGATCATGTGGAACGCCAGGTCCCAGGCGGCGTACCACGGGTACTCCCACTTGTCCGGCATGGAGATCACGTCGGCGTTGTTCAGGTGCTCCCACTCGCGGTTGCGGCCGAGCTTCCGCTCCGGCGGCGGGGCGGGCTGGGACGGGTCGCCGGCGAGCCACTCGGGCACGTCGTAGTGGTACCACTGCTTCGACCAGACCAGCCCGGCGAACGCCTGCCGCTGCACCCGCCGGGCGTCCGCATCCGCGATGTCCTTTTGCAGGTCGGAGTAGAAGGCGTCGGCTTCCTGGATCCGTTCGGCAACCGTAGCGTCGAACCCGCTGAACGGGCACGCCTCACCCTTCGCCCCCTTCCCGCACGCCGAGGCCGTGGCAGCGTTCACCAGCCTCAACCGCACGGTGACGGCTTCCCCCGGCGGGACGGGGAGCTTGAAGTGCGCCGCCGCCTTCGTCCCACTGTCGGCGGTCGGCAAACCGCCGATCACCGCGTCGTGGAAGGCGTCCTTGAAGTGCCCTGGCCGCGGCTGGCCGAACAGCCGCGGGTTCGTCTCGTTCTCGGTGAACAGCAGCTCCGCGTCACCTTGGACGTGCAGCAGGTACTCGCCGAGCGTCGGGTGCGACAGGGCGAGCAGCCCCGGCCCGGCCTGGCGGATCGTCGGCTTCGGCTGGTCCGGCTTCCAACTCCAGGTGTTGCGGAACCACACCTGCGGCAGCAGGTGCAGGTCGGCGGGGTCCGGCCCGCGGTTGTGGGCCGTCACCCGCACGAGCAGTTCGTCCGGCCCGGCCTTGGCGTACTCGACCACCACGTCGAAGTAGCGGTCGTCGTCGAACACCCCGGTGTCGAGCAGTTCGAACTCGGGCCCGGTCCC
>CAYMHO010000094.1:0-21957 GCA_964390195.1 uncultured Fimbriiglobus sp. | reverse complement strand
AGGTGCCGCACGCGGTGTCCTTCTTCCAGAACATCAACTTCTTGAAGAACGGGTTGAGGCCGAACTTCGGGTCGCAGTCGCGGCACCCGCCGACGGCGGCGAACCCGACCGGCATGCCGTGCCCGACGTGCCCGGTGCCCGCCGTACACCCGGCACAGCCGGGGGCGGACACCCCTTGAAGCGGCCCGTGCGGGGTCTGGGCCGAGGCGACCGCCGCCAGCCCGACCACCGCCACCGCCGCCGCGATCATCCGTTTCATGTGCGTTCCCTCGCCTGTGTTGGATCGGCGGCACGCGACCGCCAGCGCCCCCGCCGGGTCCGTGGCCGGTGGCGCTCTGCGTGGGAGATGATCGGTTCCGGGGGTCCGGGAGACGCAGGAAATGCCGAGTGAAGTGGGGACACTGGGGGGAACGGGTCGCGGCCCGCCGGGCGCAGGTTCGCTAGCCCCCCCGGTTTGACGCTCACCGGGCGAAGAACACCACGTACGCGATCATGCCGACGCACGCGACGACCACCATGACGGAGGCGATGGCGAGTGAGCTGAACCACGGGGCGGCCGGGCCGGGGCCGGTCTCGGCGGCCGCCAGCTCGCTCCGCAGGTGCCGCTCGATGTCCTCCCGCACCCGCCCGTGCGGGCACACCAGGCGGATGGTGGTGTGGGCGGTGCCGTGGAACGTCTTCACCTCCACCAGCCGCCGCCCGTTGGCCGCCGGCTCCACCCACAGGTCGCCCATCCGCCGGGCCGGCAGGCCGCTCCGCTCCAAGGCGGCGGCGACCACCCGCTCGGCCGCGTCCGCGTCCAGGTTGTACACCGCCAGCGAGCGGACCCGACCCCGCAGCCCGGCCGCCGCCACGACCAGCACCAGACCGGTGTACCCGATGAGCAGCGCCAGCCAGGTCAGCCACTGCACCTCGAACACCATCTTCAGCCGGTCCACGTTCCCGTCGGTGAACAGCCGGCCGTTGTTCGCCACCAGCGACAGCAGCACCGCCCCGCCAACCAGCAGGAAGCCGAACAGGGCGGCGAACACGCCGACGAAGTCCCACACCCCGGACACCACCGTCGGCTGGGGGCGGCGGTTCACCCCGGCCAGCCAGCACAGGTAGAACGAGAGCGGGGCGAGGGAGAACAGCCCGGCGAAACAGACGGCCATGAGGTGAGCGTACTGGGCGTTCACGGGTGCCGGGGGTGAGGGGGTGGCAAAGGGTCACTGTATGCCCGCCGCCCGTCCGGGGTAGAATCCCCTCATGACCCCCATCCCCGCGAACCTGATCACCGGTTTCCTCGGCGTCGGCAAGACGACCGCCGTCCTCGACCTGCTGCGGCGGAAGGCCCCGGCCGAGAGGTGGGCGGTGCTGGTGAACGAGTACGGCACCGTGTCGGTGGACGACGCCTTCATCGAGGGCGAGGCGGTGGACGGTGTCAGCGTGCGGAGCGTGGCGGGCGGGTGCTTCTGCTGCACCACCGCCCCGATGCTACCGGTCGCGTTGCACTTTCTGCTGCAAGACATGCGGCCGGACCGCCTGCTGATCGAGACGAGCGGCATGGGCCACCCGGCGGCCCTGGTGGACACCCTGCGGGACAAGTACGCCGACCGCATCGACCTGCGGGCGACTGTCGGCTTCGTCACCCCGGCCGACTTCGCCGCCCCCGGCATGATCGACAGCAACCCGGTGTTCCGCGACCAGGTGCAACTGTCCGACGTGCTGGTGCTGAACAAGCTCGACACCGCCACTCCGGAATTGGTCGCCGACTTCCAGAAGTGGGCAAACGACCTGTACCCGCCGAAGCTGCTGGTGGCGGCAACCGAACAGGGGCGGATCGAGGAGGGGTGGCTGGACTTGTCTTCTCAAGAGGTGAAACGAGACAGGAGACACGAGACAGGAGGAGGGGCGTTGCTCTCTCTCGTGTCTCCTGTCTCCGTGTCTCCTGTCTCGCCTCGTGGCTACCTCTTCCCCCCCGACGTCACCTTCGACGAAGACAGTCTGATCGCCCTGCTGAGCGGACGCCCGGAGGTGACACGGCTGAAAGGGGTGTTCCGCACGCCGAACGGATGGATCGCGGTCAACCGCACCAACTCGGGCACGAGCGTGAAGCCGTCCGCCTACCGCCGGGACAGCCGGCTGGAGGTGTTCGCCGCCGGGGTGTCTGACGATTGGGCCGGTTTCGCTGCCGCACTGAACCGGTGTGTGGCGGGGTAGGAACTGCGCTCGGCATCCGCTCGCACCGCCGCCCGCTGCCGAGATTGTGGGGTGACGGACCCACCGGTCGGCGCGATATGATGACCGGCACGCCGCGGAGCCGCCGTGATATGTCCACTCGCCCCCCCGACGCGCCGACGCCGTCCGACCCGACGCTCCAGTTGAGCGGGGCGGCCGACCCCGCCCCGGTGCCGCTGGTGTCGGCCGAGACGATGGTGAACGTCGGCGGCGTCACCGCCAGCGGCCCGGCGTACACCGCGTTCAACGCCCCCGGGTACGAGATCCTAGCTCCCCTCGGCCGCGGGGCGAGCGGGGTGGTCTACAAGGCGCGGCAGACGAAACTGAAGCGGACGGTCGCCCTGAAGGTGCTCGTCGGGTACGCCCACGAGTCGGCCGAACAGCTCGCCCGGTTCAAGGACGAGGCGGTCATCGCCGCCCAGATCCAGCACCCGAACGTCATCCAGATCTACGACATCGGGGAGTCGAACGGGGTGCCGTTCCTGGCGTGCGAGTACGCCGACGGCGGGACGCTGGAGAGCAAGCTGCGATCGACCGGGCCGATGAACGTGCTCGAGGCCGTCCGGCTGGTGTACCAGATCGCCCGCGGGGTGGGGGCGGCCCACTCGCGGGGGGTGGTTCACCGCGACCTGAAGCCGGCGAACATCCTGTTGACGACCGACGGGGTGCCGAAGGTGGCCGACTTCGGGCTGGCGAAGGTGCTCGGGGCGGAGTCGAACACCGTCACCGGGTCGATCCTCGGCACCCCGGCGTACATGAGCCCGGAGCAGGCGTCGGGGTACGTCCGCCGCATCACCCCGCAGACGGACGTGTACGCCCTCGGGGTGATCATGTACGAGTGCCTGCTCGGCATGGTGCCACACCAGGGCGACTCGGTGATGGAGACGCTGGACAAGGTGCGGACGAACCCGCCCCCGGCCCTGCGGTTCCGGCGGAACGAAATCCCGGATGAGCTGGAAGAGGTGGTGCTGCGGTGCCTGCGGAAAATCCCGGCCGAGCGGTACGCCACCGCCGACGCGTTGGCGGATGACTTGCAACGGCTGACCGCCCCGCCCAAGCCGCCGGCCCCGCCCCCGGTGGCGTCCGGCGGGGGGGTGTACTACGTCCTGACGGTGATTACCCTTCTCGCGGCGGCGGCACTGGCGGTGTGGCTGTTCGGCCCGTGGTCTCGCACCCCCGAGCAGCCGTCCGCCCCGACCGAACCCAGCCCGACGACCACCCGCGGCGACACGCCGTGACGACGGCATTGGGGTTGCTCGCGTAGAATGGCGGGGTTATAGCGAACGGGTCGGTCGGACCGGCCGGACGCCGACGAGGGTCATCATGAGGAAGTGGTCGTACCGGTGGCTGCTGGTGCTGCTCGCGGCGGTCGGGCTGACGGCCGACCAGTGGAGCAAGTACGGCATGTTCGGGTGGCTGCACAACGGCCGCCAGCAGGTGAGCAGCGGGGCGTTCGCAGCCTGGGACGACGCGGTGCGGGCCTGGGTGGCCGGCGCCCCTCCCGGCATCACCGGCGGGCGGTCCGACGTGTGGCCCGGGTGGTTCGGATTCATCGCCCAGTACCACCGCACCCCGCGACAGCCGGACACCGACTGGCGAAACAGCCTGCAAACGGTCAGCGCGAACGAACTGCCGGTGGTGAACCGCGGGGCGCTCTTCGGCATGGGGGCGAACCACGACGGCAGCCCGGAGGCGGAGCAGCAGGCGCAGAACGCGAACACCCTGTTCGCCGTCATCAGCCTGATCGCGGCGAGCGGGATCGTGGCCTGGGCGGTGTGGCGGGGCAAGAAGGCGGACGCCTGGATCTGTGCCGCCCTCGGGCTGATCCTCGGCGGCACCGTCGGCAACCTGTTCGACCGGGTCGTCTTCCACGGGGTGCGAGACTTCCTCTTCTTCTACAAGATCGACTGGCCGGTGTTCAACGTGGCCGACTGCTGCCTGGTGTGCGGGGCGATCATGCTGGTGCTCCACGCGGTGTTCGTGAAGCCGCCGAAAGCCCCGGCCACCCAGACGACGACCGCGACGGCCGCGACCGATACGCCGACCCCGACACCCGCCCCCACGACCGCCGGGTGACGTCGCCATGCGGCTCGCACTGCTCGCCGGATCATTCGCCCTGTCCGGTGCCGTCGCCGCCCCGCCCGCCCTCGATGTACCCACCGTCCCCGAACCGCTGCCGTCGAAGGCCGCCCCACTTTCCGCCGACGAAGAAGCCCGCCGCGACAGCCTCACCCGCTTCGGCATCGGGCTGATCCGCGCCCGGCACGACCAGATCGCCACCGCCGCCAGGCAGTTCCAAGCGGCCGCCAAACAACAGCCGACCGCCGCCGCCCCGCAGAAGGAGTTGGCCAAACTGTACGCCGAACTGGGGCGGGAACCGGCCGCCGCCGCCGCGGGGGAAAAGGCCCTCGCCGCCGACCCGAACGACCTCGACACCGCCCGGCTGCTGGGCCGACTGTACGCCGACGCCCGCCGCTGGCCCGACGCCGTGCGGGTGTTCAAACTGGCCGCCGCGAGCAAGGACCTGACCGACCCCGTCTCGAAGCTGGTGGTGCTGAAGGACCTGGCTAAAGCCGCCGACGCCGCCCTCGACCCGGCCACCGCCGCCACCGCCCGCACCGACGCGCTCGCACTCCTCAAGGAACATCGGCTGACGTTCCTTCACCCGGACCTGCTCACCGTCGCCGAACTGGAGCGGGAACGGCTGCGGCTGTACGAGGGGTTGGGTGTGGCCCTGCTTCGGAAGTCGGAGTTCGCCGCCGCGGCGGCCGCCTTCGAGAACGCCCGCGACCTGGCCGCCGACCCGAAAGGGGCGAACGACCCGGCGGCGGTGGCCCGCCTGCACTGGAACCTGTCCGGCGTGCGGGAAGCGGAGGGCCAGCCGGCGAAGGCGCTCGCCGAGTTGGAGAAGTACCTGGCGCACAAGCCGGCCGCGTTCGAGCCGTACGAGCGGTTCGCCCAACTGATGAAGCAGTTGAAAAAAGGCGACGAACTGCCCCGCAAGCTGGCCGACCTCGCCGACGCGAACCCGAAGAACCTGGCCCCGCAGTGGCTGGCCGCGGCGGTCGCCATGCCGGCCGACCCGGCCACCGCCCACGAGGTGTTCCGCAAGCTGGCCGAGAAAGGCACCACCCCGGACGAGTACCGCGTGCTGGCGGTCGCGTACCGGGACGCGAACAAGGCGAAGGACCTGCTCGACCTGCTCGACCGGCAGTACAAGGCGGTGCGGCCGGACGGCAGCGAGGAGCCGAACCCGGACGCCAAGGTGAACCCGGACGCGGTCACTCGCAGTCGGCTGCTCACGAACGCCGTGCGACAACTCCGCCCCACCTTCACCGCCAAACTGATCACCCAGGCGTCGGCCGACCTGACCGCCGGCACCGTCCGCCACACCGACACCCTGGAGTTCCTGGCCGGGCTGGCCCACCGGGACGGCGAGGTGGCCGCCGCGGCCGAGGTGCTGCGGGGGTCGGCCGGCCGGCGGGCGAAGGACCACCGGCTGAAGTGGCTGACGGTGCAGGCGTACGCCCGCCTGCGGCGGTGGGAGCGGATCGTGGACGAGAGCGAGCACCTGAGCCGGGTGGACGGCGGGAGGTTTTACCCGGACATCGTCGCCCAGGCGGCGTACGCCCACGCCGAACTCGGCCGCAAGCGGGAGGCGCTGGCGGTGCTCAAGGAGTTGGGCGAGACGCCGTACAACCAGGCGCGGCGGGCGGGGGTGCTGAACGTGCTCGGCGACCACGCCGAAGCGCTGAAGGAGTGCGACGCCGGACTGGCCAACGAGAAGCTGACCGCCGCCGAGCAGCGGGGGCTGCTGATGGCCAGGGCGACCACCCTCAACCACCTGCGCAAGTCCGCCGAGGCGGAAGCCATCTGGCGGGAGTTACTCGACGCCAACCCGGACGACGTGACCGTACTGAACAACCTGGGGTACGAGCTGGCCGACCAGAACCGCAACCTGGAGGAGGCCGAATCGCTCCTGCGGCGGGCGGTCGAGATGGACAAGTGGGAACGCGGCCGGCAGGGCGACCCGGACGGCGAGAACGGCGGCTACCTGGACAGCCTGGCGTGGGCGGTGTTCCGCCGCGGCAAGCTGACGGACGCTCGTGAACTTCTGGAGAAGGCCGTCGCCTCCCCCGACGCGAACGCCGACGGGATCGTGTGGGACCACCTGGGCGATGTGGCCTTCCGCCAGGACGACAAGAAGCGGGCGGCAGAGGCGTGGAAAAAGGCGGCCGAGTTGTACCGCGGGTCGCACACCGGGCGGGAGAAGGGGCGGCTGGACGAGGTGAAGACGAAAGTGCTCCTTGCGGAGAAATAGCAAGTGGGAAGGAGCAAGGGGCAAGTGAAGGCAGGTGCGGCCTGCTTCCACTTGCCCCTTGCTCCTTCCCACTTGCTACTTGATCACTTGCCCGCTTCGAAGCTCTTCAGTTCGAGCGGGGTGCTCTCGGTGCCCCCGATGCTGTAGCTCAGCTTGACGATGCCGAACTTGGGGGAGAACCAGTACTTGACGGCCGTGTCGGTGCCGGCGATGGTGAACTTCGGCCCCTCCACGTACACCACGTCCTTGTACTCGGTCTGCCCGACCTTCACCGTCTGGCCCATGTCCTTCGTCTCGAAGTCGCCCTTCACCTCGGACGCCTGCACCTTGGCGGCCACGCTCCACTTGTCCCCTTTGGCCGGCTTGCCGTCCTTCAGCCCGAGGATTTTCACCCCGCCGTCGATGGCGGTGTCGTTGATCTTGGTGCGGTAAATGCCGTCCGCCTTCACCTGGATGGTCTCGGTGGCCACCTGCTTGCCGGCGTGCTCGGTCACCAGCTTGGCCGACCCGTCCTTGGCGTCCACGTCGGACACCTTCACCACCACCTCGGTGCTGCCCATGCTGTAGGTCCACTTGGACCCCTTGGTGAGCGGGTAGTAGTCGGAGGTGACGACCGCCCCGGCCGGCGGCATCGGCGGCTTCGGGTCTTCCGGCTTGGGGGCCGGCTTGGGGTCTTCCGGCTTCTTCTCTTGGGCGGCCGCCCCGCCGAAGGCGAGGGCGGCGGCGAGCAGACCGTACAGCAGCTTCCGCATCGTGAAATCCTCTCTCGCCCGCGGGTGGGGCGGAACGGGGACTGGGGGAATGGACAAGTATAGGGACGGCGGCCGCGGCGGGGAGGCGGGGCAGGGTACGGTGGGTACGCCGGCGGCACCCGGGGGGTTCACCACGAGTTTCTGCTCACCGGGCGATCCGGTAGTCGATGTGCCGGGTGAGCATCGGAATGATCGCCACCTGCTTGATCTGATACCAGACGAACAGCGCGACGACGAACCCCACGACCGCGGCAAGAACGGGGACCATGAAACCGATCGTGCGGCCGAGTCCGACGGCGTCGGCCGCGAACCAACTCGCGACCCCTCCGACGGTGCCGATGATCAGCATCAGCCAGCCCGCATCCACGAGTTTGACCGCCGACGGCGCTTGAGCCTCCAATCGCAGGCGATATTTCTCGACGTTCTCGCCCGTGTCGGTCCATTCGAAGTGATCGAGAATGTCCCCCTGACAGCCCGGCCCCATGCATTTCGTGCCGAAGACGGGCAAATGTGGGTTGCAGATCAGCGCCAACGACTTCCCCGAAACGACGGTGACGGCGCCACATTTCAGATGGCGGTAGGCTCGGCTGGGCTCGGCTTCCATCGTGTCCCTCACCGCTGACCAGAATCAGTCGAAGAAAGAAGATAGTTTCGAGGCCGAGACGGTCAACGGCTCACCGCCCGGTGCTCAGGAACTCCTTGATGCTGCCGAGGATCGCCTCGCGGTCGGGGATGCGGCTGGCCACCACGTTGTCGTGTTCCTCCACCAGGGTGTCGATCGTCTCCATGAACTCGCCGCTCCCGTACGGGCTTTCCACCTGCCCGTACCCGAACAGGTTCAGCTTCGGCAGCAGTTGCTCCTTAAGTAGGCTCAGGCACTTCGGGTTGTCGTCCCCCCAGTTGTCCCCGTCCGAGAAGTGGAAGGCGTACACGTTCCACTCGCTCGGCGGGAAGCGGGCGTCGATGATCTTGTTCGCCAGGTCGTAGGCGGTGCTGATCTTCGTCCCGCCGCTCTCGCGGGTGTGGTAAAACGTGTGTTCGTCCACCTCGTGGGCGGCCGCGTCGTGGATGATGTACACCCGGTCCACCCCCTTGTAGTGGGCCTTGATCCAGGTGTCGATCCAAAACGACTCGATCCGCACGATCTCCTTCTGCTCGTCCGTCATGCTCCCGCTCACATCCATCATGTAGACGACGCAGGCCACCGCCTCCGGCTTCGGGAACTCCTTCCAACTGCGGTACCGCTTGTCCTCCCGCTCCGGAATCACCACCGGCTTGCGGGGGTCGTACACGCCGGCGCTGATCTGCCGCTTGAGGGCCTGCTTGTACGTCCGCTTGTAGTGCCGCAGGCTCTCCGGGCCGACGGTGCGGATGCTGCTGTACTTGTCCTTCACGCTGACGATGTTCTTCTTCCCCCGCGGTTCGATCCGCGGCAGGGCCAGTTCCTCGCCGAGGATCTCGGCCAACTCCTCCATCGTCAGTTCCACTTCCAGGATGTGCCCACCGGGGCTGTCGCCGGCCTGCGGGTCTCCCTCGCCGTCCTGCGGCTGGGTGAGCGGCTGACCGGGCTTGCCCTCGCCCACGCCGACGCCCCCGGACCCTTTCTGCCCGAACCGGAACTGCGGCGGGTTGATGCTCGGCATCGGAATGGAAACGAGGTCGTTCCCCTTCTTGCCGATCATCTCCCCCCGCCCGATGTACTTGGACAGGTTGGACTTCACTCGCCCGCGGACGATCTTGCGGAACCGCTGCAAGTCCTTGTCGATCTTTTGTCCCACGGCGGGCGGCCTCGTGTGTGTGGGGTCGGGCAACTGCCGGACGCTACCGGATTGTACCGCGCCGCGGCAGACTGACGGGAGGGGAAACGAACATCACCTCGGCACCGCGCGGATGGTTTAAGCACCACCCCCCACCGGACCAAAAAACCATCCCGTGTCGCTTAAACATCCCATGCCCGCCAAGGAGTTACGGCGAAATCACTCACCCTCCTGAGGCATCAGATTCACCCCCACGGACCGGCTGGGCCGACGCGCCCCGCCGGATTTCGCTGGCACCTCCCCACCGGCGGGTCGCACAATAGCCGTCCCATTCCGCCGAGAGTCCGCCATGCGTGCCGCACTGCTCGTCCTGCTCGTGTTCGCCGTCCCGCTCGTCGCCCAGGAGCGGACGCACACCGTCACCCCGGACGACTACTTCACCCTGAACAGCATCACCGAAATCGCGGTGAGTCCGGACGGAAAGTCGGTCGCCTACGCCCTGGCCACCTGGGACAAGGCCGAAGACAACCGCCGCTCCGACCTGTGGGTGATCGCCACCGACGGCAAAAGGAAGCCGGCCAAGCTGACGTTCGACCGGGCGAACGACCGGCACATCAAGTGGAGTGCCGACGGCAAGCACTTGTACTTCCTCGGCAACCGCAAGAAAGCGGCCGAGACGAAGCCGCCGTTCGACGGCACCTCGCAGGTGTGGCGGGTCGCGGCGGACGGCAGCGGGGAGGTGAAGGCGATCACACGGGAAGTGGGTGGCGTGACCGGGTACGACTACGCCCCGAAGGCGGATGCCCTGTTCTTCAGCAAGGACAAGGAGCACGCCGACCAGGACGAGTTCGCCAAACTGCGGGCGAAGTACAAGGCCGACTACGGCCACGGCGTGCGGAAGGTGAGCGAGATTCACAAACTCGATCTGACCGCATGGCGGACCGAGAAAGTGGTGGACGACACCCGCTACGTCCGCGAGTTCGTCGTCACGCAGGACGGCAAGAAGGTCGCGATGGTGAGCGCCTTCGACGACACCGTGGTGAAGAGCGAGGGTGAAAGCCGCGTGGACATTTGGGAAGACGGAAAAGTCGTCACCCCGCCGACCGACAGCTACCGCAAGAACCCGAAGAACAGCCCGTACGCGTGGCTGGAGAACTTGTGCTGGAGTCCAGACGGGTCGAAGTTCGCGTTCACGGCGGTGCATGACGCCTTCCCGGCGGAGATCGTCATTGGTTCGCAGGATGGCAGTAAGTGGGTCGTCGCGCTGGTGAACCGCAAGACCAAGGAGAAAACTTGGGAAGTGGTTGGTTACGGTCGCGCACTTGGACAGCCTCTCCAATGGCGCGGAGACGACACAATAATTGGCTTAGCGGAGCAATCCGGGCACACGATGTCGTTTTCCTCCAAGGCGCCGTTCACCGAATCGGTAGGACCGAGTACCGAACAAATCGTGTATCTCGGGATCGACTTGCACCACAAATCTGTCGGGGCATATCTTCTAAGTTCTGCCACACGATTTCCATGGATTGAGATACTCGATCCCGACCATGCAACTCACGAGTTTAACCCCAACCCGCACACCGCGACATGGAAGCTGCCGAGCGTGCAGCACATCACCTGGAAGGCGCCGGACGGCACCGAGGTCGGCGGGGTGCTGGAACTGCCCCACGGGTACAAAAAGGGCGACAAGTTGCCGCTGGTCGTGGCCATCCACGGTGGGCCGACCACCAGTACGAAGGCCGACCTGAACTTCGACCCGCACAACGGCCGGCTGTACTTCGCCGCGGCGGGCTACGCAGTCCTTCTGCCGAACTACCGTGGAAGCACCGGCTATGGCGACAAGTTCGTGACCGACCTGATCGGCCACGAGAACGACGTCGAGGTGAAGGACATCCTGGCCGGCATCCAGCACCTGGTGAAGGAAGGGATTGCCGACCCGGACCGCGTCGGGTGCATGGGCTGGAGCAACGGCGGGTACCTGACCAACTGCCTCATCACGCTGAAGGACTCGCCGGTCAAGTTCAAGGCGGCCAGCAGCGGGGCGGGGATCGTCGATACCGTCGCCGAGTGGGGGTTCAACGACGAGCCGGCCTACCCCATCGTGTTCAAGAAGGGCCTGCCGTGGGAGCAGCCGGAGATTTACAAGAAGACCAGCCCGACATACCAACTCGGCAACGTCACCACGCCTACCATTGTCCACGTCGGCGGGAACGACGTCCGCTGCCCGCCCGGCCACAGCCGGATGCTCTACCGGGCACTGAAGGAGAACCTGAAGGTGCCGACGGAACTGGTGGAGTACACCGGCGAACCGCACGGGCTGACCAAGATGAGCAACCGCCGGGCGAAGATGGAGTGGGACCTGGCGTGGTTCGACAAGTACCTGAAAGGCAAGTAGCCGCGAGCCGGAGGGGAGCGCGTCCGGGTTCGACGCACTCCCCTTCGGCTCACGGCTAACCGTGGGTCATTACGGGATCGGGTTGCCCCACGGGTCGTAGTACCCCGGCGGTACCGGCTCGGTGGGCGGGAGGGGTGCGGTGGTGAATGGCGGGGGCGGAGGGGAGGCCGGCGGGGGCGGCGGCACCGTCGGGTCGTACACGTCGATCGGGTCGCTGATGAGGGCGGTGGACAGGCGGAAGAAGACGGTCGCCGACGACGAGTAGTTGAACACCGGGTCGAAGACGATGGTGTACTTGCCCTTCTTGAGGAAGGCGGTGAGGGTGTCCACACCGCCCAGCCCGTCGGTGCCCAGGTCGGCCACCACCGTCCCGACCGAGTCGTAGATGGTGATGGCGAACCAGTTGACGGCGGCCGTGTTGGTGCTCACCGCGTGCAGGCCGAAGGTGAACGCCCGGCTCTCGCCCACCTCGAACCCGTAAGCGATCTTGCTGTCCTGCGTGGCCGTACCGGTGGCCACCGTGTCCCGCACGGCCAGCGGCTGCTTGAAGTCCACGTCCAGCAGGTAGTCCCCGCTCCACGCCGACCAGTCGGCGTCCTGCACCTCCACCTTCAGGTAGTAGGTGGTGTTCGAGTTCATGAAGCCGGCCTGGGCGCGGTACAGCCCGTTCTCCCAGTTCAGGAGGATGTTCGACGCCACCACCGCCCCGGCCGAGTTGTACACCGTCACCTTCGGCTGAAGCCCTTGCAGCCCCTGGGCGGAGATGGTCATCACCCCGGAGGTGGTCGGGGCGGTCAGCTTGTAGTAGTCCAGGTCGGTCAGCCACGAGACGCTCGCCGCGGCGCTGTACCGCGTGTTGGCCACATACCCGACCGTCGGGACGAGGGTGGTGGCCGCCGACAGCAGGTCGTTCACGCCGTAGTCCGACCCCAGCCGCTGGACCAGATCCACCTTCGTCTCGGTCGTCGGGTCGTAGTTGAACCCCACCCGCAGCTGGTAAGTGCCGACTGCGAACGCGTCCGACCGCCCGGCCGTCACCCGCACGTAGTACGTCCGGCCGGACGACAGGCCGGTCAGGGTGGTGACGGCGTCCCCCTGGAGCGGGTTGGTGTTCGTCACCGTTCTCACCACCGCGCCGGTCGAGTCGAGCACCTCGATCTTGCCGGCCAGCAGGCTCTTGCCGGCGGTGCCCAGCCGCACCGTCATGCTGGTGGTGCCGGACGGGGTGGTGAACTTGTACACGTCCACGTCGCCGACGGCGGTGATGTTGCCGTCCGCCACCACCCGCAGGCGGGCGAAGTTCGCCGGGTCGGTCGCCGGGGTCAGGGTGGAGGCGGCGGCCGTGGTGCTGTTCCCGTTCGCCCCCTCGAAGGCGTCGTTCAGGCGGGCGCCGTACAGGTTGCGGATGGCCGTGACGTCACTCGACGACAGCCCGGTGCGGACGCCCGTGTAGGTGCCGTTCCGGGCCGATCCGGCTTCGGTGTCGTTGTCCGCCAGGCCGAGGAGGTTGGCCACCTCGTGCAGGGCGACGGTGTACAGGTCGTTGGTCCCGCTCGCCCCGCCTTTGCTGAACGTCTTTGCCGCGTTCAGCATCAGGTTGCCGGCGTGGTAACCGGTGAGCGGGTGGTACGGGATGGAGGTGGCCAGCACCTCGGGCGACTGGTCGAACGCCCCCACCCGCAGGTCGGCGGGCGAGTTGCTGACGCTGAACCCGGCCGGGCCGAACGCCCGCCCGCTGTCCGGGATCAGCCCGACGTTGATGTTCGAATCGGCCGTCCAGGCGTACACCGCCCGCAGCAGCTCCTCCTGCCACACGCTCTGCGGCATGCTCCCGTTCAGCTCGGTGAACAGGTTGCTGGTGAACGTGTTACTGCCCCACGTCTGGTTCGAGTACTCCACCCCGTTCGAGGCGAAGCTCATGGTCAGGCGGTTGGCGTTCGGCCACGGGTTGCCGAACACACTCGGCTGGTCCCGCCGCTCGAGCGGGCTGACGGTCAGTTGGGTCGGGCGAGTCATGGGCGATGATCTCGGTTAACGGTCGTGTGTTAACAGTGTGTCCGGCTTTTGGCCGGTTCGGGGCCGGGCGAATCGGCCCCCGGTGTCACTGCTTCGCCTTCTTCTCAAACGCCGCCTTCGACTCTTCGACCACCGTGGAAAACTCCGCGTCCGAGCGGATCGGGTCGAGTTCGCGATCGATGTCCAGCAGGTTGTGTCCGAACCCCTCCCGCAGGGCCGATGCCAACAGGCGGAAAGCCTCGCGTTTGTCGTCCGGGTGTGATTTCGAGGTGAGGGCGTACACCCCGGCGAGCTGGTAAACCGTCTGCGGCTTCCACCCGCCCAGCCGCACCGCCGCTTCGGCGTCGGCGTGCGCCTTCGCCCGCTCGCCCAGCCGGGCGTACAGCATCGCCCGCCCGGACAGCGCGTCCAACCACTCCGGATACCAGCCGAGCAGTTCGGTGAGCGCCTCCACCGCCTTGCCGTTCTCACCGGCCATCGAGTAGCACCGCGCCTTGCACTGGAGGGCGGTGGCCGAGCGGGGGTTGACGGCGAGGGCTTGGTCGAAGTCGGCGAGCGGGTCGGCGAACGCCTTCAGCCCGCCCGACCCGTCCTTCGGCATCCGCAGGTTGCCGCGGGTGATCCACCCCTTCTCGTCCGTCGGCGGGGTCTTCATCCCCTCGACCCGGTCCTTCGCCGCCAGTTCCGCCTGCCCCATCCGCGAGTACACCCGCGAGCGGACGAGCCGCACGGCCGTCGGCGGGTAGCCCAGGTCGATCGCTTTCGTCAGGTCGGCGACGGCCTCGTCGAACTTGCCCTGCGCCTCGCGGGCGGACGCCCGGTTCAGGTACGGCTCGGCCCAGTCGTCCTTCGCCTCGATCACCCTGCCGAAGTCCTCTTCGGCTTTCTTGAACTGCTGCGACCGGAGGAGCGCCAGCCCGCGGTTGTAGTGGACGCCGGGCACCGTCGGGTCGAGCGCCAGGCAGCGGTCGAACGCGGTGACGGCCTCGTAGTCCTTGCCCCGCCGGTAGGCGGTGCCGCCCAGGGCGAACGTCGCCCAGAAGTCGGTCGGGTCGAGTTCGATCGCCTTGAGCAGTTGCTCCTCCGCCTCCTGCCAGTTGCCTTGTTCCATGAGTTCGCGGCCCTCGGTTCGGTGATCGACGGCGGTGGCCAGCGGGGTGCCGGCGGCCGTGCGGGCGGCCTCGGCCGCCGCTTTCGTGTCGTTCCCCAGGCGGGCCAACCACGCCCGCTGCGTCCACACCCCGCGGGGCGGCTGGTCGCCGGGGAAGGTCGCTTCGGCCTGGCGGTTCCACCCGATCGCCCGCTCCAGCCACTGCGCCCGCTCGGCCTTGTCGGCGGTCAGTGTGGCGCGGGTGGCGGCCGACCGGCTCAGGTCGAGCAGCAGGCCGGCCGCCTTCGCCCGCACCGCCGTCACCTGCTCGGGCGGCAGTTCGGCCGCCGGCCCGCCCTCCCACCAGTTGCCGCCGTCCGCGGCACCGACCCGCCCGAGCGCCTGCTCGCCCGCCTTCACCGCCGATTCCAGGCTGGCCCGGTCCGGGGTGGCGGCACCGAGTGCCGCACCCGCCCGCCGGGCGTCGATGTCGAACTGGCCGACCGCCGTCACCGCTTCGGCCGCCACCAGCCGCCCTTTCTGGTCGGCCGAGTGGGCGGCGAACGCGGCGAACCCGCCGCCGGCCAGTCCGGCCGCCACCCCGGAGGCGATCAGCCAGCGGTTGCGGCGGCCCCACTTGGCGAGCAACTCCCGCCGCGACGGGTTGGGGGCGAACTTGAGCGGCCGGCGGGCGAGCTGGCGGTCCAGGTCTTCGATCAGTTCGTCGGCCGACTGGTAGCGGTCTTCCGCCCTCGGGGCCAGGCACTTGGCGATGACCGCCGCCACCGCCGGCGGCACCTTCGGGTTGACCGCCCGCGGGCTGGCCGGCGGGGTGAACCGGGCCTCCCGGTCCCGCGTCACCGCCTCGTCCGCCGGGTCGGTGACCGACGGGTACGGCAGCCGCCCGGTGAACAGCTCGTAGGCCACCACCCCGAGGGAGTACAGGTCGGTGCGGTGGTCGTGATCGACGCACGCCTGGAGGATGGAGTTCAGTTGCTCGGGCGACGAGTACGGGCGGGTGCCGCCGATGACCATCTCGCGGGCGGCGGCGGTGCGGTCGTAGGCGATGCCGAAGTCGATCAGTTGCGGGCTGCCGTCGTCGGCGATGAGAACGTTCGCCGGTTTCAGGTCGCTGTGGACGATCCCCTCCCCGTGGGCGAACCGCAGGCCTTCGGCCACCTGCCGCAGGAGGGTCAGGACGGCGTCGACGAAGGTCAGCCCCCGCAGGGCGGGGATGGAGCGGTCGGCGGGCAGGTGATCCGTCGGGGACGCGGCCGGGGCGGCCGGGGGCAGGGCCTTCTCCCGCGTCCGCCGGCAGTCGTCGATGACGGTGGTGAGGGCGTGCCCGCTGAGCGTCGGCAGGTGTTCGGTCTGCAACCGCGACACCAAATGGGCCAGGGTGAGCGGCCCGCGGTACGGCATGCACACCGCCTGGAGCGGCCCGGCCTGGTGGAACGAGTACACCGGCACCACGTTCGGGTGCTGCAACTTGGCCAGCTTCTGGCACTCGCCGGACAGCAACTCGCCCACCTTCAGCACCACCGCCCGCGAGGCCATCTCCCGCTGGCGGGCCAGGTACACCCGCCCCATGCCCCCGCGGCCCAGTTCGCTCACCACGTCGAACCCGCAGAACGGCTCGCCCGGCTGCGGGTACACCACCGCCCGGCGGGCCGGCGACGGCGTCTGCCTGAGGTGGGAGGTGCGGTGCTCGGCGGAGAGCGCGTCCGACGGGCGGGCGAGCAACTCGGTCGGATGGTAACTCGGTTCGTGGGCCATCGGTGGGCGCGCCGGTTGAGGAGTCGAACTCACCGGCAGGGTAAATCACACGAGCGGTCGGCGGGCGGAAGTGTCGGAAGTTCGGTCAATTTTGGGCGGAGTTGAGGGTCCGGCGCGTGGCCGGCGCACAATTCAGGTGCCGATTCCGACCCGCACTGAACGACACGTTTCGCCCCGCTTACGCCGTTTCACACGCCCTGTTCAGGAGGGGTATCGAACCCCCGCGTACACTGGCCGGATGACTCGCGGAGGGAACAGCATGTTCCTCGGCATCGAGATCGGCGGGACCAAGCTGCAACTCGGCCTCGGGGCGGGCGACGGCACCATCTCCGCGTTGTGGCGGGGGGGCGTGGACCGCTCCGCCGGCGGGGACGGCATTCGGCGGCAGATCACCGCCGCCGTACCGGAACTGCTGGCTGAATCGAAGATCGACCGCTCACAGTTGCGGGGGGTCGGCGTCGGGTTCGGCGGGCCGACCGACGACGCCACTCAGTCGGTCATCAAGTCGCACCACATCGCCGGGTGGGACGGCTTCCCGCTCGCCGGTTGGTTGACGGAGATGCTGGGCCTGCCGACGGTCATCTGCAACGACGCCGACGTGGCCGGGTTGGCCGAAGCACTGTTCGGCGCCGGGAAGGGGCTGAGTCCGATCTTCTACATCACGGTGGGCACGGGCGTCGGCGGCGGACTCATCATCGACGGCGAGATCTACCGCGGGGTGGGAAAAGGGGCCGCCGAGATCGGGCACGTTCGGCCGGTGTACCCGTTGAACGACCCTCGCCGCGGGGGCATCCTGGAAGAGTTCGCGGCCGGCATGGGGATGGAGAAGAACCTGGGCAACCGACTCACCGGCAAGCAGCTCGCCGAGCGGGCGGTCGCGGGCGATCCGGAATGCCGCGCCGTGCTGGACGCCGCCACGCAAGCCCTCGCGGAGAACATCTGCACCGTCATCAAGCTGCTCTGCCCGCGGCGGGTGATCGTCGGCGGCGGGGTGTCACTGATCGGAGAGGAGTTGTTCTTCGAGCCGATCCGCCGGTACGTTGCTGAACGCGGGATGCAGGCGCTCGCCGGCCTGACCGACATCGTGCCGGCGGCGCTCGGCGAGGAGGTGGTGATCCACGGGGCGCTGGCGTTGGCGCTACGGAGGCTCAAGTAGGTGCCGCCTGCCGGGCGGCACCTACCCTGACTGCATGACCCGCATCAAGATTTGTGGCATCACCACGCCGGCGGACGCCGAGTTGCTCGCCGAAATGGACGTCGAGGCGGTCGGGTTGAACTTCTATCCCAAGTCGCCGCGGTACGTCACTCCCGCCCAGGCCCGCGAGTTGGTGCGGCTCCTCTGCCAGTTCGTCGCCCCGATCGGCGTGTTCGTGTCCGACGACTGGCACTATGTCCGTGCTGTTTCTACCGAACTTGGACTGCGAGCGGAGCAAACCTACTCCGATTCACCCCCCCCTGATCCCCTCGCTCTGTACGCACACATCCCCGCTTTCCGCGTGAAAGACACCGCCGACCTAGATCACATCCGCCAGTTCGTCGCCGCCTGCAAGCCGGCCGCCGTGCTGGTCGATTCGTTCGTCGCCGGTGAGATGGGCGGCACCGGGCACCGGGCGCCGTGGGAGTTGCTGATCGGGTTCGACCCGGGCGTGCCGGTCATCCTGGCCGGCGGGCTGACCCCGGACAACGTGGCCGACGCCATCCGCACCGTGCGGCCGTGGGGCGTGGACGTGGCCAGCGGGGTGGAGTCGAGTCCGGGTGTGAAAGACCCGGCGAAGGTGCGGGCGTTCGTGCGAGCGGCACGCGGGGTGTGACCGAACGAGCCGCGACCGCCAGGGAGCGGGGGATTCAACCCCCGCTCCCTCGCGGTCGCGGCTCGTCAACCCCCTACAATACCCGTCGTACTCGCACCCCACTCCCCATCGGCGGAGCCGTCCCATGAGCAGCCGGTACTGGCTCGGCGTCGACCTCGGCGGGACGAAAATCCTGGCCGGGCTGTTCGACGACGGGCTGAACGTGATCGCGCGGAACAAGCAGCCGACCGGGGCCGAGGGCGGGCCGGCCGGGGTGATCGGGCGGGTGGCCCAGGCGGTCGAGGCGGTCATGCGGGAGGGGAACGTTTCCTCGGGGCAGATCGGCGGGATGGGGTTCGCCATCCCCGGCCAGATCGTGCCCGGTCAGCCGGTGGTGCGGTTCGCCCCCAACCTGGACTGGCACGACGTGAACGTGCAGCACCTGCTGCCGCCCGAGTGGAAGTGGCCGGTGGTGCTGGAGAACGACGTGCGGATGGGCACCTACGGCGAGTTCGCGTTCGGGGCGGCGAAAGGGGCCAGGCACGTGTTCGGGGTGTTCGTGGGGACGGGCGTCGGCGGCGGGTTCATCCTGAACGGCGAGCTGTTCACCGGGCACAACGGGCACGCCGGCGAGATCGGGCACATCGTGGTGAATTGGCGGAAGGGCACCACCCTGGAGAGCGTCGCCGGCCGGCGGTATCAGATGAAGCGGGCGAAGGAGATCCTGGACGACGCCCCGAAGCTGGTGCGGAAGGAGTGGAAGGGGGTGGATCTGGAGCGGGTGAAGAGCTCGCAGCTGGCGGCCTTCTATGAGAAGGACGACCCGGTGGCGGTGGCGATTGTTGATGACGCGGCACGGGCAGTCGGGGCGGGCATCGCCAGCGTCATCAACCTGATGTCGCCCGAGGTGGTGGTGCTCGGCGGCGGGGTGACGCAGGCGCTGGGCGAAAGCTTCGTCGAACGGGTGTGGGACATCGCCCAGCGGTTCCTCCTGCCCGGCGTGGCCGAGCGGATGAGGTTCGTACCGGCCGCACTGGGCGACGACAGCGGCATCACCGGGTGTGCGGCGTTCGTGAAGGCGAAGACGAATTAGTGGTCTGCTCGCTCCGCGAGCGGGTTGTACCTCAGACCGCTCGCGGAGCGAGCAGACCACGACAGGAGATCGCATGAACCCCGAGTGGAAGTCCCGCTACGACCTGGCCGTCGAGGCCGCCCGCGCCGGCGGCGACTTCGCGCACAAGATTTATGACGACACGTTCGACGCCCGCGACATCGAGGTCATCCGCAAGGCGGACAACAGCCCGGTGACCATCGCCGACCGCGGGGCCGAACAGCTCATCCGCCAGATGGTGACGAAACACTTCTCGGCCGACGGCTTCCTGGGTGAAGAGTTCGGCGACCAGCCTGGCAGCACCGGCTTCCGCTGGGTGATCGACCCGATCGACGGCACCAAGTCGTTCGTCCGGCACGTGCCCATCTGGGGCACGCTCATCGGCCTGGAATACAACGGCGAACTGATCGCCGGGGCCGTTTACATCCCGGTGTTCAAGCAGATGTACCACGCCCTGCGAGGGAACGGGGCCTACCTGGACAGCCGCCGCATCCGCGTGTCGAACGTGACCGCCCTGTCCGACTCGATCCTCTGTTACTCGAGCATCGGCTGGTTCACCCGCGCCGGCCGCCAGCAGACGTTCCTCGACCTGTACTCCCAGACGTGGCGGCAGCGGGGGTACGGCGACTTCTACGGGTTCGTGCTGGTGGCCCAGGGGTCGGCCGAGCTGATGCTCGAACACGGCGTCAACCCGTGGGACATCGCCGCCACCAAAGCCATTGTGGAAGAGGCCGGCGGGCGGTTCACCGACTGGGACGGCGGCGGCGGCATCACCCGCCCGGACGTGCTGGCCACCAACGGCAAAGTTCACGACGACGTGCTGAAATTGTTGCGCAGTTGACGCGTGATGCGGGCACTCTACCGGCGAAGACCCCGCCCGCGTTGCCCGCCCTGCGGCCGGCGCGTAGTATTCCATACCCGCCGGTGCCCACCTTTCCCCGAAGGAGATCCCCCCGATGCGTCTGAAAGCCCTCCTCACCCTGTCCGCCGTGGCCGTCGCCGCGGTCGCCCACGCGGACGAGAAGTTCGTCACCGTGAAAGGGAAGGTCACGTTCGAGAAGGCCCCGAAGGCCGAGGTGCTGACCGTCACCACCGACAAGGACACCTGCTGCAAGGACGGCGACCTGGTGTCGAACAAGATCCTGGTGGACGCCAAGAGCAAGGGGCTGGCGAACGTGGTGGTGTACCTGCGGCCGGACAGCGACGACCGCGAGGCCAAGTTCCCGGCCGACAAGGTCCACCCCGACCTGGCCAAGCCGAAGGCGGCCACGCACACGGTGGACCAGCCGAAGTGCCAGTTCGAGCCGCGGGTGGTGGTCGCCCGCGACGGCGACAAGCTGGTGGTGAAGAACACCGCCGGCATCGCCCACAACATCAACTACAGCTCGGAGACGGTCAACTTCAACGTCACCATCCCGCCGGGCAAGCAGCACGAGGTGAAGGACGAGCTGAAGGCCGACCGCCGGCCGTCCCTGTTCAAGTGCGACATCCACCCGTGGATGCAGGGGCGGTTGTTCGTGTTCGACCACCCGTACTACGCCCTCACCAACAAGGGCGGAGAGTTCGAGCTGAAGGACGTCCCGGCCGGCAAGTGGCGGATCGTCTACCGGCACGAGGGCGGGTTCCACAAGGGGAAGGACGGCAGCCTCGGCTTCCCGATCGAGGTGAAGGGCGACAAGAAGACGATGGAAATGGACAAGGTCGAGTTCGAGATGCCGGCGCAGTGACCGGCCACCCGTAGGGGCACCCCTTGAGGGTGCCCCACCCTCGCACCGGGGCACCCTCAAGGGGTGCCCTTACTTTTTCTTGCCGGCGATGGCCGCCCCGACGAAGTCGCGGAACAGCGGCTGGCAGGCGGTCGGCTTGCTCTTGAACTCCGGGTGGCACTGCACGCCCAGGAACCACGGGTGCGACGGCAGCTCGATCACTTCCACCAGTGACCCGTCCGGGGTCGTCCCGCTGATCACGAACCCGGCCTTCGTGAACATCTCGCGGTACTCGTTGTTGAACTCGAACCGGTGGCGGTGCCGCTCCTTCACTAGTTCCGCCTTGTACGCCTTGTGGGCCAGGGTGCCGGGCACGATGGCACAGTCGTAGGTGCCCAGCCGCATCGTCCCGCCGATCCGCGTCACCTTCTTCTGCGCGTCCATCAGGCACACCACCGGGTGCGGGGTGTCCTTGTCGAACTCGATGCTGTTGGCGTCGGCCAGTCCGAGCACGTTGCGGGCGAACTCGATGGTCGCGCACTGCAGCCCGAGACAGATGCCGAAGAACGGGATGTTGTTCTCGCGGGCGTACCTGATCGCCGCCACCTTGCCGAGGATCCCCCGCTTGTCGAACCCGCCGGGCACCAGGATGCCGTCCACGCCCGCCAGCAGTTCGGCCGCCCCCACCTTCTCCACGTCCTCGCTCTCAATCCGCACCGTCTTCACTTTCGTCAGGTGGGCGATGCCGGCGTGGTCGAGCGACTCGTACACGCTCTTGTACGCGTCGCGGTGCTTGACGTACTTGCCCACCACCGCGATGGTCACCTCCTTCGCACCCGGTTTGGCCATCTCGCGGATGTTGTCCACCATCTCCGTCCAGTCGTCGAACTCGATCGGGCGGGCGTTGGTCAGGCCCAGCTTCTCCACGATGAGCGTGTCCAGCCCGTTGCCCATCAGGCTGAGCGGCACCTCGTAGATGCTGAACTCGCGGTCCTTCTCCTCGATCACCGCCCGCCGCTCGAC
>CAYMHO010000093.1:11845-21970 GCA_964390195.1 uncultured Fimbriiglobus sp. | reverse complement strand
CCATCCTGATCGTCGAGTTCGCCCGCGACCTGCGGCTGCAAGGCCGCACCATCCGGCAGGCGGCGGTCGAGGCCGCCCGCCTGCGGTTCCGCCCCATCCTGATGACCAGCATCGCGTTCATCCTGGGGGTGGTGCCGCTGGTGTTCGCCACCGGGGCGGGGGCCGCCAGCCGGCAGGCGCTCGGCACCGCCGTGTTCGGCGGGATGATCACCAGCACCGTGCTGGCGGTGTTCTTCGTGCCGGCGTTCTACGTCGCCGTCCAGGGGCTGATCGAACTGCTCAACGGCCCGCCCAAGCTGCTGCCGAAGGACGGGGACGACGAGCCGCCGGTGGAACTGACGCCCGACCCCGCCCGCCCGGACACCCCCGTGCCGGTCGCCCAGCCGCCCGCCCCCGAGTTCGGCCGGAGCGGGACGGGCATCTTCGCCCGCATCGCCAAACTGTTCGGGTTCGGCCCGCCGAAGGGCGACTGACACACGATTCGGGTGCTGTTGCCCGTTTCCCAGGGGCGGCCGGGGCGACCCGACCGCCCCTGGAACGTGGGTCAGGCGAACGCACTACCGATCCGTCCGAATCGGGACATTCGCTCCAAGCGGAAGACTCATTCCGCCGGGGCGACGGATCGTTGCTTGACTGGTCAACACTTCTGCCTAGCCTCCCCTCTATCTTTCGCAGAACCCCCACTCCTCCAAGTCCACCCACGCGAACCTCCGGACCCGCATCGGTCGGTAGCAGCAACACGTTCCGTCACCCCGGCTCGCCTGCGGCGGAATCCGCTCCGCGACACTTGTCTGCCGGCCGGCAGATGCCCTCCCCGAAGAGGCCACACCCGATGTTCACCTGGCTCCGTCGGCTGCCCCCGCCCGCAAGCCCGATCCCGCCGCGGCGGTCCCGCCGTCCCCAACTGGAACCCCTGGAAGACCGCCTCACCCCGGCCGTCCACGAGTGGACCGGGCTGGGGGCGAACAACCTGTGGTCCAACCCGCAGAACTGGACCAACGGGTCGCCCGCCGCGGACCTGTCCGGCGACGTGGACCTGGTGTTCCACACGAACCTGACCACCCCCGCCAACCTGGCCACCCAGAACGACCTGGTCGGCCTGGTGGTGGACTCGATCACCTTCGACGCCAACGCCGGCACGGTCGGCCCGACCACCTTCGCCACCGGCGGCACGTCGACCGCCGGGTACACGGTGAGCGGGAACGCCATCACCGTCGACACCGGCGGCCCCGGCCAGGACCCGTTCGCCATCGACGTGGCCAACAACGTGACTTCCGGCGCGGGCGTCACCCACACGTTCAACGCCGGCCTCACCCTGCTCAACACCAACGCCACCGTCCGCAGCCAGCAGACCGGCGCCCGGCTGACCTTCACCGGCGCCATCGACCTGGGCACCAGAACCTTGACGGTCGACGTCGCGGGGATCAGCAACCCGGCCACCCAGGGCGTGACGATCAGCGGGGCCGTCAGCAACGGCGACCTGATCAAAGCCGGCGGCGGCACCCTGGAGTTGAGCGGTAACAACAGCTACGCCAACACCACCGTCAGTAACGGCAACGTGGTGGTGACGTCCGACACCGGGCTGGGGGCGGCGGCGGGGGTCGTCACCGCCAACGACCCGGGGCGGGTCGAACTCCGCAACGGCGTCACGGTGGTCAAGACCGTGTTCAACCTGAACGCCAACAACCTGGGCGGCGGCCTCGGGGCCGACGGCAACACGACCAACACCTTCCGCGGGAACGTCGTCCTGTTTGCCGGGGCCGGCGGCGTCGCGCTGGGGGCGGGCCTCGGGACCGCCAACGCCAACACCCGGCTGGTCATCGACGGCGTCATCAGCGGGGCCACCAGCACCCTGTCGCTGAACGGGGCCGGGGTCATCCAGTTCACCCGGAACAACACCTACACCGGCCTGACGAACCACAACGGGAACAACGGCTTCGGCGCCCTGCAGATCGACGCCCCCGGCGGACTGGGGGCGGGTGGGGCCGGCAACGAGACGCAACTGAACCGCAACGGGGCCGGCCCGACCGGCAGCGCGTTGTGGCTGAACTTCAACGGCACCCTCCAGGACGGCGGCGGGATCGGGGAGAACATCCAGTACGCCGGCTCCGGAGTGAACAACACCGGGGCCGTCCGCACCCTCGGCAACTCGAACGTGATCCTCCCCGGCAGCGTCGTCTTCACCGCCGGCGCGCCGTGGTTCTTCGGGGTGGACGGGGCGTCCGGCTCGCTCACCACCACCGGCGTCATCAGCTCGCAGGGGGCCACCCGCGCGCTGACGAAGGTGGGGGCGGGCACGATGGTCGTCGGCGGGGCGGTGAACAACACGCTCGTCGGCAACACGGTCGTCAACGGCGGCACGGTCCGGGTGACGAACACCTCCGGTCAGCCGCTGGGGGTTGTCGGCAACACGGCGATCGTCAACAACACCGGCACCCTGCAGATCGACGCCGGGGTGGCCGTCCCGAACGCGGTGACGGTCAACGCCGGCGGCACCCTGGTGGGCGGCGGCACCGTGAACAACACGGTCACGTCTGTCGGCGGCACCATCAGCCCCGGCCTGCTGACGGTGAACGGGAACGTCACCCTGAACGCCGCCTCCGCCTTCCGGGTGGAACTGAACGGCACCACCGCCGGCACCCAGTACGACCAACTGGCCGTCAACGGTATCGTCACCCTGGGCGGGGCGGCCCTGACCGGGCTTCGCGGCTTCGTCCCGGCCGTGGGCAACACCTTCGTGCTGATCGACAACGACGGGGCGGACGCGGTCGTCGGCACCTTCGCCGGGCTGGCCGAAGGGGCGACGGTGCAGATCGGCGGGTTCCGCTTCACCGTCAGCTACGTCGGCGGGAGCGGGAACGACGTGGTGCTGACGGCCGTCGGTCCGGCCGCCCCGCTCGTCACCCCGACGAGCGGCCTGACCACCACGGAGGGCGGCGGCACGGCGCAGTTCACCGTGGTGCTCCAGTCCCAGCCGTCCGCCAACGTGACCCTCAGCGTCACCTCGTCCAACCCGGCCGAAGGGACGGTGAGCGTTAGCACCCTCACCTTCACCCCGGCCAACTGGAACGTGCCCCAGGCGGTCACCATCACGGGGGTGGACGACCCGGCCGTCGATGGGAACACGCCGTACACGATCGTCCTCGGGCCGATCGTCAGCACCGACCTCACTTACAACGGCATCGACCCGGCTGACGTGTCCGTCACGAACCTGGACAACGACACGCTCCCGCCCCCGCCCCCGCCTCCGCCCCCGCCCCCGCCTCCGCCCCCGCCCCCGCCGGTTCAGAACCGGTTCGCCACGTCGATCGGGTCCGTGGTGCGGGTGTTCGACCCGTCCAACAACAGCAGCTCAGACATCACCCCCTTCCCCGGCTTCACCGGCGGGGTGCGGGTGGCCACCGCCGACGTGAACGGGGACGGCCGGTTGGACGTCATCGTCGCCGCCGGTGCCGGCGGCGGGCCGCACGTGAAAGTGTTCGACGGCGTGACCCTGACCGAGACCGCCAGCTTCTACGCCTTCGACCCGGGCTTCACCGGCGGGGTGTACGTGGCGGCGGCGAAAGGGCGGATCGTGGTCGGGGCCGGGGCGGGCGGCGGCCCGCACGTGAAGATGATCGACGCCACCAAGCTGGGGCAGGTGCTGCCGAACGGGCGGATCGCCGACACCGCGCTGACGGCCAGCTTCTTCGCCTACGACCCGAGCTTCACCGGCGGGGTGCAGGTGGCCACCGCCGACACGAACAACGACCTGGTCCTGGACGTCGTCACCGGAGCCGGGCCGGGCGGCGGGCCGCACGTGAAGTCCATCGACGGCCGACACCTGGGCCAAGTGCTGTCGAACGGACAGATCGCCGACGCCGCACTGATCGGCAGCGTCTTCGCCTTCGAACAGAGTTTCGCCGGCGGGGTGTTCGTGGCGGCGGCCGTCGGGAAGATCGCCGTCGGTGCCGACGTCGGCGGGGGCACACAGGTGCGAATGTCCGCCGCCGCGGGGATGGAGGAGAACCGCATCGTGGCCTACGACCCCGCGTTCGCCGGCGGGGTGCGGGTCGGGTTCGGCGACGTGAACGCGGACGGCGTCCCGGATCTGCTGACGGCCGCCGGGCCGGGCGGCGGCCCGCACGTGAAGGCGTTCCTCAGTTTCTTCCCGTTCACCGAACTGAAGTCGTTCTTCGCCGGCGACCCGCTCGACCCCAGCGGGGTGTTCGTGAGCTGACGGGCGGTTTCGGTCCGAACCGGCCGCCGCTGCCACCCGCACGGTCGCCGTCACCCCGCCGCGGGTGACGGCGACCGGCGGGGTGATCATGTGGGTGGTGCCAGCACCCGCGTGAGCAGTCCGTACATCGCCGCCGGCGATTCCTCCTCCGCCTTCAGCCGCAGGTACAGGCTCTTCTCGTCCACCACCTTCAGCCGCCGCCCGCTCCGCTTTTCCAGGTCGTCGGCCTTCTTCCGGTTGCGGAAGCCGAACACCAGGTCTTGCCCCAGGCGGTGGACGCTGGCGATGCTCCACCGCACGCAGTGCAGCCGCACCTCGGTGGTGCGGAGCAGCCACTCCACCGGCTCCGGCGGCGGGCCGTAGCGGTCGCGGAGTTCCTGGCGGAAGTCGGCCAGTTTGTCCGGGTCGCGGAGGCGGGCGAGCCGGCGGTACACTTCGATCCGCAGCTTCTGCCCCGGCACATAGTCCTTCGGCAGATACGCCGGCCACGGCAGATCGACGTTCACCTCGACGGCCACCTTGGGCGGCTGGTGTTTCAGTTGCCGCACCGCGTTCTCCAGCAGCTGGCAGTACATCTCGTACCCGACGGCCGCGATGTGCCCGCTCTGTTCGGTGCCCAGGATGTTCCCCGCCCCGCGGATCTCCAGGTCCCGCATGGCGATCTTGAACCCGGCCCCCAGGTCGGTGAACTCCTCGATGGCCTTCAGCCGCTTCTGGGCGTTCGGCGTCACCAGCTTGAGCGGGTTGACGATCAGGTACGCGTACGCCCGGAGCTTGGTCCGCCCCACCCGGCCCCGCAGTTGGTGCAGGTCGGCCAGCCCGTACTGGTCGGCGTCGTCGATGAAGATGGTGTTCGCGTTCGGGATGTCCAGGCCGCTCTCGATGATGGTGGTGGCGACGAGGATGTCGGCCTCCTTGTTCACGAACTTCACCATCGCCGCTTCCAACTCGTGCTCGTTCATCTGCCCGTGCCCGACGGCGATCTTCGCGTCCGGCACCAGGTGCTGAATCTTGGCCGCCACGTCCCAGATGTCGTGAACGCGGTTGTGGACGAAGTACACCTGCCCGCCGCGGTTGAACTCGCGGTGGATGGCGGTGCGGATGAGCTGGTCGTCCCACCGCACGATGCGGGTCTCGACCGGGTACCGTTCCGGCGGGGCGGTTTCGAGTGAGCTGATCTCCCGCACCCCGAGCAGCGCCCCGTGCAGGGTGCGGGGGATCGGCGTGGCCGTCATCGTCAGGATGTGGACCGACGTGCGGAGGTGCTTCAGCCGCTCCTTGTGTTCGACGCCGAACCGCTGCTCCTCGTCCACGATCACCAGCCCCAGGTCCTTGAACCTCACGTCCTTGCTCACCAGCCGGTGCGTGCCGATGATCACGTCCACGCTCCCCTCGGCCACCCGCTTGATGATGTCCCGTTGCACCTTCGGGGCGCGGTAGCGGTTCAGGCACTCCACCGTGAACGGGTACTCGGCCAGCCGCTGGGTGAAGGTGCGGAAGTGCTGCTCGGCGAGCACCGTCGTGGGCGCCAACACCGCCACCTGCTTGCCGTTGTCGATCGCCTTGAAGGCCGCCCGCACCGCCACTTCGGTTTTGCCGTACCCCACGTCCCCGCACAACAGCCGGTCCATCGGCTTCGGCTTCTCCAGGTCGCCCTTGATCTCGGCGATGCTCGTCGCCTGGTCCGGTGTTTCCTGGTACGGGAAGCTGTCGTCGAACTCCCGTTGCCAGTCGGAATCGGCAGGGAAGCTGAACCCGGGCAGGGTGGCCCGCACCGCCTGCACGCGGATCATCTCGGCGGCCATGTCCATCACCGCCTCGGCCACCTTGTCCTTCTTCCGCCCCCACGAGGTGCCGCCCAGCTTGCTCAACTCCGGCGCCGACTGCTGCCCGCCGATGTACCGTTGCACCAGATCGATGCGCGACGCCGGCACGTACAGCAGGACGCCGTCGCGGAACTCGAGCATCAGGTGCTCTTCGACAGCGTCCTCAGTCCTTAGTCCCTGGTCCTTAGTTTCACCTGCCGAAGTTTTTTCTTCATCTGAGGACGAGGAACTAGGGACTAAGGACCCCTTCGAAAGCGTCCGCATCCCCCGAAACCGGGCGATGCCGTGGGCGACGTGGACGACGTAGTCGCCGTCGTTCAGGTCGAGGAAGCTGTCGATGGCACGCGATTCCACCCGCCGGCCGGGGGCGGCGGCCTGCTTCACGCCGGGCGGCAGCAGGTCCTTGTGGAACAGCTCGTGGCTGCCGATGACGACGAGGCCGGTCGGTTTGGGGACCTCACCCCCCGTCCCCCTCTCCATCAATGGAGAGGGGGTGTTCAAGGAGGTATCGTTCTTCCCTCTTCGCCGCGAGCCTTGCGAGCGTGCAGCCGATCCCGCTCCCGTGGGTCGCGGCGAATAAGGTGCATCCTGAGCGGGTTGAACACCCCCCTCTCCATTCACGGAGAGGGGGGCCGGGGGGGTGAGGTCCCCTCCCACCATCCGGAACCCCTTCTTCACGTGCCCCGTCACGACCCGCAACCGATCCGACTCCGCCAGCTTGCCGGCCTTCAGCACGTCCGTCAGGCGGTGCACTTCGGCGTCCGTCTGGCAGGCGATCAGCACCCGGTCACTCGCCGCGATGGCGTCCAGTTCGTCCCGCACCTTCTGCACGTTCCCGCTGAACCGCTCGATGCTCTCCACCCGCAGGTGGGCGGACACTTCCGTGCTCGGCCGCGGCATGGCGGAGACGGTCACCGTCGGGTGCGCCAGCAGGTTGGCGAAGGTGCCGGCGGCGGTGAACAGCCCGTCGGTCACGGCCACCCGCTCGAAGAAGTGCTTCGCCTGCTCCTTCAGCTCGTTCGGCTCGACCAGCACCACCACCGACTCCGGCGGGAAGTAGTCGAGGACGAACCCCATGCTCCGCCCGCTGGTCGGGCCGTTCAGGGCGATGACGGTCAGGTCCGTCTTCTTCCCCAAGCTCCGCTGCGACTGCACGGTGAAGGTGCGGATGGACTCCAGGTCGTCGCCGAAGAACTCCAGCCGGACGGGGTCCGGGGCGTCCGGCGGGAACAGGTCGATGATGCCGCCGCGGCGGCCGAACTCGCCGGGGTACTCGACCGCCTCAGCCCGCTTGTACCCGGCGTCGGCCAGCCACGCCAGGAACACGTCCGGGTCGAGCGTATCCCCCACCGCGATGCGACGGCTGTTCGCGGCCAGGTCGCCCCGCGGGGGGACCGGCTGGATGAGCGCGGCGATGGGGGTGAGGTCTCGGCTCACTTAACCCCTGCAACACCCGCAGCCGCTCCCCCGTCTCGGCGCTCACCTTGCCGGGTTTGTCCGGCGGGGGCCACGTCTCGAACGCCGGGAACACCGTCGGGCGGGTGCCGCTGAAGCTGGTCAGGTCTTCCCGCCACGGGCCGACGTCGGTCAGGTGCGGCACCACAATCAGCATGGGGGCCGTCCGGCCGTCGGCGAGTGCGGCCGCCGCGGCCGCCGCGCTCGACCCCCAGGCGCCGTCGATGGAGCCGGCTTCCCGACGATTCAGGGCTTCGACCACCTCCGCCCACCCGTCGGACGCGGCGACGGACGCACGCACGCTCTGGAGTGTGTGGTCGTGATCGGAAGGGGTGACGGGCATCCGTGGCTCACCGGATTAACGGTCCAGGCAGAAAATCGCAAAAAATCATCATAACCCGCCATCGGTCCCGGACCAGCCGACCGGCCGGAAACCCGGCAGAGTCATCAGCACTAAACTATTACGCACGAGCGGTTTACTTTCCCCAGGCGGACGCGATTCGCCGACCCGACCCAGGCGACTTTCCGGTTTGGGTAAAGCGCGAAAGTGGCTCAAAATAGACAGCCCCATTGCCCCCCGCGAAGTATCCTCGCATAATCAGCGAGTCCTGACGACCCCGCCGATCCTGCGGTTTCCGGACAAGCTTTTCTTCCCCCCGCGTTCCTCTTTTGCGCCAACGCCGAAAGGAGTCCGCCCCGCCAACCGGCTTGCCTCCCATTATCTTTCACCCAGAGGAACCACCGATGGCCCGCGTCGCCCGCTTGTTTTCCAAGTACACGTTGCTCCGCTTCTTCCGCAAACTGAAGAAGAAGCCGATCCGGAAGACTGACCGGACGGGGCAGCCGACGCCGGCCGCGGTGCCCGCCAAAGCCCCCGCCGCCATCATCCGCCCGAGTTCGTCTCTGATCGGCCACGACCTGCTCCGCTCGTTCGGCGCCGGGTCGAACAAGACATTCGCCCTTCAGGGGGTGAGCCTGGAGTTGCGGCCGAACGAGTTGAACCTGCTCATGGGGCCGAGCGGCAGCGGCAAGACGACTCTGCTGGCGGTGCTGTCCGCCCTCCTGCGGCCGTGCGACGGGCGGGTGGCGGCCCTCGGGCAAGAGATCTGGCGGATGAGCGAGCAGGAGTTGGAGCGGTTCCGCCTGAAGCACTGTAGCTACGTGTTCCAGGGGTACAACCTGTTCCCGGCCCTGACCGCCCGCGAGCAACTGGAGATCGTGTTGCGGTGGGGGGAGGGGGCGAGCGCCCGCGAGGCCCGCAAGCGGAGCGAGCAGGTGCTGTCGCAGCTCGGGCTGGGGAACAAACTAAACCTGCGACCGGCCCAGATGAGCGGCGGGGAGAAGCAGCGGGTGGCCATCGGCCGGGCGCTGGTGAAGAACCCGAGCTTCCTGTTCGCCGACGAGCCGACCAGCGCCCTCGACTGGGAGAACGGCCAGCAGGTGATCGAGCTGCTGCACGGGGTGGCCCGCCAGCGGGGTTCGACGGTGCTGGTGGTGACGCACGACCCGCGGCTGGTGAACTACGCCGACCGGGTGATCGAGATGGCCGACGGCAAACTGATGAACGACGCGCCGAAGGACCTCGTCCACCTGACGCACGCCGGCGGGCACGGGCAAACGGCGGCGCCGCACGGCCCGCACATCAAGGGCGGGTTCCCGGCCTTCCAGCCCGGCCGCCGGCCGGTGCCGAACGGCCCGCGGCTGATCCTGCAAGAGCCGCAGCCGAAAGGCTGGTAAGCACGAAACTGAAACGCGAGCGGCCGCCAGGGAACACCACCCCGGCGGCCGCTCGCATTTCTGCCCGCATGGATTCGCCGGACCGGGTGCGGTATCCTGCACCGTCCCGGCGGAGGTGTTGGCATGGCAAGTGTCACGTTCGACAACGTCGATCATCTGGTGGAATCCCTCGGCGGCATCCCCGGCCGACGCATCCTGTTCGACCCACCACCGGGTACGGCCACCATCATGGACGTCATTCGGCATGCGGAGGGGCCGAAAAAACGACTGGTGGAGTTAATCGACGGCACCCTGGTGGAGAAGCCGATGGGATTCGCCGAATCGGTGATCGCCAGTGAGTTGAACGGCATCCTCCGCGCTCACCTCGTGGCGAACGGCCGTCCCGGAGTGCTGACGGGCGAGGCCGGCACCATCCGCGTGCTCGAAAAGCTCGTCCGCATCCCGGACATCGCCTACACCTCGTGGGAACGGATGCCGAACCGCCGGGTGCCACAGGCGAAGGTGCCGGAGGTGGTGCCGAACCTGTGCGTGGAGGTGCTGAGCGAGGGGAACACGGTGGCGGAGATGGCGCGGAAGCTGAAGGAGTATTTCGTCGCCGGCGTCGATCTGGTGTGGTTCATCGACCCGGACGAGCGGACGGTGCGGGTGTTCACCTCACCGGACGCCGTGACGACGTTGGGGGTGAAGGACACGCTCACCGGCGGGACGGTGCTCCCCGGGTTCGCCGTGCCGGTGGCCGAACTGTTCGCGGGACTACCGGCGGTGAAGAAGCCCGCCGCGAAACCGAAGGGGAAGAAGAAGTAAAACGGTTCGCCGCGAGGCGGAGGCGAGCGCGGCGGTCTCCGCGCGCGCCCCCGCCGCGCCGGGCGCCCGGGGTGGCCCGACGTC
>CAYMHO010000093.1:10323-11835 GCA_964390195.1 uncultured Fimbriiglobus sp. | reverse complement strand
CTAGCGCGTCGGCCGACGCGCTCGCCTCCGCCTCGCGGCGAACCGGATGTCGCCTTACTTCTTCACCTCGTACTCGGCGTCGATCACGTCGTCGTTGCCGCCCTTCTTCTGCTCCCCGCCGGGGCTGGCCTGGGGACCGCCCGCCCCGCCGCCGGCCGCCCCTTGCAGGTGCTGGCCGACCGCTTGCGCCGCCGCGTCCAGGTCGGCGATAGCGCTCTTGATGGCCGCCACGTCCGTCCCCTTGATGGCGTCCTTCACCTTGTCGATCGCCCGCACCAGCGGGGCCTTGTCGGCCTCGCCCAGCTTTTCGCCCACCTCCTTCAGCATCTTCTCGAACTGGTGCGTCTTCTGGTCGCCCTCGCTCCGCACGTCGGCCAGTTCCCGCTTCTTTTTGTCCTCGTCGGCGTGCAGTTCGGCGTCCTTCTTCATCTTGTCGATCTCCGCCTGGCTCAGCCCGCTGCTGTGCTCGATGCGGACGTTGTTCGCCTTCCCGGTGCCCAGGTCCTTGGCGCTCACGTTCAGGATGCCGTTGGCGTCCAGGTCGAACGTCACCTCGATCTTCGGCACCCCCTGCGGGGCGGGCAGGATGCCGTCCAGGTGGAACTCGCCGATCCGCTTGTTGTCGTTGGCGATCGGCCGCTCCCCCTGGAACACCTTCACGTCCACGCTCGGCTGGTTGTCGGCGGCGGTGGTGAACGTCTCCGTCTTCTTCGTCGGGATGCTGGTGTTCCGCGGGATCATCGGCGTCATGCGGCCGAACTGGGTCTCGATGCCCAGCGTCAGCGGGGTGACGTCGAGCAGCAGCAGGTCGGACTTGCTGCCGAGCAGCAGACTGCTCCCCTGGATGGCGGCACCCACGGCCACCACCTCGTCCGGGTTCACCCCCTTGTGCCCCTCCTTGCCGAAGATCTCCTTCACCAGTTGCTGCACCCGCGGCATGCGGGTCATCCCGCCCACCATCACCACCTCGTCGATGTCACCCGGCCGCATGCCGGCGTCTTCGAGCGCCCGCAGCACCGGCTTCTTGCACCGGTCGATCAGGTGCTCGACCATCCGCTCGAACTGGGCGCGGGTGACGGTCAGGTTGATGTGCCGGGGCACCCCGTCGATGGCGGTGATGAACGGCAGGTTCACCTCCGCGGTCGTCTGCGTGCTCAGGTACTTCTTCACCTTCTCCCCTTCGTCCTTCAGCCGCTGCATGGCCATCGGGTCTTTGCGGAGGTCGACGTGGTTCTCCTTCTTGAACTCCTCGGCGATGTGGTCGATGAGCACGTTGTCGAAGTCGTCCCCGCCCAGGTGCGTGTCCCCGTTGGTGGACTTCACCTGGAAGTTGGCCACGCCGTCGATCTCGTACAGCTCCAGGATGCTGATGTCGAACGTGCCGCCGCCCAGGTCGAACACGGCGATCTTCTGGTCCTTGCCCTTCTTGTCGAACCCGTAGGCGAGCGCCGCCGCGGTCGGCTCGTTGATGATCCGCATCCGCTGCTTCGTCTTCTGCTTCGTCTTCGGGTC
>CAYMHO010000093.1:7937-10223 GCA_964390195.1 uncultured Fimbriiglobus sp. | reverse complement strand
TCGGCTCGTTGATGATCCGCATCCGCTGCTTCGTCTTCTGCTTCGTCTTCGGGTCTTCGATCTCCCACTCGGTGTCGAACCCGGCCACCTGGGCGGCATCAATCGTGGCCTGCCGCTGGGCGTCGTTGAAGTACGCCGGCACGGTGATGACCGCCTTGCGGACGGTGTGCCCCAGGTACGCCTCGGCCGCCTCCTTCAGCTTGCGGAGGATCATCGCCGAGATTTCCGGCGGGGTGAACTGCTTGCCGTCGATGTCCACCTTCACCAGGTCGGTGCGGCCGCCGACGATCTTGTACGGCACCAGCTTCTCTTCGCTCTCCACCTCCTCGTGCCGGCGGCCCATGAACCGCTTGATGCTGTACACCGTCTTCGTCGGGTTGGTGACGGCCTGCCGCTTGGCCGGCTCGCCGACCAGCCGGTTGCCGTCTTTGGCGAAGCCGACCACGCTCGGGGTGGTGCGGGCGCCCTCCTGGTTGGCGATCACCTTCGCCTCGCTGCCTTCCATCACGGCCACCACGCTGTTGGTGGTGCCCAGGTCGATGCCGATGATCTTTTCCACGGACATGGTTGGTATCCCTTGTGGGAGTGGGTGGTTGTTCTTGAAAGGACCTCACCTCCGTCCCCCTCTCCGCTTCGGAGAGGGGGGGTGTTCAAGACGGACGCGATTCAGTTTCGTTCGCAATCCGTCTTGAACCTCGGCAGGTTGAACACCCCTCTCCGTAGCGGAGAGGGGGACGGGGGTGAGGTCTCTGGAAATTCGCCAAAGCACGCGCCGTGCCGTGTGCGGGCACGATCCCCCGAAACGAATCGTAAATACTTTACAGCCAAAGGGTTTATGAGTCTCACCCGGCGTGAGACTCATGCCAAAATCGCGGCCCCCTGCCATTTTGTCGTGGCAGGGTGTCGGGTGGAGCGGTCAGTCCGGCCGCGCCATTCGCTAAAACCCCTACACTCGACGGAAAAGCTTCATCCTTCGGATGTTCCGGCTGGTTGACGGGAACAAATCGTCGGCATACCTTGACGGTATCACCCTTCCGAACGGACCTCCGACCCGGATCAGGTTCCATGTCGTCGCGTAAATCCGACTCCGGCGGCGAATCGGCCGGCAAGCTGTCCAAGCTGCGGGCGGAGATCGACAAGTTCGACCACCAACTGCTCGACCTGCTGAACAGGCGGGCGGCGGTGGCGTCCCAGATCGGCAAAGTGAAGGCCGACACCGGCGGGGAGGTGTTCAACGCCGCCCGTGAAGAAGAAGTGTTGAACGCGATACTCAAGGCGCACAAGGGGCCACTGCCGGAAGTGACGGTGAAGGCCATCTTCCGCGAACTCATCTCGGGCAGCCGGGCGCTGCAGAGCGTCCAGCGGGTGGCGTTCCTCGGGCCGGACTACAGCTACAGCCACCTGGCTGCCATCGAGCGGTTCGGGCAGAGCGCCGAGTACTCGCAGGTCGGCAGCATCCAGTCGGTGTTCGACGAGGTGGCCCGCAAGCACGCCAACTTCGGGGTGGTGCCGCTGGAGAACAGCACCGACGGCCGGATTGCGGACACCCTCGACTGCTTCATTCGTAACCCGACCGTGCGGATCTGCGCCGAGATCCGCATGCGGGTGCACCACCACCTGCTGGCCAACTGCCAACCGGCCGAGGTGCGGCGGGTGTACAGCAAGGCGCAGGCCCTCAGCCAGTGCCGGCAGTGGCTGAGCAAGAACATGCCGCAGGCGACCATCCACCCGGTGAACAGCACGGCCGACGCCGCCCGGCTGGTGCAGGGCGAACCCAGCTTCTCGGCGGCGGTGGCCAGCCGGCAGGCGGGCGTGCGGTACGGGCTGAAGACGCTGTTCGCCAGCATCGAGGACCACCCGGAGAACGAAACCCGCTTCGCCGTCATCGCCCTGGCCGACAGCCAGAAGACGGGCAACGACAAGACGGCCCTCATCTTCCAGGTGCCGCACAACCCCGGTTCGCTCGCCGACGTGCTGAACGTGTACAAGGCGAACAAGATCAACCTGACCTGGATCGAATCGTTCCCGTACAAGGAGGCGAAGGGGGAGTACGTGTTCTTCGTCGACTTCGAGGGGCACCAGGAGGAGCCGAAGGTGAAGAAGGCGATCAAGTCGCTCGAAGGCATCTGCGACGACGTGAAGGTGCTCGGTTCGTACCCGGTGAGCACCGCCAGCGACGAGTGAAAACTGGTGAGCCGCGACCCGCAGGGGAGCGCGCTCCCCTCACGCGCACCGTCGGGGGGCGGCTCACCCTCCCCCCCACGGTCCAGGATCGGGGATGGGCTT
>CAYMHO010000093.1:0-7927 GCA_964390195.1 uncultured Fimbriiglobus sp. | reverse complement strand
GGGGTGCGCCGCGCCCCGCTGGGGCGCTAGTTCCTAACTCGCTCCCTTTCGGGTCGCGGCTCACCATCCGCCCAACGGTCACTTCTCGGGCATCTGCTTCGGCACCACCATCTGCTCGGCCGACGCCAGCCGCAGGGAGTCGGTGTCGACGTACACCACCTCCACGGTCGGCTTCTCGACCTTCAGGTCCTTCACGAAGTACACCCGACACTCCCAGTGGCAGTGGTGCAGGCGGGCCTGGCCGACCACCGGGAAGAGCCGCGCCGGGTCGAGCTTGTCCACCAGGTTCGTCTTCACCACCGTGATGGTACCGTCGAACCCCTTCGCCCTCTCGCCGAGCAGCTTCAGCACCGCCGCGTCGGTCGGCGGGTCGCACTCGCCACACTCCCCGGCCCCGAGCGGCGGCAGGATGCGGGTCGGCTCGGCCACCGGCTCCTCGGCTTTGGCCTGCTTCACCCCGTCGTCCGTTTTCGGCGGGTCGGCCTTCAGGATGCCGCCGTGGATGCGCTGCGGGGTGAGGTGGCTGGGCTTTTCCCCGGCCTTCGGGGCCGGAGGAGGGTCGCCAATCTGCCGCGAGTCGAACCCCTCGTTCAGCAGTTTCTCCTGTCGGAGAAGCGGGTCGGAACTGAACTTCTGTGCCGTGTACCGCCCGCACACGGCGGCCAGCACCGCCCGCACGTCCTTGCGGTCTTCGCCCAGCCCGACGCCCAGCCCCTTGAAGTCCTTGAGCGTCAGCACGCCGTCTTCCACCCGGAACCGCACGCTGAACGGCTGGCCGGGCAGCGAGAGACCGCCGTTCACCTCGGCCCGCCCGGCGTCGTCGCCGTCGACCGAGTCGATCACCCCGAACACGCAACTCTCCTTGTTGATGCTGTAGTCGGCGTCGATCCGCACGGCGGCCGTCTGCTTGCCGTTGTTGATGTGGACGGCGAGCGTCAGCCGGTCGTCGGTGAGCTTGAGCTGAAACTGGCAGTCGGCCCCCTCACACTTCGCCTCCCGCACCCAGGTGCCGACCGGCTTGCTGACGGTGAACTTGGCGACCGCTTCCGCTTGCACTTCGGCCCTCACCTCCGCCTTCAGCATCTCTCGCGTGGAGGTCTGGGGGAGCGTCTTCTCTTTCGGCACGTCGCCGGCCATCGCCACCCCGGCCATCAGCACGCACACCCACCCGGCCAACTGCTTGGGCATGGGAACACCTCCGAGAGTTCGGGCGGCGTTCTCATGGCCGTTTCCGGATCGGGCGTCAAGCGGAAGCGGCGGCGGCAGGCCGGTTCGGGTTGTCAGTTGTTCCCGCGTCGGTATGGTCCGTCGCCGTTCATCCGGACGGCACCGCCCTTCCCACGAGGGTTCCCCCCCGATGTCGAAACTGTTCCTCCGCGCCGCCCTGGTCGGGGTCGCCGCCGCCGGTGCGACCGTCGCCCAGACGCCGACCGCCCCGCCGCCGATCTACGTCGCCCCGCCGGTGCCGACGGCCACCGCCCGCGTGACGTCGCCCGATCGGGGCGCGATGATCCTGAAGACGTTCGACGTGGCCGACCTGGTGTGCCCGCCGGCCGACTGCCCACTGGCCAAACCGGGCACCGACCCGGCCATGATCGCGGCGGCGAAGGCGTTCACCGAGGTGCGGGCCGAGGAGCTGAAGAAGGCGGTGAAACACGGCACCGACCGCGGCTGGTGGGACGAGTACGGCGGGGGCGGCAAGCTGGCCGTGACCACCGATGGTAAGAGCCTGGTGGTGAACCACACGGCGGCGGTGGTGGACCGGGTGGCGACGTGCGTGGAGGCGGTGCGGCAGGCTCACGCCGCCCAGGTGCGGGTGGAGGTGGTGCTGGTGAGCGTGCCGAGCGGGCACGCGGCGGTGGGCAAGCTGTTCGGCGACAAGCCGCACGCCAGCCTGTCGGTGGCCGAGGTGAAGGAGCTGATGGTGCGGTTGCAAGAGTCGCCGGCGGCGAGTGTGATGTGCTCCCCGCGGATGGTGGTGCTGAACAAGCAGACCGGGTTCTGCCAGGTGGCCCAGCCGGTGGCGACCGGCCCGTGCGAGGGCGTGCCGGCGAAGGTGCAGACGGTGGGCACCACCGCGCGGGTGACGCCGGAGGTGTCGGCCGACCTGAAGACGCTGGTGCTGGCGGTGGAGGTGGAGCACTCGGCGAAGTGCGGGAGCGGGATCGACTGCCAGCAGGCGAAGATGAACGTGGTGGTGCCGAACGGCGGGTCGATGGCCATGAGGGTGGGGTCGCGGACGACCGAGCGGCGGGTGGAGAGCAAGGTGCCGGTGGTCGGCGACATCCCGTACGTCGGCCGGCTGTTCCGGATGACGGCCGTGTCGAACGAGCCGACGGACGTGGTGGCCGTCGTCACCGCCACCCGCGTGACCGAGCAGGCGGTGATGGCCCACCCGCCGGTGGCCGTGTACCCGCAGCCGGTGCCGCCGCCCGCCGCCCCGGTGCCGGTGATGCGGTCGCTCGTCGCCCCGCTGGGGGTGGCGCTACCCCCGCCGGTGCGGGTGGCGGCGGCCGACGGGTTGGAGCGGGTGGGCGTCAGCTTCAACACGCTCACCACCCCGCCGACGGCGCCGCCGACGACCGGGTGGGTGGTGCAGGGGCAGCGGGTGGCCGTGCCGGCGAGCGGGGATGTGGTCATGCTCGCCCTGCCGGGCCGGAACGTCACCCAGTACACGACCCCGGTGGCGACCGCGACGACGGCCGGCCCGACCGTCACCGCCGTGCGGGCCGTCCAGTCGGATGACGTGGCCGCGCTGATGGCCAGGTACCACGCCGCCTGTGTCGCCGGGTGCAAGGACGAGGCCGCCAAACTGGCCCTGCAACTGCTGGCGAAGGACCCGACCTGCTTCGGCAACAAGTGACCGCGCCCTGATGTCGCCGGGGTCTGTGACCCCGGTCCGGCCTCACAGGGGCCGGCTACTGTTGGCACGAAACGAGCGATGCCCCGCCCGGAGACGGCTCTCCGGGCGGGGTGTCGCTCGTTTCGTACCGCCGTTCGAAGGGCGGACCTCCGGGGAATCCGGGGGGCGGGGTGAAGACGGGCGGGCGGGGCGGTCGATGGAGGACGTTGGCACGATGTGAGAATTGGCGTGCGAAACGGACTTCGGGAAAGCGGCGGTGTTGCGGCCGATTGGGCCAACTGGGTGGGCGGGCGTGCCACCGGACTCTGGGCGAGAACCCCCGTGCGCGGCCCCATCTTGCACCTGGCGAACGTGCCGTTCAACACCATCTGGCAGCGGCCGCAGCAGATCGCCGCCGGCCTGTGCGAGTATTCCGAGGTGGTGTACGCCGACCCGAACCGCTCGTTCTTGCAGTTCCTCCGCCCCGGCCACCGCCTCCGCCCGCCCGAGCACCTGCCCCCGCGGCTGAGCGTGTTCACCCCCCCGCCCGGCCTGCCGTTCGCCCGCCGGTTCGGGCTGGCCAACCGGCTGAACTACGCCATGGTCGGGCGGCGGCTGCGGACGTTCCTGCGTTCGAAGGGCATCCGCCCGGCGGTGGTCGTCGCCACCTTTCCCGACCAGTACGACCTGCTCGAACACTTCCCCGACGTGCCGCTGGTGTACGACCTGATGGACGAGCCGTACCTGTTCGTGCGGCCGTCCCAGCGGGCCAGGTACGTGCGGCTGCACCAGCAGATGCTCGCCCGCACGGACGTGCTGGTCACGTCCGCCCAGGTGCTGGCGGATCGGTACGCCGGGGCGGTGCCTCGGTGCGTGTGGATCAGCAACGGGGTGCGGCGGGAACTGGTGGACGAGCTGCAGGACGTCGCCCCGGACCCGGCCATCGCCGCCCTGCCCCGCCCGCGGGTGGGGTACGTCGGCATGATCTCCCACTGGTTCGACTTCGCCGCCGTGAAAGCCATCGCCGAGCGACTGCCGGGCGGGTCGGTGGTGCTGGTCGGCCCGCGGGACGTCGAACCGCCGCCGCTGCCGGACAACGTGCACCTGGTCGGCCCGGTGCCGCACCAGCGGCTGGCCCGCACGCTGGCGGCGTTCGACGTCGGGCTGATCCCGTTCGTGCGGTCGGCCGAGATCGACGCGGTCAACCCGGTGAAGCTGTACGAGTACCTGGCGGCCGGCCTGCCGGTACTGGCGTCCGACTTCGCCGAGATCCGCCAGTACCGCCCGCTGGTGGCCACCTACGCCGACCCGGCGGAGGCCGCCCGCGAGGCCGAACGGCTGGTCGGGCCGGCGGGCGACGGCGAGGTGAGCCGCCGCCGGCTGTTCGCCCGCGGGCACCTGTGGGCGGAGAAGGCGGCCCGGTTCGCGGCCGAGCTGTTCCCCCCGCCGGTGCCGGCCGCGGCGTGAATCTCTCCCCCACTCCGACGGAGCGGAGCATGCGCGTTCTTGTGGTCATCGGCACCCGCCCGGAAGCGATCAAGCTGGCCCCGGTGGTGCGGGCACTGTCGGCCGACGGGGCGGAGGTGGAGTGCTGCCTGACCGGCCAGCACACCGACCTGCTCCGCCCGATGCTCGACTTCTTCCGCATCCCGGTCGAGTACGACCTGAACGTCATGACCCCCGGGCAGACGCTGTCCGGAGTGGCCGCCCGCATCCTCACCGGGGTGGCCGAGGTGCTCGCCGCCGGGCGGTACGACTGGGTGGTCGTGCAGGGCGACACCACCACCGCGTTCGCGGCCGCACTCGCCGGCCACTACGCGCGGGTGAAGGTGGCCCACGTCGAGGCGGGGCTGCGGTCGTTCGACCTCGCCCACCCGTTCCCCGAAGAAGCGCACCGCCGGCTGATCGACGTGTTCGCCGACGGGCTGTTCGTGCCGACCACCCAGTCCCGCGACAACCTGCTGGCCGAAGGGGTGTCGCCGGCCCGCATCCACGTCACCGGCAACTCGGGGATCGACGCCCTGCTGATCGCCCGCGACCGGGTGATGGAAGGCGACGTGCCGCTGCCGGTCGAGGTGTCGGCCAACCAACAGATGTTGCTCGTCACCGCCCACCGCCGCGAGTCGTTCGGCGAGCCGCTGGAGAACGTGTTCCGCGCCGTGGTCGACCTGACCACCGACCGGCCCGACCTGATCGCCGTGGTGCCGCTGCACCCGAACCCGAACGTGCGGTCGGCCGCCAGGCTGCTGGCGGGGCACCCGCGGGTGTTCACCCTGCCGCCGCTCGCCTACCCGGAGTTCGTCGCCGCGATGGTGCGGGCGGACGTGATCGTCACGGACTCCGGCGGGGTGCAGGAAGAAGCGCCGTGCCTGGGCACGCCGGTACTGGTGGTGCGGGAGACGACCGAACGGCCGGAAGGGGTGGACGCCGGTGCCGTGGAACTGGTCGGCACCGACACCGCCCGAATCGTGGACCGGGCATCGGCCCTGCTCGACCGCCCGCCGGCCCGCCTCCCGCGGTTCCTGTACGGCGACGGCAACGCCGCCCGCCGCATCGCCGGGGTGCTCGTCCGCGGGTCGGCGGTGGTGCGTTCGGCCGCGTGAGTGCGGGCGGACGGTTGAAGCAAACCCCCGACCGGACCGGAACGCCATCGCCGGCGGTTACACCGTCTCAGGCCCGGCAAGCACTTACGGCGATTCCGACCGACGGCAGATACACCTCTCGGCGAAGCGTCGTCGGGATCTTCGACAGCCATTCGTCACAGATCGCTCACGGGCACGCACCCAATTCAATTCGGCCACATCTAAGCCGGTCAGGCGTCGGTCGAACAACCGACCGACGTCTGGAGATGGCGGACCGCGTTCGGCATTTGGCCACAGAGTTGCTCAGTGACTCGAATGCCGAGGCCGTGAGAATCCGCACCACCAGATGACGTTGACGGGACTCCCAACACACATCTGGCTTTGTCGGATCTCTCGGTCGCCCGCCCGTGGACGGCGGAAGCCCGACTCGCGATTCGTCACCCGCTCCCCCCGTCCTTCCTGTTCAACCCTCACTGGATCGACAGCATGACTCTCCACACACTCGCCCGGCGGCTCCTCTCCCTCGACCGCGGGTCGAAACCCCGTCCGATCGTCGCCCGCGGCCCGACCGCGCGACTGGCCGTCGAACGGATGGAAGACCGGGTGAACCCGGTGGTGACCATCGCCCCCCTGGCCGACGCCAACGGCATCATCCAGGTGGCCAACGTCGGCGCGGCGGGCACCGTCACCATCCGCACCGAGGGGGCGGACGGCCTCCGCATCCAGGGCACCGGGGCGGCCGACGTCACCTACGCCGCCGGCACCTTCCGCGCGATCAACGTGGTGGCCGCCGACGCCAACCCGCTCACCGTCCTCAACCCCGGTGGCGACACCCTGGCCGGGATCACCAGCCTGCGGCAGGTCACCGTCACCGGCGGCGGCGGGGACGACGTGTTCAACTTCGCCGGGGCGGCGAACGCGAACGTGTACTACAAGGTGGACCTCGGGGGCGGGGCGAACACGTTCGTGGCGGCCGACGGCGGGGTGAACGTGCTGGCCTTCACCCAGGGGGCGGTCGGCAGTGTGGCCGTCACCCCGAGCGCGGCGAACAACCGCACCGCCCTGTGGTTCCGCAACGTGTCCAGTTCGGTGTCGGCCAACCTGAACGTGACCGCCGGCGGGTCGCTGGCCAACTACGGGTCGATGAACGTCACCCTGGCGTCCGGGTCGAACGCCCAGATCATCGGGGTGTACGGCGGGTCGGGGAACGACACCCTGATCGGCAACGACGCGGGCAACATCCTGATCGGGTTCGAGGGGAGCGACACCGTCGTCGGTAACGGCGGGGCCGACCAGCTGAACGCCAACCGCGACTTCGCCCCGTCCGTGCCCGGGCCGGTGAACGCCGGCGGGGTGGCGACCGTCGGGGCGGGCACGGTGATCGACGTGAGCCAGTTCGCCGCCATCAGCGGGGCGTTCGCCGGGGTGCCGAACCAGAGCGCCACCGCCGCCGCCCTGTACGCCAACTTCGGCTTCTTCTCGTTCGGCGAGGGGGTGGCCGCGCTCGGCGGGGCGGCCGGGGTGAACGGCACCTCCCTGGCGGCCGACTTCGCCACCGCCAACGCCATCACCGCCGTCGCCTCGACCGACACCCTGACGGGCGGGGAGGGGGACGACGGGCACTACGGGTTCAACAACGCCCGCGTGTCGGCCACCGGCCTGGGCGGGAACGACGTGTTCAGCACGAACGTGAACGGGCTGGTGTCCACTTACGACGGCGGGGACGGGAACGACCTGCTCATCGGGGCGGCCGGGTTCACCCTGCTCGGCGGGGCCGGGGACGACAACCTGTCGTTCGCCGTCACCAACACCGCCGCCCCCCAGCCGAACCAGAGTACGGCCGTCGGCGGGTCGGGCAACGACACCATCTCGGCCGCCTTCCTGAACGTGCTGGTGGACGCGGGCGAAGGGATCGACACGGTGACGATGGCCAACAGCACGCTCAACACGCTGGTGTTCGTCGGCAGCACCACCAACGTGGTCGGCGGGATCGACGCCATCTCGCAGGTGACCCGCGCCCGGCGGTGACGCAGTCTTCGCCGCGATCGCCGCGAGCGGGATCCCGCTCGCGGCGATCGCGGCGAACATCACCTCACTTCTTCGCGCCGGCCAGCAGTTCCTCCACCTTCTTCCAGTTGACCACGTTCCACCACGCGTCGACGTAGTCGGCCCGCTTGTTCTGGTACTTCAGGTAGTAGGCGTGCTCCCACACGTCCACGCCGAGGAGCGGCACCAGGCCGTCCATCAGCGGGCTGTTCTGGTTCGGCAGCTTGATTGCCGCCACGGCCGTCTTCGCCGGGTCCCACACCAGCCAGCTCCACCCGCTGCCGAACTGGGTGAGGGCGTTCTGCTTGAAGGTGTCCTTGAACTTGGCGAAGTCGCCGAACGCCGCCTTGATGGCGTCGCCCACGGCCCCGCTCGGCTCGCCCCCGCCGTTCGGCGTCATCACCTCCCAGAACAGGGCGTGGTTGTGGTGCCCGCCGCCGTTGTTGATGACCGCCTG
>CAYMHO010000092.1:0-22172 GCA_964390195.1 uncultured Fimbriiglobus sp. | reverse complement strand
GGTGGCGGCGAAGACGGCCAAGAACGCGATCAAGTACCCGGCCCCGTGAGGGGCCACTGAAAAGTAGCAGGCACACTCCGTGTGCCGTCAGTAACAACGGCACACGGAGTGTGCCTGCTACTTTGTGAACCACTTGCCCGGTGGCGACCGGGTCGGCCACCCCGTCGGGGGGCGGGGTGTGCCGGCCGGGTCGGTCGAACTCGTGCCGGACGCGGCGTTGGTTGTCGCCGGGGCCTGTGACCCCGGACCGGCCTCACAGAGGCCGGCTACAGACTATTGGGGGGATCGAACCGTGCTCACCCGACTGCTGTTCCGGATGACGTGTGCCGCCGCGGTGGTCGCCGCCGCGGCCGGCGGGGCGAACGGGCAGGTGCCTCCTGCCCCCAAGTACTACCCCGGCACCGTCACCCCGAGCCCGGTCACGGCCCCGCCGCCGGTCACGGCCCCGCCGCCGAAGCCGAAACTGTTCACCGCCAGCGGGGACGGCGTCCGCCCGGTGACCCACACCGAACCCGAACCGATCAAGCCCGAGCCGCCGAAGGTGCCGGCCCTGCCGCCGCTCCCGGCCGCCCCGGACCTGCCCAAACCGGACGCCATCAAGCCGGCCCCGCCCGACCCGCTCCCGGTGCCGGCCGGCGTTCCGGCCGCGCCGACCGTCACCACCGAGCGGACGCTGCCGCCCGCCCCGCCGAAGCCCCTGGAAGGGCCGGCCCCGCTGGTGACGCCCACCCCGCCGGCCGTGCCGCCCACCCCCGCCGGGGTGCCGAGTGCCGCCAGCCTGTCGGCCAAACAGGCGCCGAGCGTGAGCGTCGAGTACGAGATGCCCGAGTCGGTCGGCGTCGGCCAACCGCTGGCGTACACGCTGATCGTCAAGAACACCGGCACCACCGCCGTCAGCGGCGTGCGGGTCGAGCAGGAGGTGCCCGCCGGGGTGACGTACCAGAGCAGCGACCCGCCGGCCGACACCACCACCGACGGCAAACTCGGGTGGGGCGTGGGCAACCTGGACGTGGCCGCCGAGAAGCGGATCAAGGTGACGGTGAAGCCGTCGGATGAGGGCGAGGTGCGTGGCCGGGCGACGGTGTCGTTCTCGGCCGCGGTCGAGGCGAAGGTGAAAGTCACCCGCCCGCGGATCGGCGTCGTGCTCACCGCCGCCGAGACCGTCCGCGTCGGCGAGAAGGTGCAGTTCACCATCAAGCTGACGAACAGCGGCAGCGGGGCGGCCAGCAGCATGACCCTGCACGCCCGCCTGACCGACGGCCTGAGCCACGGGGCCGGGAACGTGATCGAGGCCCCGCTGGCCAACCTGCCGGCCGGTCAGACGAAGACGCTCACGCTGGAGTGCACCGCGGCGAAAGCCGGCGCCCAGCAGTGCACCCTCACCGTGTTCGCCGACACCAACCCGGGCGAGACGGCGAAGGTGAACGTCAACCTGGTCGAGCCGCAACTGGTCGCCAAGCAGACGGGGCCGGCCAAGTGCCTGGTGAAGGCCGAGCCGGTGTACCAGATCGAGCTGAGCAACCCCGGCACCGCCGCGACCGACCCGGTGAGCGTGTGGACCACCATCCCGGAAGGGTTCGAGGTGGTGCAGGCGTCCGACGGCGGGACGTTCGTGCCGACCAACAAGGCGGTCGGGTGGAAGCTGAACGCCCTGTCGGCCGGCGGGAGCAAGTCGCTCACGTTGAAGCTGCGGAGCGTCGGCCCGTCGGACGCGGTGATTCGGACCGTCGCCACGGCCGTCCCTGAAGGGAAGACGAAGGGGCTGGAGACGAAGTGCGAGACGGCGGTGAAAGCGGAGGGGGTGCCGGCCCTGCGGTTCGAGGTGATCGACGTGGAAGACCCTGTGGAGGTGGGCAAGGAGGCCCTGTACGAGATCAAGGTGACGAACCAGGGCACCGGGCCGTGTACGAACGTGGTGGTGGTGGGCGAACTGGCCGACGGGACCACGTTCGGGTCGGCCAGCGGGCCGACGACCGGGCGGGCGGCCGGCAACGTGGTGACGTTCGAGGCGCTGGCCACCCTGCCGGTGAAGGGCGAGGCGGTGTTCAAGGTGAAGGTGAAAGGCGGCACCGCCGGCGACACCCGGTTCCGCGCCAAAGTGGCCTGCGACCAGATCAAGACGGCGGTGAGCAAGGAAGAGAACACCAGGTTCTACAAGGAGTGAGGGGAGGTTTGCGATTGCGGAGTTGTGAGTGACGATTGACGCCGGCGTGGTTCTCGATCCGCAATCAACGATCAGCAACCGCAAATGCTCACTCCCGGTCGGGGGCGGGCGGACTCGACACGCGGCCGCGGCGATCCGGGGGGACCCGCCGCGGCCGCCACCGACCAACCACGGACGAAGACCGGAACGCTCCGGCCCAGAGTACTCCGCTCTCTCCGAGAGCGGTTGTCCGAACCGCACCCGGAGGGTGCGGAGTACATTCCGGGCCGGTTGGGGGGAGGGAATCCGGATGAGCGTTGTTGCGACCGCCACAGTGCGCCCGCCCGAACGGACGCGGGTTCACATCCGCTGGATGATCCGCCGCGACCTGCACGACGTGCTGCAGATCGAGCGGGCCGGGTTCGACCACCCGTGGACCGAGGGCGAGTTCCTGCACTGCCTGCGGCAGCGGAACTGCATCGGCATGGTGGCCGAGCAGGACGACCGCATCGTCGGGTACATGCTGTACGAGCTGAACAAGAGCCGCCTGCACCTGCTCAACTTCGCCGTCGCCCCGCAGGTGCGGCGGAGCGGCATCGGCACGCAGATGGTGGGCAAGCTGTTCGGCAAGCTGCACACCCACCGCCGCGGGAAGATCAGCCTGGCCGTGCGGGAGCGGAACCTGCCCGCCCAGGTGTTCTTCCGCGCCCTCGACTTCCGCGCCAGCAAGGTGCTGCGGAACTACTACGAGGACAGCGGGGAGGACGCCTTCCTGATGGAACACCACGCCGACCCGGACGTGGAGTACGCCGACGACATGCCGGCCGAGCAGTGGAGCGAGTTCTAGCCGTCCGCTGTGGCCGGGGTCTGTGACCCCGGTTTTCGTTCGCCTCCGGGGTCACAGACCCCGGCTACAGGATGTGGGGAGGAACGGGTCATGGCCGAGCGGAAGACGCCGCGGGTGCCGCTGGCGGCGGTGGTGGTCGGCGGGCTGCTGGCCGGGGCCGGGCTGTTCGGCCTGATCCGCGGGGTGAACGCCGAACCGCTGCCGGTGCCGGCCCCGCCGACCGACCCGGTGAGCACCCTGCCGGTGAGCACCCTGCCGGTGCCGACCATCCCGCCGGTCGAAGCCAACCCGCTCCCGCCCATCCAACAGGCGGGGGCCGCTCTGCCGCCGATCACCCCGCTGCCGGCACCACCGCTGCCCAAGCCCGACCCGACCGTGCCGGCGGTGCCGCCGATGCCTGGCCCCTCGGCCGAGCCGCTCCCGCCGCTGCCGACCCCGAAGTCGGCTGACCCGCTCCCACCGGTGCCGGTGAAGCCGGACCTGCCGCCCCTTCCGCCCGCCCCGCCGGCGAGGATCGCCCCGATCCCGGTCGAACCTGCGCCGAAGGCGGTGGAACCGCTCCCGCCGGTTCCGCCATCGGTCGATCCGTTGCCCGCCCTTCCCAAGCCCGACCCGATCGTCCCGAAGCCGGCCGGGCCGCTCCCGGTGCTTCCCAACCCGGCGGAAGTCCCGCAGCCTGTGCAGCCTGTGACCCCGGCCGCCCCGCTGCCGCCGATCCCGCCGTCGAAACCGGAAAACGGGTTGCGACCGGACGCCCCGCCTCTTACTGTCATCCCTGGGCCGCCCCCGGTCGGCTCGGAGACGCTGCCGCCGCCGCGGAAGGTGGGGAACGAGACCATCCCCCCGCCCCGCCCGGTGATCGAAGAGCGTGTGGCTCCGACGCCCAAACCGGACGGGGTGGTGCCCATCGCTGCACCGTACACCCCGGGATCGACACCGATGACCCCCGCACCCCGCACCGCCCTGATGACCGCCCTGGTGGGCGCCGCCCTGGCCGCCACCCCTGCCTTCGCCGACGACCCGAAACCGGCTGACGCCGAGGCGATGAAGGCCGTGCTGAAGGAGATCGCCGACCTGAAGGCGGACGTGAAGATGCTGAAGGAGGAGAAGGCGAAGTTGGAGAAGGCCCTGTTCGGCGTCGCCGACAGCCAGCGGAAGACGACGGACGAGAAGGGCAAACTGATGCTGATCGAGGAGGCCCAGAAGGAGGCGCAGAAGAAAGCCCAGGACGAGCTGGACCGGATGGCGGCGAAGGTGAAGGACCTGGAAACGCAACTGGCGCAGAAGTCGGTGAGCGCGAAGCAGTCGGTGGACGCCGCCACCCCCGGCAAGGGGACGGTGAAGCTGGTGAACGAGTACAATGTGAAGGTGTCGATGATCGTGAACGGCACCTCGTACCCGCTGGCGGTGAACGAGGTGAAGACGATCGAGGTGGCGGAGGGGAAGCTGAAGTACGAACTGGTCGAGTTCCCGAACGCGATGACCAAGGAGACGACCATCAAGGAAGGGGAGACGGTCACGCTGCGGATCAAGTGACCAGCAGACCACTCGTCTTCGCCGCGAGCTTGCGAGCGTGCCTCATGGCTCTCGCAAGCTCGCGGCGAAGTTCATTTTCGGGTACACTTCACTTCATGATCGCATCGACACTCCCCCCCGCCGACCTCGACCGGATGGTGCGTGCCGTGGAAAAAGTCCGCGAACGACTCCTGCGTGCCGCAAGCGCACTCGAAGCGGCTGGGGTACCCTACACGGTCGTTGGTGGGAATGCCGTGGCCGCGTGGGTGTCGCGGGTGGACGAGGCGGCCGTGCGGAACACCCAGGACGTGGACATCCTGCTCCGTCGAGAGGACTTCGACCGGGCGAAGGTGGCGATGGAGGCGGCCGGGTTCATCTACCGCCACGCGGCCAGCATTGACATGTTTCTCGATGGGAAAGGGGGAAAGGCCCGCGACGCCGTTCACATCCTGTTCGCCAACGAGAAGGTGCGGCCGGAGTACCACGAGCCGACGGCCGACGTGACCGAGTTCGAGTTCGCCCGCGACAACGCGTACCGTCACATGAGTTTGGAAGCGCTCGTGCGGATGAAGCTGACATCGAACCGCGACAAGGACCGGACGCACATCCGTGATCTGATCGGCGTGGGGTTGATCGACGCCACCTGGCCGGCCAAGTTCCGCCCCGAGTTGGCCGAGCGGTTACAGCAGATTTTGGACAACCCCGATGGGTAAGTAGCAAGAGTGAAGGAGCAAGGAGCAAGTGAAGAGAAGTCAACGCTTCCTCTCTTCACTTGCTCCTTGCTCCTTCACTCTTGCTACTTTGCCTCGTCAGAGGCCGGCGTCCTTCCGCAGGGCTTCGGCCTTGTCGGTCTTCTCCCAACTGAACTCGGCGTTGGTGCGGCCGAAGTGCCCGTGGCGGGCGGTCTGGCGGTAAATCGGCCGGCGGAGGTCCAGACCGCTGATGATCCCCTTCGGGGTCAGGTCGAAATGCTTGCGGATGAGCGCCACCAGCTTGTCCTCGGTCACGCCCGGCGCACAAGTCCCCTCGGTGCCCACCCAGATGTTCAGCGGGTCGGGGTAGCCGATGGCGTAGCTGACTTGCACCTCGCACCGCTTGGCCAGCTTGGCCGCCACGATGTTCTTGGCGATGTACCGGCAAGCATACGCCGCGCTCCGGTCCACCTTCGTCGGGTCTTTGCCGCTGAACGCCCCGCCCCCGTGCCGCCCGCGGCCGCCGTAGGTGTCCACGATGATCTTCCGCCCGGTCAGCCCGCAGTCGCCGTGCGGCCCGCCTTCCAGGAAGCAGCCGGTCGGGTTGACGTGACAGGCGATGTCGTTCTCGCCGAGGGCCGGGTTGGTCCCCGGCACCACCATCACCAGCTTCCCTTTGATCAGGTCCGGGCGGTCGCTCTTGAGCACCGGCAGGATGATCTGGTCGATCACGAGTTGCCGGGCGGCGTCGGTGAAGTAGTCCTTCGAGCCGTTCCCGTTCCCCTTCACCATCACGCTCTCGTCGTGCTGGGTGCTCAGCACCACCGTGTGGATGCGGTGCGGGGTGCCGTCGGCGTTGTACTCCACCGTCACCTGCGATTTGGCGTCCGGCCGCAGCCAGCCGAGTTTGCCGTTCTTCCGCAGTTCGGCGTGGTGGGCGACCAGCCGGTGCGACAGGTCGATGGGCAGGGGCATGAGGGTGGGCGTCTCGTCGCAGGCGAACCCGAACATCATCCCCTGGTCGCCCGCCCCGCCGGTGTCCACCCCCTGGCTGATGTGCGGACTCTGGGCGTGGATGACGTTGTTGATCTGCACCGTGTTGGCCGCGAACCCGATGTTCGGGTCGGTGTACCCGATGTCGGTGATGACCTCCCGCACCAGCCGGTCCACCGCCTCGCGGGTGAGCGGCGCTTTGGTGGTGATCTCCCCGGCCACCGTGCAGAGGTCGGTGGTGACGAGCGTCTCGCACGCCACGCGGCTGGTCGGGTCGTGCGCCAGGCAGAAGTCGAGGACGGCGTCGGAGATCTGGTCGGCCACCTTGTCCGGGTGGCCCATCGACACGGATTCGCTGGTGAACAGGTAGCGGCCGGAACTCACGGCAAGCCCTCACTGGCGGGGAACGCGGCGGACAAAGGGACTACATGTTGTAGTGAACGGCGGGCTGGGCGGCCGGTGCCGGCGGGGCAAACCGCCTCATCCGTCTTGTATCATGCACTCCGGTCCGCCTCCACCCCAGGTTCCCCCGATGCCCCGCCTTCTCTCGGCTGTCGCGGCCCTCCTCCTCTCCGCCCCGCTGTTCGCCCAGGCGCCCAAGTTCGACCGAAAAGAGGACGTCATCTACGGCCGCAAGTTCGGCCTGGCCATGACCATGGACGTGTTCACCCCGAAGGAGAACGCGAACGGGGCGGGGGTCATCTTCTGCGTGAGCGGCGGGTGGTTCTCGGCCAAGGAGAGCGTGAACGTCGGGTTCGTGGCCGAGTTCCTGAAGCGCGGGTACACCTGCTTCGCCGTCGTCCACGGGTCGCAGCCGAAGTTCACCATCCCCGAGGTGATGGAGGACATGCACCGGGCGGTGCGGTACATCCGCCACCACGCGAAGGATTACAACATCGACCCGGACCGGCTGGGCATCTGTGGGGCGTCGGCCGGCGGGCACCTGTCGCTGATGATGGGCACCACCGGCAAGGACGCCGACCCGAAGGCGAAAGACCCGGTGGACAAGGAGTCGTCGAAGGTGGCGGCGGTCGGGTGCTTCTTCCCGCCGACCGACTTCCTGAACTACGGCAAGGACGGGGCGGTGATGCTCGGCCGCGGCACGCTGGAGGGGTTCAAGGCGCCGTTCGACTTCACCGAGTTCGACGCCGTCAGCCGGTCGTTCAACCTGATCACCGACGAGGGCAAGCGGCGGGTGATCGGCAAGGCCATCTCCCCGTACTACCACGTGAGCAAGACGTCGGCCCCGGCCCTCGTCATCCACGGGGACAAGGATGAACTGGTGCCGCTCCAGCAGGCCGAGCGGATCATCAAGAAGTATCAGGACGAGAAGGTGCCGTGCGAGCTGGTGGTGAAGAAGGGGGTGGCGCACGGCTGGCCGGGTCTGGACAAGGACCTGCTCACCATCGCCGACTGGTTCGACAAGCACCTGGCGAAGAAGGAGAAGTGAGCGGCGACAATGGCTGTCACCCTCACTTGAACTTCTGCGCGGCGATCGCCTTTGCCAGCGGGTCGTCGGCCGCGAGCGGCTTGCTCACGTCCGCCTTGCTGGGGGTGTACAGCAGTCGCATCTGCATCTGGTAGCGGGCGTCCACCTTGTAGTCGTCGATGAGCCACTGGAAGTCCCACGCCGGGCGGTCGTTGCCACCGCCGCCGCTCGGCGACTGGGTGAACAGGATCTTGTCCTCCGCCCGGAATAGCGGCACCACCGCCATCCCCCGGCTGGTGCCCGCGTACCACGGCTCGGCGTACCGCAGCTTGGAGCGATTGAACACCAGCGTCATGGGGAAGTCGGCGTCGTGCTTCCACTCCCGCGTGTCGCCGACGGCCGGGTGGACCGCCTCCACCCCGTGCTTGGGGGTGTGGCCGGTGACCCACCTGGTCGTCTTCCCGGCGTCGTCGCTGCCGCGGAAGAAGATGTCGTTCGAGTCGGGCTGGTCCATGTAGCTGGCCCAGAACAGCCCGACGTACCCGTTCTTGAACACCCCCTTGCGGGGGACGCACTCGAAGGTCATCTCGATCACGTCGCCGTCGAGCAGGCGGTAGCGGGCGCAGCTCTCCAGGTGCCAGTTGGGGGTGGGGGCCTGGTACAGTTCGGCGGTGCGGTCGTCGATCACCCGCAGTTCCATCTTCGCCCGGCGGGGTTCGAACAACACGTCGGCGTCTCGCTTGGTGCCGTCGTGAATGTGCTCGAAGTTGAGGCCGGCGATGCCGGGCACGAACACGTTCCGCGGCTGCTCCTTGTGCCGCAACTCGGCCACCCCGCTGTACCCCGCCCGGTGCTTCTTGAGCACGTCGTCGTCCACCGCCTGGTTGTCCACGATCACCGCTTCCAGGTTGCCGTGCTTGAGGACGACGTAGGGCTTCTTCGGCACCTCGTACTTCACCTTCGGGTCGGACAGTGACGTACCCGCCGGCGGGGCGGCGGAGGCGAGAGCGGCGAGTGTGACGACGAGCGCGTGCATGGCGGCCTCCGGGCGACGTGTGGCCGAGTATACCCGCCGGGGGCGACTCACGCGAACGGCCACTCCTCGCCGCTCGGGGCGACCGCCGGGATCGGGCGGACATACAGGTAGGCCGACGCCCGTGTGCCGTCGGCCAACTCGATCGTCACCCGGTCGAACAGCGTCGGCACCCCTTCGAACTCGTCCAGTTCTTCCCGGCAGCGGTCGCACACCTCGAACAGCTCTCCCCGCACCGCCCCACCCGCCGCCCGCACCATGCCGGGGTACGGCCCCAAGTCGAACAGGCGGAACCCCGTTGCGGTGGTGCCCGGACCGACGAACCGCTGGCCGGCGAGCAGCCTGTGATTCCGCTCGCCCCGCTTCAGGGTGCCGTACACGAACAGGAGCATGCGGTTCCCCGCCCCGGCGGGCACTTGACCCGCGACCGCCGAACCCTCACCATAGCCGCCACCGACTGGATCGCCCAATGATCGCCATCTTCGGCACCCGCAGCTTCGGATACGTCGATCGCATCCCCGGCATCGGGTATGTGGCCAGCCAGTTCTTCCACGTCAACTTCGTCCCGCTCTTCCCGGTGAAGACGTTCTTCATTCTGGAGGGGTCGGAGTCGGACAACGGCTTCCGCGGGCAGCAACTGTCGATGAGCGGGAAGTCGGTACTGGCCGGTTACCTGCGGATGTGGGGGGTGTACGGCGCGGTGCTCGCCGCCGGGATGAGTTGGTTCTTGCTCGGCGGCATGGGCAGTGGGGAGGGGTTCATCGGGTTCGCCCTGGCCGTCGCCGCGGTCGGGTTGGTGGTGGCCGCTGCCGCGGTGTGGAACAAACTGTGGGTCGTCGCTCAGGGACTGTTCCACCTGGGGTCGGTGATCGGGCTGCTAGTGGCGGCGATGGCCGGGAAGTTGAACGGCGTGATCGAGATGTCCACCGCCGTGGCGAACGGGCTGATGCTGGTGTACGCCCTCACCCGGCTGATGGACGTGGCCGGGCACTCGCGGGCGGTGCAACTGCTGGAGGCCCTCGGGTACGACCGGGAGACGGCCGAGGAGATTATTGACGAACGGAACCCCCGCCGTCAGACGGCCAGCCGGGACGACGACGACTGACCCGTCACCCGAACAGCAGCCGGCCGAGGGCGAACAGCACCCCGCTGAGCAGCATGGTGCAGGGGAGCGTGACCAGCCAGGCGAGCAGGATCTTGGTCGTCGTCTTCCCCTGCACCCCACTGCCGTTGGCCACCATCGTGCCGGCCACCCCGCTGCTCAGCACCTGGGTGGTGCTCACCGGCATCTTGATGAACGTGCTCAACAGGATGGTGACGGCCGCCACCGTCTCGGCCACCGCCCCTTGCGCGTACGTCAGGTGCGTCTTGCCGATCTTCTCGGCCACCGTCGTCATCACCCGCTTGTACCCGACCGTCGTTCCGACGCCCAGCGCCAGGGCGGTGCCGATGACCACCCACAGGGGGACGAACTCGAACGCCTCCTTCAGCACCTTCTGCGGCGGGTGCTCACGCCCGTCCGCCTTCAACTCGGCCTTCTCCGCCGCCTTCGCCAGCCGGTACAGCTTCTGCCGCACGTCGAACCGCTCCTGCTCCGGCAGGTCGGCGAACGACGCCTTCCCGTCCAGGGCGGCGAGCGCCCCGTCGGCGTCGGCGGCCAGCTTCAGCTTCTTCCTGTCGCCGTCGGACAGGCTCTCCTGGTCGGCCGCGGCGAACTTCCCCTTCGCCTCGTCCAGGTTCAGCCGCTCCCGCACCTCGGCCACCGCCGCCCGCGTGGGTTCCACCTTCTCCGCGTGGTAGATGTCCAGGGCGTAGTGCCCGGCCAGGAAGCCGATGAGCACCAGCAGGATCAGCCCCATCCCCTTCTGCCCGTCGTTCGACCCGTGGGCGAAGCTGACCCCGCCGCACGTGGCGAACAGCACCCCCCGCACCCACCCCGGCGGGCGGTCGTCGCCCTCGGGCGGCACGTACAGCTTCGGCTCCCGCACGGTCTTCTTCATCACCCAGAGCAGGACGAACGAGGCGACGAACCCGACGAGCGGGGAGAGGAGCAGCGCCAGCCCCACCTCGCCCGCTTTCTCCCACTTCACCCCGCCCAACCCCTGCCCGGTCATCAGCCCGTTCGCCAGCCCGACCCCGAGGATGCTGCCCACCAGGGTGTGCGAACTGCTGACCGGCAGGCCGACGTACCACGTGCCCAGGTTCCACAGCACGCCGGCGACGAGCAGCGACATGACCATCACCAGCCCGCCGCGGGCCGACTCGGCGTTCTCGGTGACGAGCAGATCGACCGGCAGCAGGTTGACGATGCCGAACGCCACCCCGGTGCCGCCGAGCAGCACCCCGAGGAAGTTCATCACCGCGGAGTACAGCACCGCCGGCGTCGGCCGCATGGTGCGGGTGTAGATGACGGTGGTGACGGCGTTGGCGGTATCGTGGAAGCCGTTGATGAACTCGAACGCGAACGCCACCAGCAGGGCGACGGCGAAGAACAGCAGGGCGACGGGGGGCAGGGCGCAGACCGCGTCCCAGAAGCTCATGGGCAGACCTTCGGGCGGAGAGATAGTCCGAAGGTTAGGTCGGCGGGCGGGGTGTTGGCCAGCCGATTTGCCGGCGGCCTTCACGCAATCTTCACAAACCCTTCACCCCACCTACCGCGGCGACAGACCCTCTCGCTGATTCCGGCGGTCATCGAGACCACCCGCCGGAACCATCCGCCCTCGACCAGAAGAAGGCGTGTGTGAGCGTGCGGGCTGATCACTTCTTCCGCATGTCCACGAGTGACGAGACCGGGGTGGCCTTCGCCCCGACGGTGCCATTCAGACGCAGGATCAGCCGATCTTCGATGACATACCCGGTGAACTTGAACGACCGCTTACCGCCCTCGATCACCTTCGTCGTGGCGAACTCGATGGCGTTGCCGTCGAACACCCCTTCCACGTCCATGACCACCTTGCTGGCCGAACCGGGGTGCTGCACGTACCGCCCCTGGAAGGTGTTCTCGTCCACTTTGGTGACGTTCAGGTGAACGCCGACCGCGTCCTCCTCGCCGTAGCGGAGGCCGTCCCACTGCGACTTGGCCGTCAGTTGGTCCCGGGAGCCGAACTGTTTGTCGAGCGACGCCCGCAGCTTCACCAGGTCAGCCAGGCGGGCGTCGTCCTTCGCCTTCTTCGCCTCGTCCGTCTCCTTCTTGAACACCCGGTGCCACTCCGCCCGCGCCTTGTGCAGCCGGTCCAGGTACTCGACGGTGGCCGGCAGGAGCAGGTCGTGCGTGGGCAGTTCGCCCTTCTCCTCGTACTTCGTCTTCTGCTCCTTCAGCTCCTTCAACCGCTTGTCCACGAGGGCCGCGTCGGCCTTCGACTTGCGGACGGTGTCGATCACCCTGTCGACGTCCCTGGCGAACTCTTCCCGCGCCGCCGTGGCGCCCTTCTCGTAACTCTCGAGGGCGGCGGACAGCCCCTTCGGCACGTCGGCGGGGGCGACGGGTGCGAGTACGGCGAGAACGGCCAGGGTGGTGAACGTGCGGCTCACGGGACACCTGTGGGTCGAAGCGGAACGCAGGTCAGGATGACGGCGGGGCGGCGGGAATGCAAGGGGGCCGGGCGGGTGTGTCACCCCTCGTCCGGGGTCAAGACCTCCACCCCGTCGGTCGGGGCCGCACGGCTGGCGACCCAGGCGGTTTCGACACGCTCCAGCATCAGCGTTTCCCACGCGGCGTCGTAGCTCACCATCGCGGCCGTCGGGATGGCCGGGTCGGCCCACCGCTCCAACTCGTCCGCCACCATACCGGCCGACTGCGGGCGTTCCTCCGGCCGCTTGTTCATCAGCCAGCCCACCATCGCGGACACCTCCGCCGGCACCGCCCGGTTGAGCGCGGCCAGCGGGAGCGGGTCGGCCGTCTGGTGCAGCCGCATCTTCTCGCGGGCGGTGGCGGCGGGGAACGGCGGGCGGCCGGCCAGGGCGTAGTACAGGCTGCACCCGAGCGAGTAGATGTCCGTCTCCGCCCCGACGGCCACCGCGTTCGTCGCCTGCTCGGGCGGCAGGTAGTCGGACGTGCCGAGGGTGTACCCGAGTCCGCCGATCACCTCCGCGTCCGCCGCGGTGGGCGTTTCCCCCCGCCGCAGGGCGAACCCGAAGTCGAGGAGGGTGCCCCGGCCGGACGCCGACAGGATGACGTTACTCGGCTTCACGTCGCGGTGGATGTACCCGGCCTGGTGGGCGGCGTGCAGCCCGCGGGCGACGTCCACGAACACCCGGGTGGCGCGGGGCACGCTCAGCGGGCCGTCGGCGCCGACCGCCGACCGCACCGTCCGGCCGGGGGCGTAACTGAGGGCGATGTAGTGGACGCCGCCGTCCTCCCCGCTGTCGAACGTGCGGACCAACTGCGGGTGCGGGGGGATCCGCCGGCCGATGTCCATCTCCCGGCGGAAGCGGGCGAGCGTCCGCGGTTCGGCCCGCGCCCGCTGGGGGGAGAGGACCTTCAAGGCGACCACCCGCGGGGTGGGGGTGCCGGCCGGGCGGCGGGTGTCGCGGGCCAGGTAGACGATGCCGCTGCCCCCGCGGGCGACCGGGCAGAGCAGGTGGTACGGGCCGACGGACAGCCCCTGCCACCGCCCGGCGAGCAACTTCTCCGCCTGGAAGCGGGTGAGCAGGCCGGCCGCCCGCAGCCGCTCGGCCAGGGAGTCCGGGGTGGGCGGTGGGGGGGTGAAGTGCGGTTCGATGGCCGGCAACTCGGCCAGTTTGCTCTTCACCACGGCGACGGCGAAGGCGGTGACGGCCGGCGGGGGGATCATGACGCCCTCCGCGGTCGGGCCGCCCGGACTTCACCATTCCCTCTCCCGTTCGGGTGGAATTTTCGCGCGCCTGAGCAATAATCCACTGTTCCGATTCCCCCCGTCCGGTTGACGCGATGACCAAACACATGCAGAGGGACCAGGAGCGGTTGCAAGCCCTGGTGCTGAAGATGGCCGGGTGCGTGGAGGGGGCGGTGTACGCCGCCACGCGGGCGCTGCGAGAGCGGAACCCGGAGGCCGCCCGCGGGGTGATCGACGGGGACACCGAGATCGACCTGCTGGAGAACGAGGTGTTCGAGGAGTGCCTGAAGATCCTCGCCCTGCACCAGCCGGTGGCGGTGGACCTCCGCCGGACGACGGCGGTGATGCTCATCTCGGCCGACCTGGAGCGGATGGGCGACCTGGCGGTCGGCATCGCCGAGCGGGCGGTCGAACTGTCCACCCCGCCGCACTTCCCCATCCCCGAGCGGCTGGCCCACATGACGAGCGTGGCCACCGACATGGTCCGCCGGGCGCTCGACTCGTTCGTCCACCAGAACGCCTCCGCCGCCCGGCTGGTGGTGCTCCTGGACGACGAGGTGGACGACGACAACCGGCAGATCATCGGCTGGATCGGCGAACAGATGAAGCAGTCGCCCGACCGGGTGCTGCCGGGCATCGCCATGTTCTCCGCCATCCGCCACCTGGAGCGGATCGCCGACCACGCCACCGCCATCGCCGAGGACGTGATTTACCTGGTGGAGGGGGAGATCGTCCGCCACCACCCGGAAGCCATCCAGCCGCCGAAGAAGTGACCCGGTGAGCCGCGAGCCGGAGGCGAGCGCGGCGGAACGCGCTCGCCACCGGCTCGCGGCTAACCGACACCGTCCACCGCCGCCCGCGCGGCCGCCACCGCCGCCCGGCTGGTCCGCCGTCCGACTCCGTCCGGTTCGCTGAACGAGCCGTGCAGGTGTTCGCATCGGGTGAATTGTACCACCCCGGCCGCGGCGTCGGCACGAACCCCGCCGCCGGGCATCACCTGAATCCGCCCGTTCGCCTGCCGCACCAACTCCCGTAGTTCGGGCAAATGCTCCGGCACCGGCCCCGGCCCGCCGCTCGTCAGCACGCGGGTGAATCCGAGACGGATGAGTTCTTCCAGTCCCACCGCCTGGTCTTCGACTTCATCGAACGCCCGGTGGAACACCGCCGGCACCGGCCCGCACGCCGCCACCAACTCCGCCGCCGTCGTGGTGTCGATCCGCCCATCGGCCGTGAGCACGCCGAACACGAACCCGTCTGGTGAAAGCGAGCGGAACGCCGCGATGTGATCGGCCATCCACGCCTCTTCCGCGGAGGTGTACGCGAAGTCACCGGCCCGTGGGCGGATCATCACCGCGACTGGCAAGCGGACGGCGGCACGCACCTGTTGGAACAGGTCCACGCTCGGGGTCACCCCGCCGACGCTCAGGTCGGCGCACAGTTCCAGCCGGTCGGCCCCGCCGGCTTCCGCGGCGACGGCGTCGGCGACGGTTTCGACGCACACTTCGAGTTGCACACGCGGCATGGTCGTGCTCTGCTCGCTCCGCGAGCGGGTTCCAACAGACCGCTCGCGGAGCGAGCAGAACACCCGTCACCGCATTGTAACGCGGGCGGCTTCAACTTCCCGCCCAACGGCCGGGGGGGTACACTCGTCTTCCAGGTGAGGCGTAACCCGGAGGGCGTGTCATGAGGCGAGCCGTGTGCGGGCTACTCATCGGCGGGCTGATGGCGACCTTCGGCACCTCCGCCCCGGTGCCGAAGGTCGCCCCCAAGCCGGAGTTCGGCGAGAAGAACACCAACGCCCTCGTCACCAAGCACCGGGAGAAGCTGGAGCTGAAGGCGACGAGCGACTGGGCGCCGAACTGGCCGGTCGATTTCCTGTTCGACGGGAAGGAAGAGACGTCGTGGTACTCGAACACCCCGGACGACACGAAAACCGAGAACAAACCGGCGGTGACGGTCACGTTCCCCGAGGACGTGAAGGTCAAGCGGGTGACGCTGCTGGGCCAACGCGACCCGCAGTACCCGATGGGGTACACGGTGAGCGAGGGGTTCGTCGAGCTGCTCGACGACAAGGGGAAGGTGCTTTCGACTCACGAGTTGAAGGGGGCCGGTGAGAAGTCCGACTTCGACCTGAAGCTGGACAAGTTCACCACCGTCCGGGCGGTGCGGTTCACCATGACCAAGTCGGAGAACGGGTACTGCGGGATGGGCGAGTTCATGGTGGAGTGACCAACAAGCCGCGACCGCCGGGGAGCGGGGTGGAAATCACCCGCTCCCCGGCGGTCGCGGCTCGTCAGACGTCACACCACCGGGTTCGTCAGCGTCCCGACGCCACCGATCGTAATGCTCACCACATCACCGGGGCTGAGGGTGAACTCGTCCGGCGGGACGATCCCGGTGCCGGTCATCAGGAACACCCCGTCCGGGAACTCGTTCTCCTTCCCCAGCCACTCGGCCAGGCTCGGCAGCGTGCGGGCCATCTGGGCCACGCTCGTCGCCCCGTCGAACGCCACGTCCCCGTTCCGGCGAATCACCAGTCGAATCTCGGCGGTCGTGATGTTCGGGGCCGCGTCGGCCAGCACCACCACCGGGCCGAGCGCCGCGCTGCCGTGGTAAATCTTCGCCTGCGGCAGGTAGAGCGGGTTCTCCCCTTCGATGTCGCGGCTGCTCACGTCGTTGCCGACCGTGTACCCGACGATCCGTAGGTCCGGCGAGATGGCGAGCGTCAGTTCCGGTTCGGGCACACTCCACTTGGCATCCCGCCGCACGCGGATCGGGTCGCCGGGGTGGCTCACCCGGCTGGGGGTGGCCTTCAGGAACAGCTCCGGCCGCGGGGCGGTGTACACCTTGTCGTAGAACTGCGCCGCCCCGACCGACTCCTCCTCGCGGGCGATCTTGCTCCGCTTGTACGTCACCCCGGCCGCCCACACCTCCTGGGCGTCGATCGGGGCGAGCAGTTTGAGGGCGGCGAGCGGGCGGGCGGCCGCGGGGATTTCGAGTTCGTTCACCAGCCCGAACGGGTCGGACGCGAACAGGATGTCGGACAGCGACTCGACGCCGGGGATCGCCCCGAGTTCGACGGGCACGGCCTTGTCGCCGTCCACCCGCACCGCCCCGACGTCGCCCGACGGGTAGAGCACTTTCGCCAGATGCATGGGAAGGGTCCGAAAGGAGATGGGCGTTTTGTAGGTCGTGGTCGAACCTCCCGCCAGGGAGGTGAGGCCCGACGGCCAACCACTCGGCCCGAAAGTTGGCCGTCGGGCCTCACAGTCCTTCGGACCTGTTCGACCACGACCTACATCACGCGGCGAAGCACCTCGATGTCCCCCTCCACCGCCCGCTCGACCGCGTCACACAACTCCGGGGTGAACGGCACCGCCTCTCCCGGCTGCGGCACCACCGGGAACAAGCGGTGGACAATGTCGAACACCAGGCCGGTCACACCCGTCCCGCTCGCGGCCGACACCGCCAGTGTTCCGTGATGACTGGCCCAGACGGCGTCGTCCCACACTCGCGGCTGGTCGATCTTGTTGATGACCGTCAGCAGCCGCCCGCCGAAATCGTGCGGCGGCCATGTCGGGTTCGGGTCGGTGTAGTCCATCAGCCACAGAACCAGATCCGCCGCCGCCAGTTCCCGCTCGGCCAGTTGGATGCCCGCCGCTTCGAGTTGCTCACCCGCTTCTCGCAACCCGGCCGTGTCCGATACCCGCACCGGCCAGCCGTCGAACGCCAGTTCGACGCCGACCACGTCCCGCGTGGTGCCGGCGGTGGGGGACACGATGCTCCGCTGATACCCGGCGAGGGCGTTCAGCAGCGAACTCTTGCCGACGTTGGGCGGGCCGGCGATGACCACCCTCGGCGGGTTGTTCAGCCGACGCCCGATCGGAGCGAGGGCCGCGAGCCGTTCGAGCTGCGGGCGGGTGTTCGGCCAGCCGGCGAGGATAGCATCGACCGCCCGGTCGAACGCGCCGTTGAGTTGGTCCAGCAAGATAGAGGCGACGCGGACGGTGGCGGCGTGGGTGAGGGGGAGGAGGGCGCGTTCATCGGTTGCCTCAACGAGCCGCGACCGCGAGGGGGCGGTGGGCGCGTTCCTCGGTGGCCCCCCCGCGCCGCGCCCGCGAGGGAGCGGGTATCTCTTCACCCGCTCCCTCGCGGTCGCGGCTCGTCTCAAGCTGATCCACCACCCACCGAACCACCCGCCGGCCGCCGTGGCAATGCACCTCCACCCACTCGGCCGACTTCACCCCCACCACCACCTCATCCCCGCCGTCGCCGAGTACGCCGAAGTAGACGCGGTGCAGCGGCGGCACCTCGGGAAGTGGTCCTTTGATCGGCTGAAACACCGCCCGCACGGCCTCCCAGGCCCGCGGGCCGACGACGGCGACGGTAGCAATCGCCCCGGTGCCGGGCGGGGTGAGGACGCTCACGCGGGTGTCGGTCATGACGTGTCGGCTAACGGAAGTAGTCAGTGCTGCCCTTCATGTCACGTTCCACCACCGGCACCCGCTGGTCGCCGAGGATCTCGTTCACCACACTCGCGGCCGTCTTCTTCCGCAGGCGGCTCTCGGGTCGCAGGATGATGCGGTGGGCGAGCACCGGCTGGGCCATCCGCTTCACGTCGTCGGGCGTCACGAAGTCCCGCCCGCTGATCGCGGCCAGCGACTGAGCGGTGCGGAACAGGGCGATACTCGCCCGCGGGCTGCCGCCGAGGAGCAGGTCTTCGTGCTCGCGGCTGCCGTGGACGATGTCCAGCACGAACTTCTTGATCTTCTCGTCCACGTGGACGCTGCGGATCGCCTCCTGGGCGTTCGTGATGTCGGCGGCGGTCACCACGGGTTGAAGGTCGTCAATCGGGTGGCCGAACTGGAGTTTCGTCAGCATCTTCGCCTCTTCCTCCCAGCTCGGGTACCCCAGGCTCAGCCGGACCAGGAAGCGGTCGAGTTGGGCCTCCGGGAGCGGGAAGGTGCCTTCCTGATCGATCGGGTTCTGCGTGGCGATCACCAGGAACGGCGGCTTCAGCACGTAGGTCTGGCCGTCGGCACTCACCCGCCGCTCGGCCATCGCTTCGAGCAACGCCGCCTGCGTGCGCGGCGTCGCCCGGTTGATCTCGTCCACCAGCAGGGTTTGGGCGAACACCGGGCCGGGGCGGAACTCGAACTCGGTCGTCTTCTGGTTGAAGATGCTGACGCCGGTCACGTCGGTCGGCAGCAGGTCCGGGGTGCATTGCAGCCGTTTGAAGGTGCAGCCGACGCTGCGGGCGAGGGCACGGGCGAACATGGTCTTGGCCACGCCGGGCACGTCTTCGAGCAGGATGTGCCCTTCGCACAGGTACGCCGACAGGGCCAGGGCCAGTTGCGGCCGCTTGCCGATGATCACCTTCTCCATGTTGGCGACGACCTTCGCCGCCGTGCCGGCCACGTCGATTTCCATGCCTGGGCTGCCCGTGGGGGTGTGCGGTCAGGATAGGAACGGGGGCGGAGCGGCGGGGAGTGTGGTACCATTTCGACTCTCACCGGAGCTTGCCCCAATGCGTCACGCCCTGCCTCTGCTGCTCCTGTCCCCGCTGCTCGCGGTCGCACAGCCGGCCGACACCACCGCCGTCAGCGTGGTGTCACCCAAGAAGCAGCCGCTGGTGTGGAGCACCGAGCAGCCGGGCACGGTGTCGGCGTTCGAGACGACCCCGATCCTGGCGAAGCTCCCCGGCTTCGTGGCGAAGGTGCACGTGGACATCGGCGACAAGGTGGAGGGGCCGACGAAAGAGAAGTCGGGTACGCTGCTGGCCGAATTGACCATCCCCGAACTGGTGGCCGAAGGGAAGCAGAAGGCGGCCGAGGTGAAGCGGGCCGAGGCCGACGTGGAACTGGCGAAGAAGGGGGCGGAGGTGGCGGGCGAGCTGGTGGTGTCGGCCGAGGCGGGCGAGGCGGAGGCGAAGGCCGGGTTGGCCCGCGTGACGGCCGAGGTGGAGCGGTGGGAGTCGGAGCTGAAGCGGATGGAGAAACTCGGCGGGGTGATCGACGGCCAGACGTTGGATGAGGCCCGCAAGCAGGCGAAGATCGCGGCCGCCGGGAAACAAGAAGTGGACGCCCGCGTGGTGTCGGCGGCCGCGGCGGTGCGGGCTGCCAAGGCGAGGGGGAAACAGGCGGAGGCGGAGGTGAAGGCCGCCGAGGCGCGAAAGGACGTGGCCGCGGCGGAGCAGGAGAAGGTGAAGGCGCTGCTCGGCTACACCGAAATCCGCGCGCCGTTCAGCGGGGTGATCACCTCAAGGAACGTCCACACCGGGCACTTCCTTCAACCCGGTGGGGGTAAGCCCGAACCGATGTTCGTGGTGGCCCGGGTGGACAAACTGCGGGTGTCGGTGGACCTGCCGGAGAGCGTGGCGACGAAGGCCGGTGTCGGGTCAAAGGCGATGATCCGGTTCCCCGCGCTGGGCACCGCGGAGGTGCCGGCCACCGTCGCCCGCGCCAGCGGGGCGTTCTCGGCCGAGGCCCGCACCCTCCGGGTGGAGATCGACCTGGACAACCCGAAGGGGGAGTACAAGCCCGGCTTGTACGCGACGGTGAAGCTGAGCGGGGCGGGCGCGGACGGGTTCACCCTGCCGGCCGCCGCAGTGCTGTTCGCCGACGAGACCGCCTACTGTTACGCGGTGAAGGACGGCAAGGTCGAGAAGCTGCGGGTGAAGACCGGGAAGGTCGAGAACGGTACGGTGGAGGTGCTGGGCAAACGGAAGGCGGGCACCACCGGCGGCGAGTGGGCGGCGTTCGACGGCACCGAGCAGGTGGCCAGTGGCAACCTCGGCGCACTCGCCGACGGCCAGACGGTGACGGTGAAGTAGCCGCGAGTCGCGGGCGAGCGCGTCGGAGGTCGGACACGCTCGCCCGCGGCTCGCGGCTACAAACGCTTGCCCTCCCCTCCCCCACCCGGCATAATCGCCGCATGAACGCCGCCGAACTCGACGCCCTCCTCCGCCAGTTCCTGGTGGACGGCAAGCTGTCCGACGCCGAGAAGAAAGCCCTCGCCAGGTGGCTGGAGGCGAACGTCACGTCCGAGCAGAAGCGGGGGGTGGCCCGCAGCCGGGTGTTCGACACCGCCCGCAACGCCGTCGCCGACCCGCAGGCGGTTCAGGTGATCGACTTCCTCGAAGACGTGCTCAAGGTGCTGCTGCCGATGGGCGGTGCCGCAACCGCACAACCGTCCACCGCCCCGGACGAAGCCTTCTTCAGCCCCGGCGACGCCTGCCTCGGGCGGATCGTCTCCCGGCTGAACTCCGCCCGCCGCTCCGCCGACGTCTGTGTGTTCACCATCACCGACGACCGCATCGCCACCGCCATCCTGGCCGCCCACAAGCGGGGTGTGAAGGTCCGCATCATCACCGACAACGACAAGGCGTTCGACGAAGGGTCGGACATCCCGCGGTTGCAAGCGGCCGGCATCCCGCTCCTGGTGGACCAGACGCCGTTCCACATGCACCACAAGTTCGCCATCTTCGACCGCTCGCGGCTGATCAACGGCAGCTACAACTGGACCCGCTCGGCCGCGGCCAACAACGAAGAGAACGTGACCGACTCCGGCGACCCGGCCCTGCTGGCAAGCTTCCAGCGGGAGTTCGACTCGCTGTGGGAAAAACTGTCCTGACTTCGTGGCTCGAACACTGAGTATCTCGCAGAGGCGCCAAGACCGCAAAGAAGACCGAGTGTGGGGAGCCGACACTGCCCGCCTTTTTCCTTGCGTCCTTCGCGGCTTTGCGAGACAACTGCTTCTCGACCCCCCCACCCCACACCTTCTTTTCGCACATGAAACGCCTGCTCCCGTTCGCGGCACTCGCCTTGGCGGTCGCCCTCCCACTGCTCGCCCAGCCGAAGGCGGACGGTCAGTACGTCAAGAAGGGGAACAAGGGGGAGACGGCCGCCGCCACCCTCGCCACCTTCGGCCTGCCCACCCTGCAGGGCCCCTGGCACTACGCCGGGCCGTTCGAGAACAAGGACAACACCGGGTTCGACGAGGCCTACCCGCCCGAGAAGGCGGTGGACCTGAAGGCCGAGTACACCGGCAAGGGCGGGGGGAAGGTCGGGTGGAAGGAGTGGAAGGGGTTCCAACTCGGCAAGGTGATCGACCTGAAACCGCTCTGCCCGAAGACGCCGAACGACGCGGTGGTGTACCTCTACCACGAGTTCGAGTCGCCGGCGGCGGCGAAACTGCCCGTCTCGTTCGGCTCCGACGACAGCCTGACGGTCGTGTTCAACGGCAAGCGGATTCACCACGAGCCGCACGTCCGCCCGGCCGCCCCGGATCAGGACATCGTCACCCTCGATGTGCAGAAAGGAAAGAACCAACTGCTGGTGAAGATCGGCCAACTGGCCGGCGGGTGGGAGGTGTACATCGCCCCGGATCTGCCGACCAGCCTGCCGAAAGAGGTGCGTGACAAGTTTACCAAGGACTTCCCGGGCGGCGGTGGCGGCGGTGGCAACAAGGCCGCGAAGCCGCAAGGAGACGAGGCCAAATACTACCCGATGACCACCTTCGCCACGCCGAAGGACTGCGTGCTGGAGGCCGGCGGGCTGGCCTTCCGCCCGGACGGCAAGCTGCTCGTCTGCACCCGCCGCGGGGAAATCTGGCTGGTGGACAACCCGACCACCGACACCCCGAGTGAGAGTCAGTTCAGCAAGTACGCCGGCGGGCTGCACGAGGCGCTCGGCATGTGGGTGAAGG
>CAYMHO010000091.1:16609-22227 GCA_964390195.1 uncultured Fimbriiglobus sp. | reverse complement strand
CTGCCGGTCGCCCTCTACCCCGAGATCACCCCGCCGACGGTCGAGGTGTCGGCCAACTACCCCGGCGCGAACGCCAAAACCATCGCCGACACCCTCGCCGCCCCGCTCGAGGAGCAGGTGAACGGGGTGGAGAACATGCTGTACATGAGCAGCACCTCGGCGAACGACGGCACCTACTCGCTCACCGTCACCTTCAAGCCGGGCACCGACCTGAACATCGCCCAGGTGCTGGTGCAGAACCGGGTGAACGTGGCCGAGCCGAAGCTGCCGGACGAGGTGAAGCGGCGGGGGGTGACGGTCAAGAAGAAGGCGACCGGCACCCTCATGATCGTCAACCTGAGCAGCACCGACACCGCCCGCGGCGAACAGCTCCTGCCGTCGCTCGCCCTCACCGGCGGGGCCGGATGGGCGGGGCTCGACCTGAACACCCGCGACGCCCTGTACCTGAGCAACTACGCCACCATCCAACTGCGGGACGAACTGGCCCGCCTGGACGGCGTCGGCGACATCCAGTTCCTCGGCCAGCGGGACTACTCCATGCGGGTGTGGGTGAACCCGACCAAGATGGCCAACCGCGGGCTGAGCGCGGACGAGGTGCGGGCGGCCATCCTCGGGCAGAACGCGCAGGTGGCCGCCGGCCAGATCGGCCAGCCGCCGGTGCCCACCGGGCAGGCGTTCCAGTTCACCATCAACACCCGCGGGCGGCTGACCGACCCGAAGGAGTTCGAGGAGATCGTGCTGGAGACGGACGCCGACGGGCGGGCGGTGCGGCTGAAGGACGTGACCGACCGCATCGAACTGGGGGCACTCGCCTACGACCAGACGTGTACCCTCAACGGCCGCCCGTCGGTGGCGCTGGCCATCTACCAGTTGCCCGGCACCAACGCCATCGAGACGGCCGAGCGGGTGAAGGCGAAGATGAAGGAGCTGGAGCCGCGGTTCCCGCCGGGGGTGAAGTACGAGATCGTGTACGACACCACCCCGTTCATCCGGGAGTCGGTGAGCGAGGTGTTCGTCACCCTCCGCGACGCGGTGGTGCTCGTGGCGCTCGTCATGCTGGTGTTCCTGCGGAGCTGGCGGAGTGCCGTCATCCCGCTCGCCGCCGTGCCGGTGGCCATCGTCGGCACGTTCGGGTTCATGGCCCTGGCCGGGTTCAGCCTGAACACCCTCACCCTGTTCGGGCTGGTGCTGGCGGTGGGCATCGTGGTGGACGACGCCATCGTGGTGGTGGAGGCGGCGCAGCACCACCTGGACGGCGGGATGACACCGCGAGAGGCGACGGCACGGGCGATGAAAGAGGTGAGCGGGCCGGTCATCGCCGTCGGCCTGGTGCTGTCGGCCGTGTTCGTGCCGTGCGTCTTCATCACCGGCATCGTCGGCGAGTTCTTCCGCCAGTTCGCCGTCACCATCGCCATCAGCACCCTCATCTCCGCGTTCAACTCGCTCACACTGTCGCCGGCCCTGTGCGGGCTGCTGTTGCGTCCGCACGCCGGCCCCGGCCGCCGCTGGACGGACCACCTGCTCATCCCACTGTCGTTCGCGGGCGCCGCGTACTTCCTGCTCACCCCGCACATCCGGCACCTGGTGGACGGGTGGGCGGGCGGCCTACCAGGCGTGGTGCGGGAACACGCCCCGAGCGTGGTGGCGGTGCTGTTCGCCCTGCTCGTCGGGGTGGTGGTGTCGCTCGTGTTCGAGCGGCTGTTCCGGGTGTTCACCGGCGGCTACCTGCTGGCGGTGAAGGGCAGCTTGTGGCTCACGCCGCTGGTGCTGGCCGTGTTCGGCGGGCTGGTGTGGTGGACGGTGCACGAGTTCGACGCCGCCCCGACCGGGTTCATCCCCCCGCAGGACAAGGGCTACCTGCTGGTGAACGTGCAGTTGCGGGAGGGGGCGTCGCTGACGGCGACCGAGAAGGCGGCCGCGGCGGTGGACATCATCGCCCGTGAAATCCCCGGCGTGCGGCACACGGTGGCGGTGGCCGGCAACTCGGCCGTACTCGGCGGGAACGCGGCCAACGTGGCCACCGTGTACGTCATGCTCGACGACTTCGAGCACCGCCGCGAGACGGAAAAGTCGGCCGACCACATCGCCGCCCAGTTGCGGGCGAAGTGCGACGCCGGAGTGCCGCAGGCGGTGGTGAGCGTGTTCCCGGCTCCGCCGGTGGACGGCCTGGGGGCGGCCGGCGGGTTCCGCCTCATGCTCGAAGACCGCGTCGGCGACGACAAGACCACCCGCGCGGTGCAGGCGCACGCCGATGCGGTGGTGGAGTTGGCGAACAACCCGGTGGAGACGCCGGAACTGGAGGGGGCGTTCAGCGGGACGAACTCGAACAGCCCGTGGGTGTGGCTGGAGTTCGACCGCGACGCGGCCGAGACGACCGGGGTGGACGTGGGCGACGTGCTCACCGCCATGCGGCAGTACTTCGGGTCCGAGTACGTGAACGACTTCAACCGCTTCGGCCGCACCTGGCAGGTGAACGTGCAGGCGGAGGCCAAGTACCGCAAGGGGCTGGACGGGTTGTACGCCGTGCAGGTGCCCAACCGCCGCACCGGGGAGATGGTGCCCGTCCGCCGCTTCCTGACGCCGAAGGAGAGTACCGGGCCGAGCCTGGTGGTGCGGTACAACCTGCACCCGGCCGCCCCGGTGACGGCCAACCCCGCCCCCGGCACCAGCAGCGGGGACGCGATGGCCAAGCTGAAAGGTCTGGCCGACGCCCGCCTGGGCCACGACCCGACCACCAAGACGGAGTGGACCGAACTCGCCTTCCTGCAGCAGCAGACCGGTAGCACGGTGCTGATCGCCTTCGCCCTGAGTGTGGTGTTCGTGTTCCTGGTGCTGGCCGCCCAGTACGAGAGCTGGACGCTCCCGCTGGCGGTCATTCTGGTGGTGCCGATGTGCCTGCTGTCGGCCCTGCTGGGGTGCAAGTGGGCCGGGTACGACGTGAACATCTTCACCCAGATCGGGTTCGTCGTGCTGGTCGGGCTGGCCAGCAAGAACGCCATCCTGATCGTCGAGTACGCCCGCGCCCGTCGGCTGGCCGGGGCGAGCGTGTGGCAGGCGACCATCGAGGCGTGCCGGCTGCGGCTGCGGCCGATCGTCATGACCAGCGTGGCGTTCATCCTGGGGGTGGTGCCGCTGGTGATCGCGTCCGGGGCGGGGGCGGAGATGCGCCGCACCCTGGGTACGGCCGTGTTCGCGGGGATGATCGGGGTGACGGCGTTCGGCGTGTTCCTGACGCCGGTCTTCTTCTTCGCCATCCAGTGGCTGACGGAGAAACTGTTCGGCCCGCCGAAGCGGGCGGAGGCGGTCGCCGACACCCCGCCCGACTTCCGCGACGAGCGGTCGCTCGCTCCGGACTACACCTGAGCCGCGGGCCGCCTCTCAGGTCGGGAGTTGGTACACGCTCACCTTGTTGTGACTGGCGACGACGAACTCGGCGGCGGCGTCGCTCACCCACAGGTCGTGGATGTGGCTGCCGGCCTTCTCCGCCTTCAGCACCTTCTTGGCCGGCACGTCGTAGAAGCAGACGAACCCCTCCCCCGCCCCGCCGACGCCGAGCAGCCACGACCCGTCCGGCGCCCACCGCAGTTGCGTGACGAGTCCCTTGAACTTGTTGTCGGGCACCTCCGCCACCTGCTTGCCGTCGGCCCAGGTGAACACCTCCAGCCGGGCGTTGCCTTCCAGGTGGTCGATGTTGCCGACCTTGCCCATGCCGCCGACGGCCAGTTGCTTGCCGTCCGGGGAGAACGCCAGCGAGCGGATGCCGCCGATGCTGTGCAGGCGTTGCGTCTTGTCCCAGGTGTACATGACGGGTGCGTCGAGTTCGGCGACCTTCTTGCCGGTCTCGACTTCCCAGATGATGACGTGGCCGATCTTGTCGCCGGTGGCCAGGTGCTTGCCGTCCGGGCTGAACGCGAGCGTATACAGCATCGAGCCGAAGTTCTGCGGCGTCTTCTCCGCGTGCCCCTTCAGCTCGTGGACCAGCTTGCCGGTGGAGGCGTCCCAGATTTTCGCCACCATGTCGTCGGCCACGCTGGCGATCACTTTCCCGTCGGGGGAGGTGCGGGCCTGGCGGATCCACTTGGCGTGGGCGTTCTCGGTCGTCCGCACCTTCGCGTTCTTCTCGGTGTCCCACCACACCAGTTTGCCGTCGTACCCGCCGGACACCAGCACGTTGCCGGCCAGCGTGACAGTGGTGACGTAACTGGTGTCGTGCCGGTACAGTTCCTTCGCCTCGAACTTGGCGGCGGACAGGTCGCCCTCGCAGACGGCGAAGTCGGACGTGGCCAGGAACACGCGGCCGGACTTGGGCACGCGGGCGATGCCGAAGGTGATGACCGACCGGCCGTGGTCCTTGTCCAGTTTCAGTTTGTCCGGCGACGGGGCTTTCATGGGGAAGGTGGGGTTGGGGTGAATTGATTGGGGAATGGGGCGAAGAGCCTGTCTTCGCCGCGAGCTCGCGAGCTCGCGGCGAAGATCGAGTCGTTACCCCACCAACTCCTTGATCGGCTCGAAGCCGGGGTCCACGAGCGGGATCGGCCGGCTGCCGACGTAGTAGTTCTTGTCGTGCTTGATGCCGAGGGCGGCATAGATGGTGGCGAACAGGCTGCCGGCGTTCACCTCCTGGTCGATCACCTTGTTCCCCTTGTCGTCCGTCTTGCCCCACACCGCCCCGCCCTTCGCCCCGCCGCCGCTCATGGTCATGCTCCACGCGCTGGCGAAGTGGTCGCGGCCGAGGCTGCTGTTGATGCCCGGCGTGCGGCCGAACTCGGCCAGCGTCACCACCATCACGTCGTCGAGCAGGCCGCGGTCCTTCAGGTCGTCAATCAGCGTGGCCATGACTTGGTCGAGTTCGGGCACCATCTCCTGGTGCGTCTCGAAGTTCTGCCCGTGGCTGTCCCACCACGCGCGGGCCACCCGCACGAACGGCACCCCGGCCTCCACCAGCCGGCGGGCGATGAGTGCCTGCTCGCCGAACTGCGTCGGCCCGTACTTGTCCCGCACCTTCTGCGGCTCTTGCGTCACGTCGAACAGCTTCTCGCTCGCCATAATCCCCCGCACCCGCTCGTACGCCTGGTTGTGGCTGCCGAGGGTGTCCGACTGCCGCCCGTCGCCGAACTGCTTGCCGAGCAGGTCCCGCAGGTCGGCCCGCTGCTGGTGGTCCAGTTCGCTCACCCCGTCCAGCTTGCGGATGTACTCGGGGATGTTGTTGGTGGTCAGCTCCATCGGGGCGAAGCGTGCCCCCAGGAAGCCGCTGTCGCCCGGGGCGAATCCCCGCCCTTCGGTCTGGGTGTAGAAGGTGACGTAGTCGGGCACCTTGCTGTCGGCCCGGCCCATCTCGCGGGCCAGCACCGCCCCCAGGTCGGGGTACTTGATGCCGCCCACGTCCATGCGGCCCCGCATCATGATCTTCGCGCCGCTGCCGTGGTCGCCGTTCTTCGTGTTCAGCCCGCGGACGACCGCCGTGGTGTGCATCCGCTTGGCCATCTGCGGCATGAGTTCCGAGATGTGCAGGCCGGGCACGTCCGTCTTGATGCTGCGGAACGGCCCGCCGGTGCTCACACCCGGCTTCGGGTCCCACGTCTCCAGTTGGCTCGCCCCGCCGGCCAGCCAGAGCAGGA
>CAYMHO010000091.1:10830-16509 GCA_964390195.1 uncultured Fimbriiglobus sp. | reverse complement strand
GGCTTCGGGTCCCACGTCTCCAGTTGGCTCGCCCCGCCGGCCAGCCAGAGCAGGATGACCCGCTTCTGCTTCTTCTTCAGCTCGCCGGCCAGCGCCGGGGTGGCGAGCACGTTCAGCCCGGTCATGTCGGCGACGGCGGCGGCCCCGAGGCCGGCGACGGCGGCGCCGAGGAACCCGCGGCGGTTGACGGCGTGGTCGGCCGACCGGCAGAAGGACGAACGGGACATGGATCAGGCCTCTCGTAGGGGCACCCCTTGTGGGTGCCCTGGTATGCAGGGCACCCACAAGGGGTGCCCCTACGGGCGGGTTAGTGGTTGAACCGGAACTCCGGGCAGGTCATCAGTGCCCAGAGCATTTGCTTTTGTGCTTCGGCCGGGCGGTCGGTGCGGCGGGCGGCGTACTCGGCGAACGCCTTCAGTTCGGCGGCGGTGGCCGGGCGGCAGAGGGCGGATTGCACCAGCAGCTTGTGGGCGGTCGCCTCGTCCTTCTCCGCTTTGACGCGGGCCAGCAGCATCCCGTTCCCGTCGGTCAGGAACTCCTTCAGCACGCGGTCGCTGTTGCTGAACAGCAGGGCCTCGCTCACCCCGATCTGGAAGTGGTCGGTCGGCACGGCGATGGCCCCGGCGAACCCGCGGGCGGACGCCTCCAGTTGTTCCAGCTTCTTCTCGATGTCGTCCGCCTTGCCGTCGAACTGCCTCGGGTCGGTGGCGGCGATCTTGAGCGAGGTCGCCAACTGGACCGGGGTGAGCGGCTTCAGTTGGGCGACGGCGAACAGGCTGCTGTCCGGGTGCGCCCCGCTGCCGTACTTGCTCCCGCGGCTGTACGCCTGGCTCATGACGATGCCCCGGACGAGCCGCCGCAGGTCGTACTTGTGCGCCGTCGTGTCGGCGGCCAACTCGGCGAGCAACTCCGGGTGGCTCGGGCGGTTGGCCGAGTGCATCTGGTCGAGCGGGGACACCAGCCCGACGCCGAGGAAGCGGTGCCACAGGCGGTTGACGATGTTCTTGCTGAAGAACTCCGCCTCCTTCGGCTGGAGCGCCACCTTCACCAGTTCGGCGCGGGCGCTGAACGGCGGCGGCGGCGGGGCCTTCTTGTCCTTCTTGGCCTGCTCCTCCATCTCCTTCTGCTTCTTCTGTTCGTCCTTGTTCAGTTCCCGCACGGTGTCGGTGTCCACCGTCGCCCCGGTCAGGAACATCAGCTTGGCCTGCCGCTCCGGCCCCTTCGTCGGCTTGAACTTGACCAGCCCGCTCGGCCGCTCGGCGATCTGCCCGCCGGCGTCGTACGTCCGGGCGAGGAACGACTTCATCCCGTAGAAGTGGTCCTGCGTCCAGTCCTTCACGTTCGGGTGGTCGTGGCACTGGGCGCAGCTCACGTTCACCCCGAAGAAGGCCACGCTCACGTCGTTCGTCAGCTTGTCGGTGTCGCCCACCTTCGGCTTCAGGAACTCGCCCGCCCCCTTGTTGGCGGCCTCGTCGGGCAGCATCAGGTCGCGGAACACCACGTCCCACGGCTTGTTCGCGGCGACGGACTTCGTCAGGTACTCCCGCAGCCCGCCGGCCGATTTGCCCTCGTTCAGCATCATCTCGAACAGGTACGCCTGATACCGGCTGTACCCCCCCGAGTTCATCAGCCGGTCCACCAGCTTCGCCCGCTTGTCCGCGTCCTTCGACGTGACGAAGGCGTCGGCCTCTTGCGTCGTGGGGATGCGGCCGACCAGGTCGAGCGTCAGGCGGCGAACCAGCGTGTGGTCGTCGGCCTGCGGGGCGGGGGTGACGCTCTCGGCCTTCAGCTTGGCATCGACGTGCCTGTCGATGACCGCCTCAATGGGGTCGGCGGCGACGACCACGGCCGGGAGGAGGAGGGCTACGGCGAGACACAGAGACCTCATCGGGCGAGGCTCCTGCGGGTGGTGGGGTCGGTCGGCCGGTCCGATCAGACGGTGCGGGGCACCGGTTCAGGCGGGATTCAGCACCGCGATGATACCATCTATAGTGGGCGACGCCAGACATTTCCGCCCGGCACCTTCTTGGCCGATTCCCAATCCCGCTCCGGATACCTCCCGTGTCCCCCGCTCGCGTCCCGCGGCGGGTTCACCCATAAGGAGTTCCGGATCATGTTGACCCGACTGATTGCCACCGCGGCGGCGGTGCTGTTGCTGGCGACGGCCGCCCAGGCCCAGAGCGTGAAGACGTTCCCGCAGACGAAGCCGGGCGTGTACGTCAAGCCGAAGCCGATCTTCGTGCCCCCGGTGCACAAGGTGCCGGTGTACAAGCCGCCGGTCTTCTACCCGCCGGTGTACTACCCGCCGGTGTACCGCCCGCCGGTGTACTTGCCGACGTTCCCGATCGACCGCCCACCGTACTTCCCGGTGTATCCCGGCTACCCGTGGTACGGGTGGTGAGCGTCGACGCCCGGAAACGGCACCGGGCATGACGAGCCGCGACCGCCAGGGAGCGGGGGATGCCAACCCCCGCTCCCTGGCGGTCGCGGCTCGTCATACCCGGTGTGGTCACTTCTTGTCGTCCTTCTTCGGCGGCGTGGCTACCAACTCCTTCTCTGTCTTCTTCGCCCGGATGGCGTCGAGCTTCTCTTGCAACTTCGGGGGCAACCCACCGGGGCGAGCTTCCTCAATGAGTGCGTTGGTCACTCGGTCCCTCCGCTCAGCCCGCTTGGGGTAGGCAGCCGCGATCTCGGCATCGGTCGTTTGTCGGCTTTGTCCTCGGCAGCCCTCACCTCAATCTTGTCGCTCACCTGCACGTCCTGCCAGCGGTAGGCGAACCGTGGCGAACTCACGTCAAGGATTTTCCCTTCGCTCATGAGGTCGATCGGGAGGAGGCGGTACTTGTTCTCCTTCCCGTCCTCGGTCACCTCGACGATGACCATCTGCTCGGGGTCAACGCTCTCCACCACGCCGACCCGCTGACGGGACGTGCTGACGCCCCTGATCGTCTCCTGGAGCCGCTTGTCGGGATCCTTCACCCCCGGCGGCGGGTCGGCGGCACTGCCGATCGGCTCGCACAGCAGGACCGCGACCGCCGCGGCACAGAATGGCGAAGGCATCACGCCCTCCTCGTGCGGTTCCGGAATCGATGGGTGGTTCGGGCGGCATCACACCCACCACGATCGCGACGGGGAAGATTTGATACGGCCGGCCGAGGGGCGTTGGCGAACTCGTCGTGGAGGCCGAAATCCCGTTCCCGCCGGCGTTCACCTCTTCGACGACCGATCGGACGGAAACGAACCCGACGGCTCGTCCGATTCGCCGTAAGTGCTTGGCCGGCATGGGATCTTTCGCGATCCGGACATGTTTTCACGGATGGGTGGGAGGGGGTGGAATGAACCCATCCGCGTGTGTGTGGGGGACAAGTGATGGGATCGAGACTCGCTCGTGTCGAGGGCATTCACCCCTTGTCAAGGTCCGCCCGCCCGCCATAATCACACTTTTCGTATCCCCCGGCCCCGGCGAGGGTATCGCGGCATTGTCCGCGAGAGAGCAGCCCCGGCCCGAGGTTCCCGCCGTGTCCGATCTCGTCTCGCTGGAACTCCAGCCCCGTACCTCCACCGGCACCAAGAGCGCCAAGAAGACCCGCGCCGCCGGCATGATCCCCGGCATCGTGTACGGGCACAAGCAGGACCCGGTGGCCGTTGCCGTGCCGGCGAAGGCGCTCGACCACGCCATCCGCGTTCAGCACGCCCGCACGTTCGAGATCAGCCTGAACGGGAAGAAGGAGACGGTGCTCATCCGCGAGCTGCAGTGGTGCCACCTGGGCAAGGAGATGTACCACATCGACCTGTGGCGGGTGGACGCGGCCGAGCGGGTGAAGGTGACGGTGCCGGTCGAACTGCGGGGCATCCCGAAGAACACCGGCGGCGGGGTGCTCGAACAGCCCCTCCACCTGCTGCACATCGAGTGCTTCGCGCTCAAGATCCCCGAGTCGTTCCGCCTGGACATCGAGGGGCTGACCCTCGGCCACCCGATCCACGTCCGCGACCTGACCCTGCCGGACGGGGTGAAGGTGCTGGAGCCGGGCGAGGCGGTGGTGGTGCAACTCAAGCTGCCGGGCGCGGAAGAGCCGGTCGAGACGCCGGAAGCGACCGGCACCGAGCCGGAAGTGCTCACGGCCAAGAAGCCGAAGGAAGGGGAGGAAGAGTAGTCTTCAGTCCTTGGTGCTTAGTCCTCAGTGCTCAGTCGTCGGCGGGGTGAACCTGCCGGCCTTTTGGTGTGCCTCGTTCTCCGAGAACTAAGCACTGAGGGCTAAGCACCATGAAGGTCGTCGTCGGCCTCGGCAACCCCGGCCGGCAGTACGCCGGCACCCGGCACAACGTCGGGTTCGACGTGATCGACTACCTGGCGAAGGGGCCGGGGGTCGGCTCGTCCCGGTCGGCGTTTCAGGCGGAAGTGGTGGAGATGACCGAGGGCGGGGAGAAGGTGCTGCTGGTCAAGCCGCAGACGTTCATGAACCTGAGCGGGCGGGCGGTGCGGGCGGTCCTGGATTTCTACAAGCTGACGCCGGCCGACCTGCTGGTGGTGTGCGACGACTACAACCTGCCGCTCGGCAAGCTGCGGGTGCGGGCGAAGGGCAGCGCCGGCGGGCAGAACGGGTTGAAGAACATCCAGGACCAGTTGGGCACCGACGAGTACCCGCGGCTGCGGATCGGCATCGGCCAACCGGCCCCCGGCGAGGCGGTCGATTTCGTGCTGACGCGGTTCAAGCCGGGCGAACGGACGGCGGCCGACGAGGCGGTGGCGAGTGCCGCCAACGGGGTGCTCGTCTGGGTGCGGCAGGGGTTGGCCGCGTGCATGAACCGGGTGAACGGGCCGGAGCCGGCGGCGAAGCCGGAGAAGAAGAAGGAGACAGGAGACAGGAGACAGGAGACACGGGAGAAAGGCAAGAAGACGGGCAACGAGCCGAAGCCGCCTGAGAACTGAGGACTGAGGACGAAGGACAACGAGGTCGCTCCCCCCGCCGGTCGCGGGGGGTCGTTCGGGCCGGGGCGTCCGGCCCGCGAGCCACAGCACCACCCCGGCGGCTCACCCCGCCGGGCTTACCACCGAGGTTTCACATGCCGGTCGAGCTGTACGAGACGATGTTCGTGATCGACTCCGGGAAGATGGCCACCGACGGGGAGATGATCAAGGAGAGCCTGCACACCACCCTGGCCAAGCACGGCGGGGAGGTGGTGGTCTCCCGCCCGTGGAACGAGAACCAGAAGCTGGCCTACCCGATGCGGAAGCAGAAGAAGGCGCACTTCCACATCATCTACTACCGCATGGAGTCGACCCACCAGCAGGCGCTGGAGGCGGACATGCGGCTGAACATGACCGACTTCATGCTGCGGCACCTGACCAGCAACGTGGACCACCGGTACGAGGAGGTGATGCTGCACATCGCCCGCGACGAGCAGGGGGCGTCGTTCGCCCTCCGCGGGTACCACGACGAGCCCAGCCCGACCGACATCACCCCGGCCAACATCAACGACCCGGGCGCCCCCACCGGCGGGCTGGCCGACTTCGGCCCGGTGCCCGACCTGGGCAACGGCCCGCCGGTCAGTAGCCCCCGCCGCGGCCGCCGCAGCGAGATGGCCGACTCGGACAAGCCGGAGTAAGGGCGCGGCGAGCCGAGCGGCGTGAGCCGCCGGGTGGTATTCACAACCACCCGGCGGCTCACGCCGCTCGGC
>CAYMHO010000091.1:9163-10820 GCA_964390195.1 uncultured Fimbriiglobus sp. | reverse complement strand
TGCGGTTGTAGGGGCGGGGGTGCCCGCCGGGGGGGCCCGGCGGGGGGTTTTACACTCCCACCCGGCGGCTCACGCCGCTCGGCTCGCCCTGACCACCGAGCTTGCATCATTCGTCGTAATCTGTTCAGCTATCCGCAGGGCGGGGCCACCCTACCTGTCGAACCTGAACCAGAAACCTCTTGCCGGTCCCGCCCGCGGAGGTGCCGCATGGCGACGCTGAACAAGGTGATGCTGATCGGCCGGCTGACCAAGAACCCGGAGGAGCCGCGGGTGCTGCCGAACAGCGGGAGCACGGTGGTGAAGTTCCGCCTGGCCGTCGGGCGGAGCCGCAAGAACCCGCAGACCGGCCAGTGGGAGAACGACCCGAACCCGCTGTACATCGACTGCGAGGTGTTCAGCCGCCAGGACGCCAAGCGGAACCTGTGCGACGTGGTCACCCGGTACGTCAAGCAGGGCGACCAGATTTTCATCGAGGGCCGCCTGCAACTGGACGAGTGGAAGGACAAGACCACCGGCGACGCCCGCAGCAAGCACAAGATCGTGGTCGACTCGATCGAGTTGCTCGGCGGGAAGGGCGACGGCGGCGGGATGAGCGACGAGGGCGGGGCGGGCGAGGGCGGCTACGGTGGCGGACGCCCGCAACAGAACCGCGGCGGGAACGGTGGGGGCTACGGCGGCGGTGCGGGTGGCGGCACCGGTCGCCCGCAACAGAACCGCCCGTCCGGCCCGCCGGACGACGAACCGCAGGGCGACGACATCCCGTTCTAGGTGAACCGCGGGTGTGAACCCGCGGGTGATCCGACCCAGGCGGCTCACACCGCCGGTTCACCCGACACGACACACGCCCCCGCCGTGGGGGCGACTTCTGGGACGGGCCGAGACGCCCGCCTCTAACCCTCGGCCCAGCACGCCGTGGGGACAGAACCGGGCGGAGCCGACCACCCGAGTGGTGTCGGCTCCGCCCATTTCCAACCGGGTGACGCGATGGCGAAGAGCAAGTCGAAAGAGAAGAAGGGCGAGGCGAAGCCGGCCGGCCCCAAGCTGCCGGTGAAGAAGGTGCGGAAACGGAACCAGGTGAAGAAAGGCGCCCACGGGGGCACCGTCATCGTCCTGGTGGAGGACGTGACCCACGTCGGCAAGGCCGGCGACCAGGTGGAGGTGAAGCCGGGGTACGCCCGCAACTACCTGATCCCGAACGGGTACGCCATCGTCCCCACCCCGCACGACCTGAAGCTGCTCGAGCGGCACCAGATCAAGGTGACGAAGGCCCGCGAGGCGAAGGTGGCCGACCTGAAGGTGCTGGCCGAACAGCTCTCCCGCCTGACCACCGTGTTCATCGAGGCGCAGGCGAACGAGGACAACCACCTGTACGGCTCCATCGGCCCGGTCGAGATCAGCAAGATGCTGAAGGGCAAGAACCTGATGGTCGAGCCGGACATGGTGAAGATGGAGTTCCCGATCAAGGAAGCGAACACCGTCACCCCGATCCCCCTGCACCTCGGGTACGGCATTGAGAGCACCATCCAGGTGGGGGTGGTCGGCCTGCAACAGGTCGCCGGGAAGAAGTGAGTGCGGTTCGGCGAGCCGAGCGGCGTGGCCGGCCCCGGTGGTGGCACCCACCCCCGGCGCCCCCCCCACCGGGCCCCCGCGGTGCGCC
>CAYMHO010000091.1:0-9153 GCA_964390195.1 uncultured Fimbriiglobus sp. | reverse complement strand
GGGGGGGGGCGCGGGGGGGGGCGCGGGGGGGTTGGGCCCCCCCCCCGGGGCGCCCCCGGCCCGGCGCCTCGCCAGGGTTCCTCCATGTTCGACGTGTCCGCCGACGAACTGTTCGACGCCATCGACCGCCTGATCGCGGCCCTCCTCGCCCGGCACGGGGTGACCACCCCGCCGGTCGATGCGGTCGCGCTCGCCCAGCGGGCCTACGGGTACGCCGTCCGCGAGGAGGAAGAGGACGACGAGCCGCGGCGGTACGGCGACCGCCCCAAACCGAAGCCGAAAGGCCGCGTCCTCGCCTTCCTCCCCACCCACTCGGAGACGGCCCGCAACTCGCTCGCCGCCCGGGCGTGCGCCAAAGAGTTGATCGGCGAACTGCTGCCCAAACTCGGCGTCGCCCCCGGCACCGAGAACCGGTCCGCCCAGGGCCAACTGGTCGGCCTGATCGCCCCGCGGCTGGTGCTGCCCACCCGCTGGTTCGCGACCGCCGCCCGCAAGGCCAGCGGCGACGTGGTGCGGCTGCACGACGAGCACTTCCCCACCGTCGCCTACGAGTGGTTGTGCCTGCGGCTGCTGGATTTGGACGAGCCGTGCTGTATCGCCATCGTGGACGACGGGAGCGTCAGCACCCGCCGCGGCAACTTCGCCCAACTGACGAAGAAGCTGACCGAGGCCGAGCAGGCGTGCGTGGAGAAGGTACAGGCGAGCGAGGAGGCCCAGACGGTGCGGGCGGACGGGTGGACGGCCCGCGGGTGGCCGATCCCCACAGGGCCGTTCAACCGAATCATTTTGCGGAGCGTGCCCGACGATCTATAATGTCGGGCATGTTCACCGCCGGCGGCCGCTCCCAGGAGCCGGCCGCCGGATGTTTTATCGGTCCCCCACTGCAGTCACCGGAATCCCACGCCGGCGCGTCGAAGGAGAGGGCGGCTATGGTAGACGACCGCATCCCCATGACCCGTGAAGGGTACGACAAGAAGAAGGCCGAACTCGACCGCATGCTGGCCGAGTTGATCGAGATCACCAAGCGGGTGGCCTCCGCTCGGGACCTGGGCGACCTGAGCGAGAACGCCGAGTACCACGCCGCCCGCGAGGACCAGGGGCAGCAGCAGGCGAAGATCGACCTGCTCAAGTCCCAGCTCGCCCGCGCGTTCTTCGTGGACACCGACTCCCTGCCCAAAGACCAGGTGGCCTTCGGCAGCCGCGTCACCGTGTTCGACGAGGACATGGACGAGGAGGAGACGTTCGAGCTGGTCGGCCCCGGCCAGGAGGACCCGGCCAAGAACCGCATCCTCACCAGCAGCCCGATCGGCCAGGGGCTGCTCGGCAAGAAGAAGGGCGAGGTGGCCGAGATCCAGGCGCCGAAGGGCGTGTTGCGGTTCAAGGTGCTGAAGATCGAGGCGGCCAAGATCTGACCGGCAAGCCCCGGGTCGAGGCGACGGCGAGCGACCAGGCCGGGCGTGCCACACGACGACATCGGCGCGGCGGGGGCGATCGCACTAGGCAATGCGAAGTCGGTGCGAATGCAATCACCAACTGAGACAAGCCCCGGCGGGGCGGCAGATGGGAGTCTGTCGCCCCGCCGGGGCTTGTCCCATTCTCGCGCAGGCTTCCAGGGGTTCCGTCGCTCGCCTTCGGCTCGCCGACTCCACCCCTGGCTACCGGCTGCCGCCGCTCCGCGGCGGGTGGTTGGCTGATCTGATACGGTGTTATCAAGGGCGACGTCCGCCCGCGGAGCGAGGGCCGCAACGTGACCGAAGCCGAGTGGTTGAAATCGCGTGGCGGGTTCGCCATGTTGGAGTTGGTGAATCACCTGCTGTCTGTCAGGAAGTTCGCAATTCTCGATGGTGAAGACCCACCTCCGTCCAGCAACTGGGACGTGCCCGATGACGTCTTCCATCGCATCCGCCGTGATGGGATTAGCGCCAAGCCGACCAAACTCGCCAACCTCCTCCGCGAGCAACTCGGCAACCCGTTCCGGCCGTATCGGTGCGAACCCGAGTGGCGGACGGAAACGGTCCTCGCACTGGCTTCCGGAATCGAAGCAGAACGCGCCTTCGACCGAATGCCCATCCTCGCCGACGCTCTGGAAGAGGCCGGGTGCGATGAGCAACCGATGCTCGACCACCTCCGCGGTCCCGGCCCGCACGCCCGCGGCTGTTGGGTGCTCGACCTGATCCTGAACCGCGAGCCGGAGCTGTTCGCCCTCCCGCCGCTCGTGCCCACCCCCCGCCGCATGAAGCTCGGCCCGTTCACACCGCCGCCCGAAGGCATGGCGTAAATCGTCGCTTCGGGAATATTCGCCCGGCCGGCGCATCAGAATCGGACGGCCCTCCCGCGTTCGTTCGTAAATTGATTGCTCCACACCCCAGCACCGCACCCATGACCGCACTTCTCGACCGCCCGCCGCTCAACCCCTCCCGCGACCCGTTCCACGTCCGGGAGGTCATCGCCCCCGAGAAGCCGCCGACTAGGCGGAAGCACAAGGTGATGGCCGTGCTGCCGGCGTACAACGCCGCCCGCACCCTCGCCGCCACCGTCGGCGACATCCCGGCGGGCAGCGTGGACGAGATCCTGCTGGTGGACGACGGCAGCAAAGACGACACGGTGAAGATCGCCCGCGACATGGGCCTGAGCGTGATCGTCCACGAGAAGAACACCGGGTACGGTGGCAACCAGAAGACGTGCTACCGCTACTGCCTGGAGCAGGGGGCGGACGTGGTGGTGATGATCCACCCGGACTACCAGTACGACGCCCGCGTCATCCCGCACGCCGTCGGCATGATCGAGTTGGGCATCTGCGACGTGATTCTGGGCAACCGCATTCGCACGCGGGCGGAGGCGGTCGGGTGCGGCATGCCGTGGTGGAAGTACGTGAGCAACCGGGCGCTGACGCTGTTCGAGAACGTCATGCTCGGGCAGAACCTGGGCGAGTTCCACAGCGGGTTCCGCGTCTACCGCCGCAGCGTGCTGGAGACGATCCCGTTCGAGAAGAACAGCGACGACTTCGTGTTCGACACGCAGTTCTTGTGTCAGGCGGTGCGGTTCGGCTTCCGCCTGGGAGACGTGCCGGTGCCGGTGCGGTACTTCGACGAGGCGAGCAGCATCAACTTCAAACGCAGCCTGAAGTACGGCCTGAGCACCGTCACCACCGTCGGCGGGTACTGGATGAACAAGATGGGCATCCCGAGCAAGCTGTACAAGAAACGGTGAACCGGCGGCGTGAGCCGCCTGGGTCTACGTTCATCTCACGCAGCCGGGTGCGCGACCTCGCGCACCCGGCTGTTCAGTTTTCCGCCCGCGGGTTACCGCCGGCGTTCCAGCTTCCGCAGTTCCCGCGGGGTCAGCCCGTACACCTTGTACACCTCGGTGCGGTACGTCGGGGTGTAGAACTGCGGGTAGGTGGTGGTGGTGTACGTCGGGATCGTCTTGTACACGTCCTGGGTGATGCTCAGCACTGCCACCTTCTTGGTCAGGTCGAACTTGGCCGCCTCGAACGGCACGGTGACCAGCTTGCCGCCGGCGTCCACGATCAGGTAGTCCAGGTTGCCGGCGTCGTCGAACACCAGGTCGTCCACGGTGCCGATCTCCGTCCCGCCGCTGATGCTCACCTTCGTGCCGAGCACCTCTTTCGCCCGGAAGGTGGGGTGGGTGACCTCCTTCTCGGCCGGCCGCACCTGGCCGGGCGTGCCCGGCGGGGGCACCTGGGCGAACGCGGGGACGGCGACCGCGGCGAAGGCGAAGGCTTGAAGCAGGATGCGTTTCATGGTCTCTCCTGGGTGTCGGGAAAACACCGAACGTCACGCTCGGTGGGCGGGTGTTCCTGCAAGGAGGGTGCCGAACGCCCGCCCGTCCGGTGTAGAATGACTCCCCTTCCCCCGGAGGTCCGACATGTCCGAACCGCTCTCCCGCCGCGATTTCGCCCTGGCCGTCGGTGCCGTCGCCGGTGCCGTCGCCGCCCCCGCGGTCGTCGCGGCGGACGACAAGAAAGAGCAGCCCAAGCCGGCCGGCCCGGTCGAGGCCGAGTTCGCCCGCGACTACGACGCCCCCAAGTTCACCCCCGGCTGGAAGAAACCGCAGGTCAACCGCCTGCTCGTGCAAGACTTCGTCATCTACGCCCACTCGGACCTGGACATGGTGAAGAAACTGCTGGCGAAGGAGGCGGCCCTCCTGAACGCGGCGATGGACTGGGGCGGGGGCGACTGGGAGACGGCCCTGGGGGCGGCGGCGCACATGGGCCGCCGCGACATCGCCGAGTACCTGATCGAGCAGGGCGCCCGCGTGGACCTGTTCGCCGCCGCCATGCTCGGCCAACTGGACGTGGTGAAGGCGCTGCTGGCCCTGCAGCCGAAACTGATCGACGCCAAGGGGCCGCACGGGTTCGGCCTGCACTGGCACGCGAACGCCGGCGGGGAGAAGGCGAAGGCGGTGCTCGACCACCTGCAAAGCGTGAAGAAAGTGGAACTGCCGAAGCCGATGAAGAAGTAGTGGTCTGCTCGCTCCGCGAGCGGTCCCCCTGAACCCGCTCGCGGAGCGAGCAGACCACGTCCGCCCTCAGTCGTCGTCGTCCCGCCGTGCCCGCCGCGGGCGGTCGTCGTCGTCCTCGTCGCGGGACGGGCGGCGGCGGTCGTCACGGCCGCGGCGGCGGTCCCGCTCGTCGTCCCGCCGCTTGCGGTACTCCTCCTCGTCGCGGTCCCGCTCGTCTTCCAGGGCGTCCACGAAATCCTGGTGGACGCCGACCAGGGTGATCTCGTCGTCGGTGATCTCGGACGGGCGGATGCTGGTGCTGCTCAGCACGATCCAGGCGACGAGGGCGGCCAGGAAGCCGAGCAGGCCGACCACGAACAGGATGCCGCCGAGCGGGCTGGCCCCGCGGGCGTTCTCGTCCGCCGCGCCGACCACCGCCCCGGCGATGATGACCGCGATGCCGAGCAGCACCCCGCCCGTCCCCACCAGCGCCCGCCACACCCAGTGGCCGTGCTTCTCCCTCACCAGCGGCAGGTCCACCGTCATCGTCTTCCGCATCATCATGGACACGATCAGGTACGGCAGCAGGCCGGCCAGGATGAGCACACCGATCCACGGCGGCTGCCACAGGAACGCCTTCCGCTTGACATCCTCGGTCGGCGCGCCGGTGAGGGCGCACACCGGCGGCAGGAGGCCACGCTCGGCTTCCCGGCGGGTGATCGTGACGCGGGCCATCGGGTGAACTCTCGGAACGGTGTCGGAATTGATAGGCCGGTCGGCCGCATCGTCCATCGCCCCGCCCGCCGCCGCTCACCACCACGGCTCCTGGTCGTCCTCCGACTTCGTCGGTGGTTCGGGGTCGGGCACCCGGCGGGCGGGCGGCGGTGGGGGCACCCGCGTCGCCCGGTACACCGGCTCGGCCGCTTCCCGTTCCCGCCGCTCCCGCTCCCGTCGCTCCCTCCGCTCCCGCTCCCGCTGCCACTCCTCTTCCTCCTCCCGCAGGGCCGCCCGCACGTCCCGCCGGCGGTCGTCGAGCAGGGCGTTCACGAACGCCGGGTGCAGGTTGGCGAGCGTCACCCCGTCCGAGTCGACCCGCAGCATGTGCACCCCCGAGCGGCGGAGCACATCCTTGACGACGGCCGTGGCGAGCAGCAGCACCGCAGCGAGCAGGAGCAGGGCGACGTCTTCCCAGATCAGCCCGCGGTTGGCCGGCATCGAGAACGCCACCGCCACCCCGGCGACGAAGGTGCCGACGGTGACGACTAGCATCCCCACCCACGCCAGCCGCCGCCACAGCCAGTGCCGCCGCTCGGCCTGCACCACCGGCAGGCGGACGACGGCGAAATCGCGGTGGAGCAGCAGTTCGATCAGGTACCAGACGCCGAGGAAGAAGAACAGGTGCGTCCACCACGGGACGGTGCTGAACCGCACCCGCACGGTGTGTTCGGTCGGCACGCCGGTGAGCACGCACACGCCCGGCAGCAACTCACGTTCGATCTCTTCCAGGGTGAGCCTGACGCGGGCCACGGGCACGCCCCTCCGGGTGGCGTCGTGATGGTGACGTGGGCGCACACCGCCTCACTTCCCGTCCTTGCTCGTCAGGTACTTCATCAGGTCGCGGAGTTCGTCCGGCTTGAGGGCGTCGAACAGCCCTTCGGGCATCACCGAGTTGTTCGTCGGCTTCCGCTCGTCGATGTCCTTCTTGCTCAGCACCACCTCCTCGTTCACGGTCCGCACGGTGACGGTCTGCGGGGTCTCGCCCTTCACCAGCCCGCTCAGTTGCCGGCCGTCCTTCATGTAAAACTGCGTCATCTTGTAGTCGAACGGCACCACCGCATTCGGATCGACCACGTTCTCCAGCACGTAATCGAGGTTCCCCCGCTGGCTGCCGGTCAGTTCCGGGCCGACCGCCTGCCCCTCGCCGAACATCTTGTGGCACGTCCCGCACGTCTTGGCGAACAGCACCTTGCCATTGGTGGCGTCACCTTTGGCGACGGCGTCCGCGGTCAACTTGTTCTTGTACTCGGCGATCTTGGCTTTCGCGTTCGCGGTGCCAGTCTTCACCTCGCCCCACACTTTGGTGAGTTTGTCGGCGACGGCCTTGTCCTTCAGCCCGGCGATCTGACGGGCGGTGAAGGCGGTAATGTCCCCCTTCGGCACGGTGCCCTTCTCCACCGCGTCGAGCAGGGCGGAAGCGTAGCTGGCGCGGGAGGAGAGCGTCTGCACGGCATCGGCCTTCTCATCGCCGGTCAGCTTGGGGTAAAGCTCTAGCAGCACGGCCGGAGTCTTCTCGTCGGCGTAGTTGGCCAACCCGCGGATAGCGGCGGCACGCACGGTGGAATCGGACAGCAACTTCCGCAGGTCGGCGTCGAACCCGGCCGTCTTGCGACCGGCGAGCAGTGAAATGGCCCGGTCCCGTTCATATATACCCGTCGTCATCGCCCGTATGCGGAGGGCGGCGATGGCAACCGGGTCGTCCATCATCACACCGATGTCGTCGGCCAACTGACGGGTCTCCGACAGGTCGCTCGTGACCAGTTGCTTGTACTCCGCCTCCCACCCCTTCGGGGGCTTTACCCCGCGGCGGTCGTTCAACACGTCGCGGATGCCGCGGAGGACGTCCCGCTTGGTTTTCGCGTCACGGGCGGCGGCGAGGGTGGTCATCACTTCGTCGAGTTGCTTCTGAATGTCGGCGTTCGGCAGGGTCAGGTACAGCCGGACGATGTTCGCCCGCACCTTCTCGATCTTGATGGCGTTCACCAGCTTGAGCGTCTCGGCCGGGCGTTCGAGTACCGCCGGTTGGATGGCGTACCAGTACTGCCACGTCAGGTTGTCGAACTCGTTGTCCGACTCGTTGGCGAACAGTTCGGCGGCGATGTCCAGGCGAGCGTCGGCGGGCAGAGTGAGCATGGCTGACGCGATGGCGGAGCGGTCGAGCGGCTTCGCCCCCTTGCACCGGCTCGAGATGCTCTTGCGGACGAGGTTGTCCACCTGCCCTTCGGCGGTGGCCATTCGCACCCCCCACAGGAACGTGTCGCCGCTCGCCCCGCACATGTTGCGGTAGTCGTCGGTGTCAGCCATACCCATCGAGAACATGACGCGGTTGGCCCGGGTCATCTTGTCCGCGTCCTTGAAGTTCCGCTGGTTGCTGGTGATCGGTGACAGTTGCTGGCGTGTGGTGGGCTTGGCGTACACGCCGGCCGCCGCCCGCTCCTGCAGTTTCAGCCGGCACCGGCGGGCAAACCACTCGTTGGTGCTGAACACCCCTTCGGCGAGAGCCTTCGTCGTCATCTCGTTGACGTCCTGCGTCCACGGCTTCAGGTCGCCATACGCCACGCGGTAGATGCGGCCGTTCGTCGTGTCGGCCACGTCGTAGTTGTGGCACTCGCCGGTGTCGCACCAGTCGGACACGAACAGTTCGCCGGCCGGCCCCTGCTTCACGCAGATGCCGCGGAACCACGGGTCGTTGGCGAACAGGAAGTCGGGCCGGCGGACGCCCTTCATGCCGGTCTTGGTGCGTTCCAGGCCGTCGTTGTTCAGCCGGTTGCCGTGGATGTTCGCGGTGAACAGCGTGTTGCGGTACTCCTTCGGGAAGTTGTCGCCGAGGTAGATGGCCGCCCCGGCGTGCGCGTGCCCGCCGCCGGCGTCGTCGTGCTCCTTCACCAGCGCACCCGTTTTCTTGTCCGCCCGGCTCTCGGTCCAGTGCCCGCCGCCCCAGTGCTTGTAGTCCACCGCACTGCCCATGTACCCGTAGGTGTGCGGGTTGTAGTCCTGGCCATACATGCGGGTGTACCGCCCGCCGGGGACGACGTGGAACAGGTGGTCGATCACGCAGTTGGTGATGAACATCTCGCCGTGTTCGTCGAAGTCGAGGCCCCACGGGTTGGTCGTGCCGGTGGCGACCACTTCGAACACCTTCCGCGTGGGGTGGAACCGCCACACGCCGCAATCGAACAGCACGCGGTCCTTGTCCGGCGTGCCGGGCTTGCCGACCTTCGATTTGGTCTGGATGCCGTTGCACCCGTACAGCCAGCCGTCCGGCCCCCACACGAGGCCGTTGAACACGTTGTGCTTGGCCTCCTTGATGTTCCAGCCGTCGAGCAGGATTTCCGGCTTGCCCGGCTTGTCGTCCTTGATCGGGATGAAGATGAGGTTCGGCGAACTGCACAGGTAGATGCCGCCGAAGCCGAGTTCGATGCCCGACAGGTTCACGCCGTCGTCCAGCACCACCGTCTTCTTGTCGTGTTTGCCGTCGCCGTCGGTGTCTTCGAGGATGACGACCCGGTCCTTACCGCCTTTCCCGTCCTGGCTCCACTTCGGGTACATCAGGCACTCGACCACCCACATCCGCCCGCGGTCGTCGAAGGTGAAGGCGATCGGTTGCACCACGTCCGGTTCGCCGGCGAACAGCGTCACCTTGAAGTCGGGCGGCAGCTTCATCTTCGCCGCGGCATCGGCCGTGGGGATGGGCTTGTCGGCCGCGGAGGCGAGCGAGCAGCAGGCGAGGAGGGCAAGGAGCCGACGCATAGAGGTGGCCCGAAAGGCGGGTGGGAGGCGGGGGGGTTGAGGTATGTTATCCGGCGAGCCGGCGGCGGGGGCCCCCGGGGGGGGCCCCCCCCCCACGCCCCGCACCCCCCCCGGGCGGCCCCCCCGCCCCGCGCCCCCGATTGGGCACCCCCCCCCCCAACC
>CAYMHO010000090.1:0-22383 GCA_964390195.1 uncultured Fimbriiglobus sp. | reverse complement strand
CCCGAACTGGTCATCCAGAATCGCCAGTTGACAACACGCTACCTGGTTCGGCGTCCGCGCCACCCGAGCCCAGCGACCGATACCACTCCGCGAACCCCGCGACCTCCGCCAGCGACGGGAAGAACGGCGGTCCGACGCGGCTCGTGGCCAAGTTCTTGCCCGCTTGCCGAGCCGACCAGATCGCCTTCATCTCCGACCCGTACAACGCGACCGAGGCGAGCGTTTGACGGGGGATACTGCCATCCTGGTACACGGCGTCGGCCACGGCCACCGCCTCGGTGAATTCGGCGATCCTGGCGAGGTCAGCCTTGTAGATCGTATCGCCGTCCGGTTCGGGAATGCTCGCCGTGTCCGGCATCTGCACCGGCATGTTCGGGAGGCGGGCGATGAGCACCCGGCCGACGCCGAGCGGAACAAACCCGAGGAGGAGTTCCGCCCGGAGGGGTGAACAGCCACGGGCGGAGAGTTCCGCAATCACTTCCCCTTCGTCCACCTCCGAAGCGGAAAGAAAGGTGATGACAGCCAGAACGTCGTCGCGAATCGCCATCGTGTACCTCCGCCGCCGAACGACCCCCTGCTCAGTAGCCCGGCCCACTACAGGTGCTACGCACTTCAGCGACTGGCTCAGGGGCTTCTGGCTCGGGGCTTCCCCGCCGAACTTGGAATTAGTGCGCGTCGGCCGGAACGCCCGGCTGTGCGCGTCCGCGGGTCACTTCCCGCGGAATCGCCTGTGATTCGCCACTTCCACCCGCCGCCCGGCGCATTCTAACGCCCGAAACGGCACCATGCGCCGCCGTCCCCCTCATCATGCGCCGTCCCCCTCGTCTCCCAACAGTCGGTCGGCCGGGCTGCGTACCCCCATCCCACCCCGGTTCAGCACGTGGGTGTAAATCATCGTGGTCGCCACGTCCGCGTGCCCGAGTAACTCCTGCACCGTGCGGATGTCCTGTCCGTCTTCCAGCAGGTGCGTGGCGAAGGCGTGCCGCAGGGTGTGGGCGGTGGCGTGCTTGGCGATGCCGGCCGCCTTCGCCGCCGTCACGATGTTCCGGTTGACCGCGCTCGGGTGGGCGTGGTGTCGCCGCCGCACCTTCGACCGCGGGTCCACCGACAGGACCGCCGACGGGAACACCCACTGCCACCCCCACTGGGTGCCGGCGGCCGGGTACTTCCGGGCGATGGCGTCCGGCAGGTACACCCCCGGCACCCCGTTCGCCCGGTCCTGGTCGAACAGCAGTTTAACCCGGTCCAGGTGCGGCCGCAACAGGCCGGCCGCCGATCGCGGGAGGATCGTCCGCCGGTCCTTCCCGCCCTTCCCGTGCCGCACCAGCAGCTCGTGCCGGTCGAAGTCCACGTCGTGCACCCGCAGGCTCAGGCACTCGGTCACCCGCAACCCGCCGCCGTACAGCACGACCGCGATCAGCCGCGGGGTGCCGGTCAGGTGCGACAGCACCCGCTGCACCTCGGTCCGGCTGAGGACGATCGGCAGGCGTTCGGGCCGGCGGGCGCGGACGACGCTCGGCGGGTCGAGCGGGACGTGCCCCTCGACGGCCAGGTGGGTGAGGAAGGCGTTCACCTCCGCCTCGGCCATCTCGTTCGGGTGCCGCTTGTCGTGGTACAGGATGAACCGCCGACACCAGTCGTGGTAGGCGTCCTCGGTGCGGTGGCTCAGGTGCCGCACCCGGCAGGCGTGGCGGACGCGGTCGAGCAGTTTGGGCGGGCTGGCGGTGGTGGGGGTCATGCGTTCACCTCAGTGGACACATGAGAACCGACCGCCGCGGGCGTGTCAATCGTTCACCCCGAGTCCGCTACACCCGCGACTGCCAGCCGGCGGGGTCGCGGCGGAGGTCCCGTACGGCGATCACCTCGACGTGCGTGTCCGACAGGATGAAGAAGATGCCGAACGGGAACTGCGGTGTCAGCAATCGGCGTCGCACGTCCTTCCACACCACCGGGTACATCTTCGGCATCGACTGGATTCGCGGCAGGGCGGCCAGGAACGCGGCGCGGAAGTCGTCCCCTAGACCCGGCCGGCGACTGTTGAAGTGTCGAATCGCGTCATCCAGGTCTGGGGCGACGGCGGGGTTGAAAACGACCGGCTGACTCATGGCGTGCCGTCCACCCGCGCCATGAGTTGTTCGAGCGTGAGCAACTTCTCGGGGTGCTCCCGGGTCTCGACCATCCGCCGGTCCAACTCCTCTTTCAGTTCGTCGCTCAGCCCGGCCGGCACGTCGGCCTCGTCGATGCTGTCCCAGATGGCGTGGGCCAGCCACAGGCGGTCACTCACATCCAGTTTTTTGATCTCATCCAACGTGGCGGTCAGGTTCATGGTTCGCTCCTCGAACGTGGTCTGCTCGCTCCGCGAGCGGTTCAGAACCGCTCGCGGAGCGAGCAGACCACAGTGTATCACGCCCCGTAGTCGATCTCCTCGACGTTCGCCCGGTGCTTCAGGATGAAGTCGCGGCGGCCCTCCACCTCCTTGCCCATGAGCATGCGGAACATCTTCTCCGCCTGCAGGGCGTCGTTCATCGTCACCTTCAGGAGCGTCCGCTTCTGCGGGTCGAGGGTCGTGTCCCACAGGTCCTCGGCGTTCATCTCGCCCAGCCCCTTGAACCGCATCACGCTCATCCCCCGCTCGCCCAGCCGCCGCACCTCGGCCACCAACTCCCGCAGGTCGTTCAGGTCCTTGCGGCTGTCGCCGTTCAGCAGGGTGAACCGCACCGCCGGCTCACGACCGGCCACGCGGGGCAGGGGGATCAGGTCGGCCGGGGCGAACCCGAACTCGGCCAGCTTCGCCACCCCCTTGTTCAGCCCCCGCACCTCGTGCCACTCGTCCACGCTGAACCGCAGTTCGAGGCCCTCCGGCGGCCGCTCCCCGGCGCTCACGGCGGCGGTCGGCACGGCTTCGCTCAGGGCCAGTTCCTTGCCCACCCGCTTGCCCTCCGCCTGGCGGAACTCCTCCACCTGCTCGGACGTGTGGAAGAAGTGGTCCTTCCCGCCGGTGCGGACGTGGTACACCGGGAAGCCGTCGGCGGTGTGCCGGCCGACGAAGGTGGCGAACGGCTGCCCGCGGCGTTCGAGGATGGCGACGGCGGCGTCCAGTTCGTTCAGGATGGGCATCACGCGGATCAGGTCCGCCGTGGTGAGCGTCCGCTCCTTGCCGCCGGCCGCGGCCGCTGTCACGTGCAACCCGGTGTCCCTCACCCCCCGCTCCATCAGCTCGCTGGTCATCTCCTCGCGGGTCTGCACGAACCGGACGTCCCGCTTGATGGTCACCTTGAACAGCGGCGGGCGGGCGACGAAGATGCGGCCCTCCTCCACCAGCTTCCGCATCTGGCGGAAGAAGAAGGTGAGCAGCAGGGTGCGGATGTGCTGGCCGTCCACGTCGGCGTCGGTCAGGATGATGATCCGCCCGTACCGCAACCCGGCGATCTCCTCGACGTTGCCGATGTCCACCCCGACGGCCGAGATGAGGGCGGCGATCTCGTTGTTGTTCAGCAGCTTCTCGACCTCCGCCTTCTCCACGTTCAGCACCTTCCCCCGCAGCGGCAGTACCGCCTGGTAGAAGCGGTCCCGCCCGCCCTCGGCCGAGCCGCCGGCCGAGTCCCCTTCCACCAGGAACAGCTCGCTCTTGTCCCGCTCGCGGGTGGTGCAGTCCATCAGCTTGCCGGGCAGCCCGCCGCCGCTGAGCAACCCCTTGCGGTCCTTGATGGCGTCGCGGGCCTTCTTCGCCGCGATGCGGGCCTCGGCGCTCAGGTTGATCTTCTTGCAGATCTGCTGGCCGTCCTTCGGGTTCTTCTCCAGGTACTCCGAGAGGGCCTCGTACAGCACGCTCGACACCAGCCCTTCGACCTCCGGGCTGGTCAGCTTCACCTTGGTTTGCGACTCGAAGCTCGGCTTCGGGTGGGAGATGTTGATGACCGCCGTCAGCCCCTCGCGGAAGTCTTTGCCGATCAGCTCGAGCGACTCCTTGAAGTGGCTGTTCTTCTTCCCGTAGGCGGTGAGCGACCGCGTCAGCCCGCCGCGGAACCCGGAGAGGTGCGTGCCGCCGTCCTTGTTGTACGCGTTGTTGGTGAAGCAGTACTCCACCTCCGCGTCGCCGGTGGTGTACTGGATGCACACCTCCACCGTCACCCCGTCCACCTTCTTGCTCATGTAGATGGGCTGGTGGATCGGGTTCTCCCCGGCGGTCTTGTTGAGCACCATCACGTACTCGGCGATGCCCAGGTCCGAGTGGAAGCGGTCGCTCCGCCCGTCCCGCTCGTCGGTGAGGGTGATGGCCAGCCCGCGGTTCAGGAAGGCGATCTGCTGGAAGCGTGTGGCCAGCTTGTCGAAATCGAACTTCAGGTCGCCGAACTTCTCCGGGTCGGGCTTGAAGCTGATGCTGGTGCCGGTCTGGTTGCCGGCCGCCGGGCCGAGGTCCTTCAGCTTGCTGGTGGCCAGCCCCTTCTCGAACTCCATTTGGTACACCCGCCCGTCCCGCCGCACCTCGGCCTCGCACCACTCGGACAGGGCGTTCATCGCCTTCGCGCCCATGCCGTGCAGGCCGGCGGACGTCTGGTAGGCGGCGTTGTTGAACTTGCCCGACGAGCCGGCGATGGTGAGCACCTCTTCGAGCGTGGACTTGCCGGTGTCCGCCTTCACGCCCACGGGGATGCCGCGGCCGTCGTCGCTCACGCTGATCGACTCGTCCGGGTGGACCACCACCGCGATGTTCTTGCAGTACCCGGCGAGGGCCTCGTCCACCGAGTTGTACACCACCTCCCACACCAGGTGGTGCATGCCCTCGGAGTCGGTGTTGCCGATGTACATGCCCGGCCGGTGGCGGATGTGGGCGGCGTCCTTCAGGGTCTCGATGTTGTCTTCGTCGTAGCTCACCGTGGAGCCGCCGGCGGTGTCCTTCGACATGCGGGATTGTCCTGAATTTTGAGGCGGGAGCGGCCGATTGCTGACCTGTCTATTGTACGAAACCGGGGGCCGGAAACGACCGCCGGAGGGGCGAATGTGGACCGAGTTCGGCCCCTCATGGTCTGGGTGCCGTCGCTCGTGTTTGTGGTGTTGGTGGTGGCGGCGCACGTGGTCGCGCCGGAGTTGCTGCACGAACCGCTGAGTGCCACCCGCGACGGCCGTTTCCCCGCCCTCGGGTATGCCGCGTTCGTCGCCCTTGTGCTCGCCACCATGGGGTACACGTTGGCGTTCTGGCGTGGCCCGTCACACCTGTGGAAGTACCTATTCGGCCCGCTGGTGACGGCGGCGTTGCTAGTCGGAGTGTTGGTCACGCCCACACTCACCACCTTGCACGACGGCCTCGCGGCGGCCGTGCTGGTGTGGGTGACGGTGTTCTTCGCGGTGCGGTGGCTGGACGTGAGCGTGTGGGTGGCGGTCGGCTGGCTGGTCGGCGTGTTCGTCGTGACCGGGGTGCTGATGTTCGTCTGCCCACCGTGGGCGCAGAAAGTGTTGGTGGCGTGTCAGGTGGTCGCCATGAACATCGACGCCCGCCGGGTGTGCCACAAGATGTAGACCTCAGGCTACTTTTTCCACTCTCACTCTCACCGCTTCCAACTCCGAGGCCGCGAAGAACGCTGGGTGTCCACAGGACTCACACACGAGAAACTCGGTCGTCGTGGTCTTCTGCTTCGCCTGCATATTGAGAAGACACTTCGGACAGTAGGGGAACTCTTCGAGGTTCCCTCCGCGCGTTCGCTTCCACTTGACTCCATCGGAGTCGACAAACTGATTCGCAGTGGAACCCATCCCTGAGCGAAGTTGTCGCTTCAGTTCGGCGTATTCCCGCCTCCACTCGGCGATGTTTTCTTCTTCCGGACTCATGGGGATTCTCTTGATAGTTTCTGATCGAAGGATTACCACGCCCCGGCTTTGAACTTGAGATCAGTGAGCGTTTGCCCCGGCAGTTTCTTGCGGAGTTCGCCGAGCAGCTTCCGCTTGTGGAACTGAGCCAACTCTTGCACCAGCACGCCGTTTCTCACTTCCACTTCCAGAATCCCGCGGCGGAGACTCAGCACGCGAGTTTGGCCGGGCCACTCCGCCGCCACTTCGGCCCAAACGCCTTCCAGCCGCGAACGCTCGCTCAGCCGCCCCCACCCGCGGGCGGTGAACAGCCGGCCGAGCACGTCGCCGAGGTTTTCGGGGCCTTTTTCGGACATGGCCGCTCCGAACGTGGTCTGCTCGCTCCGCGAGCGGCAATCAAGACCGCTCGCGGAGCGAGCAGACCACTTTATTCCCGATCGCCCATCGGCATCACCAGGTACATGTACTGGTCGCCGACGCGGAACACCGCCGGCTTCTCCCGGTTGGTCATCTCCAGCACGGCTGTCGGCTCGCCGTCGATCGCCCGGAACATCTCCGTCAGGTAGCTCGGGTCGAACGCGATGTCGATGTCGTCGCCGGGGTACTCGGGCAGTTCCAGTTCCACCTCGCTCGATCCCGTCTCGGGGCCTCGGGCCTGCATCGTCACCTTCGGCCCGCTGAAGTGGAAGTCGACCCGCTTGCTCTCGTCGTCGGACGTGATCGCGGCTTGTCGCACCTTGGCGAAGAAGTCGGGCACGTTCACCGGGAACTGCACCGCCGACTTCTTCGGCACGATCTGCTGGTACATCGGGAACTTACCCTGCACCAGCCGGGTGTAGATGGTCGCCCGTTCGGTCTGGAACAGGGCGTCGTTCGTGTTCAGGGCCACGCGGATGCGTTCGCCGTCGTCGGTCAGGTTGCGTTCGAGCAACTGGATGGCCTTGAGCGGCACCAGGTGCGACGGCGGCTTCTCGTCGGCGGTGCCGTGCAATTCGGCCGGGCCTTCGGCGATGGCGAGGCGTTTGAGGTCCGTGGCCACCAGTCGGGCGGATTTGCCGTTGGCCTCCCACAGCACGCCGTTCACGCTGTACCGCGGGGAGTTGTCCTTGCGGTTGGCGGCGAAGGCGGTCCGCTTGATCATCGTCCGCAGCACGCCGGCGGAGATCTCGTGGAAACGGCCACTTGGGTCGAACGTCGGCACGTCCGGGAACTCGGCCGGATCCCCGCCGGGCAGTTCGTACTTGCCCCCCCGCATCGTCACGCGGGTGGTTTCCTCCCCGGCGTCGATCGTCACTTCCAGGTCGGTCGCTTCCTTCAGGATGTTCAGCAGCTTGCCGACCTGAAGAATCGCCGACCCGCCGCGGCTGACTTTGATGCCCCGTAGTTCGTAGCGGATGCCCACTTCCAGGTCCGTCGCCTGAATCACGAGCGCGTCGTCGTGGGCGATCGCTTTCACGTTCGACAGGATCGGCTTGGTGCTGCGGGCCGCAACCGCCATCTGCGCGATCTGGCAGGCGGCGAGCAGTCCATCGATCTGACACGTCACCTTCATGGTCGGGTTCCTCGGCTGTGGCGGCGTGTCGGGTGAATGTGCTCCCTTCCTGGTCGCCTGCCTTCTTTCTTTATCTCTCTTTGAAGTCTAAACACAGTAGCAGTAGTAAGGTGAGGCCGGTTGCCGACGCGCACCCGGTCGGCACGACCCGTGTTGCCTGAGAACTCAGGGGAAAACCCCCTCACCACGGGTGTGGAAAAGGCGGCGCGCCGGTGACGTCAGCATGACGCGCCGCGGCGCGCCGAACAACCCCAATCACAACAGGCCCGGAGAGCACGGTTTGCGCGTCACCGCGCGCCGTCGGCGCGCCAGCCGCGCGCCGGGTTTTCCACACACTTACTCCAACCCCCGCCGCAGCTCTTGCACCTGCCCCGCCAGTTCCGCGTCAGCCGACATCGACGATTCGATCTTCCGCACCGCGTTCAGCACGGTCGTGTGATCCCGCCCCCCGAAGTGCTTGCCGATCTCGACGAGGGGAAGCTTCGCCACGTCGCGGGCCAGGTACATCGCCACCTGCCGGGGGATGAGTACCGTCCGCAGCCGACTGGCCCCAACCACGTCCTTCACCTTCACCCGGAAGGCCTGAGCCACTGTACGGGTGATCCGGTCGAGAGTCGGTGTCGGTGGGAGGGGGTCGGCGAGCAGTTCGGCCGCCTGAGTGGCGGAGAGTTCGCCTTTTCGGGCTGAACTGGTGGTGCGGAGGGTGTCGATCATACCGACCAGGTGACGCAGCCCGTCGGCGGACTGAGCGAGCCACTCGGCGGCGTCGGAAGTCAATCGGAGTGACGACCGTGCGGCGTGCCACCTGGCGAAACAGACACGCGAAGCGAGGCCGAACGGGTCGAGTCGAACCACCAGCCCGGCGGCGAGGCGGGCGGTGAGCCGACGCGGGAGGTCTGTGAGAACCGCAGGACCCGCGGACGCCGTGACGACGGTCGGCAACCGGCGGGACGTGCGGGCGTCGAGCAACACCAGGAGCGATTCGACGTCGGCCGGTTTCAGATCCTGGACACCTTCGATAACGAGCAAGTCGAGCGGGCGAAGGTCGGACAACTCTTGCGTGTCTCGCGGCAGCTCGGCGGCGGGGTGAACCTGCACCGTCCGCGGGCGGTCGCCGTCGATCACCTGTTGAACCACCGCCCGCACGAGGGCACTCTTCCCGCACCCCGTCGGCCCGTGGAACACCAACGGGCAGGCGAACCGCGGCGCACTCCCGTCGGCCGCTAACGCTTTCACCAACCGCTGTGCGGCGCGGAACGCCGAGCGGTTCTCGGGCACCGCCAGCAAGCCAGCCCAGGTGTCGGGGGTGACGGGGGGTGAAGTCATTTGGGCTAGCGGGGTTGTTCGGGGTCTGGGTACGGTATCGGCGGCCCGAACCCTCGCGAAGCACTCGATGTCCGCACCCCTCCTCCACCCGACGGCAGTCGTTCACCCGGAGGCGAAGCTGGCCGCCGACGTCCGCGTCGGCCCGTTCGCCGTCATCGACGCCGGGGTGACGCTCGGCGGAGGGTGTACGGTCGGCCCTCACGCCTACCTGACCGGCATGCTCACAGCCGGCGCGAACAATCACTTCCACGCCAGTTGCGTGATCGGCGACACCCCCCAGCACCTGGGCTACGCCGGCGAGCCGACCCGCGTTGAGATCGGCGACGGGAACACCTTCCGCGAGTTCGTCACCGTCCACCGCGGGATGCCGGCGAACGGCGGGCTGACGAAGATCGGTAGCGGAAACTTGTTCATGGTGAACAGCCACGTCGCCCACGACTGTGCGGTCGGCGATAAGGCCATCTTCGCCAACGGGGCCGTCATCGGCGGGCACGCTACCGTCATGGACGGCGCGTTCCTGAGCGGGAACACCTGCGTCCACCAGTTCTGTCGAGTCGGCCGGCTGGCCATGCTGTCGGGGACGTCCAGTGTCAGCCAGGACTTGCCCCCGTTCTGGATCGTTCAGGAGGTCAACATCGTCCACGGGGTGAACGTGGTCGGCATGCGGCGGGCGGGCATCCCGAACGACCAGATCATGGGCGTGCGAAGGGCGTTCAAGGCGATCAACCGCAGCGGCCTGACCATCCGGGCGGCGCTGGAAAAGGTCGAAGCCGAAGACGGTCATCTGTCCGCCGTGCGGGAGTTGATCGACTTCGTGCGGGCGAGCAAACGGGGCATCTGCACGGGCACCGCTGGGGGCGACGATGCGTGAACGGATTCGCGGCTGGCTGTCGCCACGGACGGCGACCTGGGTGGCGATCGGCGTGTGGGTGCTGATTCTGCTCGGCGTGTTCGGGCGAGTCGCCTTCTCGCGGCCGGAGAAGGGGTCGGTCGTTCCGATCTATCTGACCGCCGGCGAGCGGTGGCTGGCGGGCGAATCGCTTTACGGGATGGTGCCCGGTCTCGACCTGTACCGCAACCCGCCCGGCGTGGCGGTGCTGTTCGCCCCGCTCACTTTCCTGGGCCCCAAACTGGCGGCAATCCTCTGGCGAGTCGTCTGCCTCGGTGTGTACGCTCACGGCATCCGCGGCTTGCTGCGGGATGTGATTCCTCCGCTCTCGCCGTGGCGAGCCTGCGGGGTGTGGGTACTGTCGGCGGTGCTGGTGATCCCGGCGTTCAACAACGGGCAGATCAACCTGCTCATCGTCGGGACGGCGGTGTGCGGGGTGTCCGCGGCAGCCCGCGGGCGATGGTGGGAGGCGGCGGCTTGGCTGGCCGGGTGCGGGTGGCTGAAGCTGTACACCTTCGCCGTCGGCCTGCTCGCCTGCGTCGCCGCGCCGAAACAACTGTCGTGGCGGCTGGCGGTCTGCTCGGCGCTCCTGTTCGGAGTTCCGTTCTTCTGCCAGCATCCGCAGTACGTGCTCGACCGGCATGCCGAGTTCGTGACCGAAACCGTGGCCGACGACCGCACCGAGGCCGAGCTCGTTCGCGCCCCTCGAGATTGGACCATCGTCCCTCGGACTTGGTTCGGGTCCAGCATCCCGCAAGGCGTCGCGCTCGGCGTCTCCCTCTCGGCAGCGGTCGGGTTCGCCCTCCGGGTGTGGCGGCACCGCGGGCCGGCGGTGTTCGTTCTCCCACTCGCCCTCGGGCTGGTGTGGCTCACCCTCCTCGGCCCGCGGACGGAGACGAACACGTACTCCATGCTCGCACCGGTGGGGGCCATGGTGTCGGTCGGACTCCGGGGCGTCCGGTGGGCCGGGTGGACCGCTTGCGGGTGCCTGCTGTTCGGCATCGTGCGGGCGAGCGTGGCCGGTGAGGGGTGGTTCGGCGAACTGGGGGTTCAGGCGATCGGTGCGGCTGTGATGGGTGTGGTGGCCTGGGTTTGGAGCGTGAGAACGTCGACAGGTGAGAAAGTGAGTGAGCGGAACGGGAGGGATTTGAACCCTCGATACGGGGTCACCGTATACGGCATTTCCAGTGCCGCCTCTTCAGCCGCTCGAGCACCGTTCCGGGTGGGTGAAGGACGCGAAATCGGGGCGTCAGGTTCACCCGCGGGTACATCGTATCACCGCCCGGAGAGATGACAACTCTGCCGAACCGGGGTGGATTTTTCTTGACGAACACCCCACACCTCGCCAGAATCCCTCAAGTCACAACGGACTGTGACCATCTCGATGCACCACGGAGGGGAAGGCGATGCTCATCGTGACCGAATCCAAAGCTCAGGGCTGGCGAGCGGTGGCCGTGCTGAACGGGCGGGGCGAAGCCCTGCTGTTCGTCGGCCGGTCGTCCACCCAGGTCCGCGCCGGGTACGCTGAGGCGTACAGCGAACTGCTCGACGACGAAGAGCGGGACATGGTCCAGTCCATCAAGCTGCAGCAGTGGCAAGGCGCCCCCGATGCCGGCAAGTGGATCGACAAGGCCGAACTCCGCCTGCCCGCGCCGACGAAGGTGGCCGTCCGTCTGGCGGCGTGACCCCCATCTCCGCCCGTGCCCGCCCGCGGACCACCCGCGGGCGGTCTCATTTTTCCTCCGAACTTTCGCCCGCCCGACCCGGTCTTGCCGGAGTGGTCCTGCGTGGCTTGCTTATTCCGGACCGCGCGCGAACAATAATCACCGCCTGAAAAGACCAGCCCCGCCACCGCTTGCCCGCGGACCGGCTTTCCCGGCGCGAACAGTCAGGGGAGATTGCCCGTGAACTCATACGCCTCGATGTGCGACGACTTCGGCGTCACCATGTACCTGGCCAGCAAGGTGGAGTTGCCCACGGCCAGAGACACGGTCCTCCACTTCTTCGACTCGGTGCGGAAGCTGTACCCGAAGATGACCGACTTCGAGAAGCGGGACGGGAACGAGTACAACCTTGAAGAAGACCGGGACGGCGGCAGTTACCGGTTCGTGAACATCGACGGCCGCCGGCTGACCAGCGGGTTCGTGAACCCGCCGACGTTGGAAGACGCCGACGCCCAGAACGAGAAGCTGCTGGAGATGGCCCCGTACCACCTGGGCATCCACCCGATCGACACCGACGCGCTCGACGTGCTGTACTACTTCGACCTGATGTACCAGGGCAACCACGACGAGGTGGTGGCCGAGGCCCTGGCCGGCGAGGGGCCGTTCGACGGGCTGTTCAAGCTCAACGGGGCGCGGATCCTGAACTACCAGCCGAGTCTGATGGTGGCCCTCGACGACGGCTGCCAGCTCCAGGCCCGCATGAGCATCGAGACGAGGACGAGTGCGTACCAGGTGAGGACGGGCAACTTCCCGGACAGCCCGATCACGGTGTACTTCACCGTCCGCCAGTTCTGGGGACGCCAGCCATTCAAGAGCTACCACGAGAGCTACCTGAACCAGCGGCGGATTCTCGATGAACTGGTGACCGAGCAGGTGCTGCCCAAGATCATCGCCCCGCTGCGACAGGTGATCGGGGCCAAGAGCTAACCACGATCCGCGACCGCGAGGGAGTGGGGATGAAACACCCCGCTCCCTCGCGGTCGCGGATCGTCACTTCTTCCGCTTCTTGAACTCCGCCTTCACCTCCGCCACCGACCGTGTGTTGAACACCTCGTCCTTCGTCAGCCACCCCCGCCGGGCCACGTCGATCCCGAACCGCGTCAGTTCCAGCTCGCCCGTGCTGTGGGCGTCCGGGTTGATGACGATCATCACCCCGAGCTCCTTCGCCCGCTTGACGTAGGTCCAGTCCAGGTCGAGGCGGCTGGGCTGGGCGTTGATCTCGATCATCTTGCCGTGGTCGGCGGCGGTGCGGATGACCCGGTCGAGGTCGATCTTGTACCCCTCGCGGCGGAGCAGCAACCGACCCGTGGCGTGCCCGAGCATGGTCGTCGCCGGGTGCTGCAATGCCTTGCACACTCGGGTGGTTTGCTCCTCCTCAGGCAGTGAGAAATGCGTGTGGACGCTCGCGACGACGTAGTCGAAGCCCGCCAGCAGGTCGTCATCGTAGTCGAGTGAGCCGTCCAGAAGGATGTCGCACTCGGTGCCCTTGAAGATGTGGAACCCCTTCAGCTTCTTCTTCAGTGCGTCGGCCTCCTCCCACTGCTGCTTCACCCGTGCCGGCGACAGCCCGCTCGCCACCGTCAGTGACTGCGAGTGATCGCCAACACCAAAGTACTCCCACCCGAGGGCCATGCACTTCCGCGCCATATCTTCGAGGGTGGCAGTGCCGTCGCTCGCGGTGGTGTGGTTGTGGAACACCCCGCGGAGGTCGGTGTGCTCGACCAGCGCCGGCAGCGACTTCCCCTCGGCCGCCTCCACCTCGCCGGTGTCCTGTCGCAGTTCCGCCGGGATGAGCGGCAGGCCGAGTGCCTTGTAAATGTCCGCCTCACTCTTCGCTTTCACCTGTTTGGTGTCGTTACCCAGGCCGAACTCGTTGAGCGACCACCCGCGGTCGATGGCCCGCTGCCGCAGACGGATGTTGTGCTCTTTGCTGCCGGTGAAGTGCAGCACGGCGAACGGAAACTGGTCGTCGGTCACGACGAGCAGGTCGGAGTTCAGTGTGACGGGCTTGCCCTCGGTCGGCAGTTGCACCACCACCGAGCACTTGTGCGGCCCCTGCCCGATCACCTGAAACACCTCCGGGAACAGGGCGAACGCGGCGGTCACGGCCTCGGGGTTCGGGCTGCTCGCGACGATGTCGATGTCCTTCGTCGTCTCCCTTCGGCGGCGGAGGCTGCCGCACACCTCCGCCCGGATCACGTCCGGGAGCGACCGTAGTCGGTCGAGCAGTGCCACTGCGACCGGCTCGGCCACGTCGATCCGCACCCGCCGGCCGAGTGAGTCGAGGAACTTGATGCCCGCCAGGATCTTCTCCTGCGTCTTCTCCCCGAACCCCTTCAACTTGGCCACCTCGCCGGCGTCGCACGCCGCCTTCAGCTTGGCGATGCTGTCGACGCCCAGCTCGGCGTGCATCGCCTTCACCTTCTTCGGGCCGATGCCGGGGATGCGGAGGATGTCGAGCAGCCCCGGCGGGACTGCCGCCCGCAGTTCTTCCAGGTACGGCAGACTGCCGGTGTTCACGAGGGTGGTGATCTTCTGGGCGAGGGCGTCGCCGATGCCGCGGATCTGTTCCAACTCGCCCGACGCCACCGCCGCCTTGAAGTCGCCCTGGAACTGGGAAATGAGCCGCGCGCCGTTGGTGTACGCCCGTACGCGGAAGTCGTTCTCGCCCTGCAGTTGAAGGAGCACGCCGATCTCGTCGAGCGCCGCCGCCACGTCGTCTTTGGTCATAGCCACCACTCCGGGAGGGGAGTGGTAGGGTACTCTTCGCGGTGAGTAGCAGCGAGCCTGGTTGCGGACACCCGGCTCGCGCCGCTCGCCGCGAAGGGCCTGCCCTTATGCCGCCACTCGCACGTCCGAAGCCGTCCGCTGGGCGTGCAGCACGATCTCCAACCCGTTCACGATGCGGTCACCGCCGCGGCCGTCGATCAGCCGCCGCCCGCACCTGGTCATCCCCACCCGCTCGATCGGGTCGGTGAGCACCAGCCTCACCGCCTCGGCCAGTGTCGACTCGGTCACGTCCGACGCCGCCCCGAGGAAGGTGCCGACGCCCTCGTCGTCCATCCGTTTGGCGTTCAGCAGGTGCCGCGTCTCGGTCGGCAGGATGAGTTGCGGGATGCCGACGCAGCACAGCTCGAGCGCCCAGGTGTCGCCGCTCGTCAGGGCGAAATGGCACCGCACCAGCCGGGTCATCAGCTCCTTCACCTCGGTCAGCACTTCCACCCGCCCCTTCGAGTCGTCGGCGAAGTCCTTGATCTCGTCGTACCGCGGGTGGTGAGTGCGGACGACGACGCTCACCTTGTCCACCCCTTCCATGCCGAGCAGTTGCTCGGTGCGGGCGAGCGTCTGGTCGCCGGCGTCGTCATCTCCGAACGCCACCATCGCTCGGAACGGCCCCGGCTGCTCGGTGGCGCGGATCGTCCGCTGCCGGCGGAACACCCCCCTCACCAGGGCGTACCGCTGGCCGAGGAGCAGTTGGGTGCCACGTTCCACCCGGAACGGCTTCGCCCCCGGCGCGAGGAACGGGTTCACCACCATCTTGCTCGGGTACTTGAGCGTCGGCTCGGCGTCGATGCAGATGACCCGCGTGCCGGTGTCGTTCAGGGCGGCCAGGTACTCGGCGTTCGCGTCCTGGCTGGCCACCACCACCGCGGCGGCGTTCAGACGGCGGACCTCGGCGACCGTCGCGGCCAGGTCTTCACTCCCGCCGACGGGCGACTCGGCCGCCACCCAGTCGTTGTTCGCGCGGTGGATGGTGGTCGCCAGGCTGAGCGGGTCGAGGTAGCTGAGGAAGTAGGTCCCCCGCCGCCGCCGCTGCATGGCCGCCGCCAGGCTCATGCACTGGTAGAACCGCTCGTACCCCAGCGTCGGGGTGGCGTCACAACGAAACAGGATCGGCCCACGCTTCACATCCATGCGAGCGCACCTCGGGTGTCGGTGATGGTGGGGTGCGGACGCGAACACTCGAACCGGACGAAGCCGATCGCGGGATCCGCGCACACCCTGATTGTTCCGACCGGATGGTGCGACGGGAGACAGCCCGCGGGCCGCGAGAACGCGACACGGAATGAGCGGGCACGCCCGACCGACGACACCTCTTCTCCGGGGGGTCGTGTGGTGCCGACCGGTTTGCTGTAGCCGGGGTCTGTGACCCCGGGTCCGACCGGCCTCACAGAGGCCGGCTACAGTCCGGCAGCGTTCACGAACTTCGACCCCTTTCGGCGGGCCATCCGGGTTCCGGTCCGGGTGGTCTGCCGGCGGCGAGCGGGGTTCCGGTCCCGTCCGTCGCGGGGCGGATGCTAACTCGATTCTCGAACAGGCCACAACCCCACTTTGCCCCTCACACGCCTGAAATGCTGGGAAGTGGGGTCAGAGAAGGGGTTCTATGTGGAACGGTTACAACGGTCGGTAATTTCCACTTGGCCGGGTTGTAAGAGTTGCTATGTACTGGCCTCTCGCGGGGGGCATGAGGCCGCCCGGTGGAGGGGGAAGGAACCATGGATCAGAACAAGCCGCGGCTCGGTCGGGGACTCGACGCCCTCCTCGGGGCGGTGAACGGGGGCGGGGTGCTGGGCATCGGGGCGGCGGTCGGGAAGGTGCGACTGGACCAGATCCACCACAACCCGTACCAGCCGCGGAAGCGGTTCGACGACGACGAGTTGAAGCAGCTGGCCGACAGCATCAAGGTGCACGGGGTGCTCCAGCCGCTGGTGGTGCGGCAGACGGGGGACAACTTCCAACTGATCGCCGGCGAGCGGCGGTTGCGGGCGGCCACCCTGGCCGGGCTGCCCGAGGTGCCGGTTCACGTGGTCGGGTTCGACGACCAGCAGGTGTACGAGGCGGCGCTGGTAGAGAACATCCAGCGGAGCGACCTGAACGCCATCGAGAAGGCGCAGGGGTTCAAGGACTACCTGGAGAAGTACGGCCTGACCCACGAGCAGCTCGGCCAGCGGCTCGGCCTGGATCGGTCGAGCATCAGCAACCTGGTCGGCCTCCTGAACCTGCCGGCCGAGGTGCAGGACGCCGTACGACTCGGTCAACTGTCACTGGGGCACGCGAAAATCCTGAAGGGCCTGAGTGACCACGAGAAGCAAAAAGAGTTGGCGAAGGAGGCCATCTTCAAGCACCTGTCGGTTCACGCCCTCGACCTGCTGGCCCGCGAGGCGAAGGCCGAGGTCGCCGAGCAGAAGGGGGACAAGCCGGTGCGGCTGGCTGTCGAGAAGACCGCCCACGTGCAGAGCCTGGAGGACGACCTCCGCCAGCGGCTGGCCACACGGGTGGAGATCAAGGTGAAGGCGAAGGAGAAGGGGCAGATCGTGATCGGGTTCGATTCGAACGACGACTTCGAGCGGATCGTGGCCGCCCTCTCGAAATGAACGCCCGCCGGCGGCGAATAACCGAACGAGCCGGTCGGCCGACCGGCTCGTTGCCATTTCGGGGAACGACTAGAATGACGGCATCCCGGAGGACCCGACCGATGCGCTGGACCCTGGCCGCCCTGCTGGCCCTTGCGGTGGGCGGGAGTGTGTTCGCCCAGAAGACCACGTCCGGTCACGTTTCCGACGCCGGCAAGTACTCCGTCGTCTTCCCGGTGAAACCGTCCAAACTGGAGGACGACAAGTCGCTCTCGACCGCAGGAGGCACCCTGACGCTGGTCACCACCCGCGCGGAGGTGAACGGGGTGACGTACTCGGTGACGTACACCGACTACCCGGACACGATCCGGGATGTCAGCCCTGCGGTCATTCTGGACGGTGTCGTCAACGGGATGAAAGGGTCCGACGGGGAGGCCACCGCCAAGCAGGAGTTGACCGGGCTGGCGGACGGGGCGAGCGGGCGGGTGGTGACCATCACGGCGCGGGAGAACAGTGTCCGGGCGAAGGTGGTGTACACCGGCCGTCGGCTGTACCTGATCCAGGTGTGCGGGAAGAAGGACGCCGTGAAGGTCACAGCGGCCGACGAATTCCTGTCCAGCTTCGTGCTGCGGAACTGACCCGAACCCGCGCTGACGTTCCCGTGTCCGTGTGGTAGGCTAGTCGGAGACGGGGTGTAGCTCAGTCTGGTAGAGCGCTTGGTTTGGGACCAAGAAGTCGTCGGTTCGAATCCGGCCACCCCGACTGCCGCGGCCTCTGGAGGGAACTCCGGGGGCCGCGGTTTTTTCGTGGGGTGTCGTCATGCGGAAGCTCGCCAGCATCCAGACGGTGAACGCCGTCGAGCCGATCCCGAACGCCGACGCCATCGAGCGGGTCCGCGTCCTGGGCTGGTGGGTGGTGGCGAAAAAGGGCGAACACGCCGTCGGCGACCGCATCGTCTACTGCGAGATCGACTCCCTCCTGCCCGAGTTGCCGGCGTTCGAGTTCTTGCGGAAGGGGTGCTACCGGGCGGCCATCGAGCAGGGCGGGCAGGTGGTGCAGCGGGCCGGGTTCCGCATCAAGACCGTCCGCCTCCGCGGGCAGGTGTCGCAGGGCATCTGCTTCCCGCTCGGCATCGTTCCGCCCGGAACGCCCACCGACGACGGCACCGATGTCACCGACCTGCTCGGGATCATCAAGCACGACCCGCCGCCGCCCGCGAACATGGCCGGCCGGGTGAAGGGCACGTTCCCGTCGTTCATTCCGAAGACCGACGAGACGCGGGTGCAGGTGCTGGAGGCGGTGATCGCACGGCACCGGGGGAAGGTGTTCAACGTGACCGAGAAGCTGGACGGCTCCTCGTTCACCGCATTCCTCCGCGACGGGACGTTCGGCGTGTGCAGCCGCAACCTGCTGCTCGACGAGACGGACGAGTCGCACCTGTTCATCCAGTTGGCGAAGCGGCTCGAACTGGGGGCTAGGCTGGTGCGGCTCCGCGACAAGTACGGGTTCGACCCGGCCGTCCAGGGCGAGGTGATCGGCCCCGGCGTCCAAGCGAACAAGTACGCCCTGCGGTCGGCGGAGCTGCGGGTGTTCAACGTGTTCGACATCAGCGCCAGCCGGCTGGTGGACCATGACCGGGCGCTCGACCTGCTCCGCGAGTTCCGCCTGGAGGCGGTGCCGCAACTCGGCACCCTCACGCTAGACCACGACGTGGACGGCCTCATCCGGATGGCCGAAGGGGTGAGTGTGCTCAACCCGAAGGTGCAGCGGGAGGGGATTGTGCTCCGGCCGAACGCGGAGGAGCACGACGCCGACGTGGGCGGGCGACTGAGCTTCAAGGCGATCAACCCACAGTTCCTGTTGAAGTACGACGAGTGACGGCGATTCAGTCGGCGGCTCAATTCGTCCGACGGCGAAGATTCAGGTCGGGCATCGTCGGCAACTCGGGCGCGGGGGGGGTGACACCCCCCCGCGTGCGGGTTTTCGGATCGTTCCGCACGCGGATCGCGGATAGCATCTCGGCAACTCGCCCGTCCGGCCGGAGACCAGGATGAACCGCCGCACCTTCTTCAAGACGACCGCCGGGGTGCTGACCGCCGGGGTGGCCGCCGGAACGTGCTACGGGTTCGCGGAGGCCGGCGGGTTCGAGGTGACGCGGCCGACGGTGTCAGTGCCGAACCTGCCCGCCTCGTTCGACGGCATTCGCATCGCCTTCATCACCGACCTGCACCACGGGCCGTACACCGGCCTGCCGTTCATCACGAGCGTCGTTCGCGCCACCCAGGTGCTGAACCCGGACCTCATCCTTCTGGGTGGCGACTACTGCCTGCGGGAGGGGAAGTACATCCGCCCGTGCCTGGAGGTGCTCAAATCGCTCTCCGCACCGCTCGGGGTGTACGGCGTGCTCGGCAACCACGACTACACCCACGGGCTGGAGGAGACCCAGCGGGAACTGCGGCGGGCGGGCGTCGAGGAGTTGACCAACGGCGGGGTGTGGGTGCGGCGGGGGAACGACCGCGTTCGCCTGGCTGGTGTCGATGACCTCTGGTGGGGGAAGCCGGACGCCGGGGTGGCGATTGGTGACGTGGCGGCCGAGGACGCCGTGGTTCTGCTCAGCCACAACCCGGACTACTGCGAGACGCTCCGCGACCCGCGGGTGGGGCTGGTGTTGAGCGGGCATACCCACGGTGGGCAGGTGCGGGTGCCGGGCATGCGGAACCCGTTCATCCCGTCGCGGTACGGGGAGAAGTACTCGCACGGGCTGGTGGACGCCCCTTCGTGCCGGGTGTACGTGTCCCGCGGCCTCGGGGCGACGGGCATGCCGGTTCGCTACAATTGCCCCCCGGAGCTGACGCTCGTAACCCTGTCGGCTCCGTCCACCAGAAGCTGAGGGGGCGAGCGATGCGGACCGGACTGATGGCGGTGTGCGTGGCGGTGGTGTTCGCGGCGGCCGTGCCGGCCGCCGACAAGGCACCGCTGGAAGGCAAGTGGGTCATCGAGAGCCTGACCCGCGACGGCAAGGCGGACGATAGCCTGAAAGGGGCGACCCGCGTCCACGAGGGTGACAAGTACACCATCACCCCGGCGAAGGACAGCAAGGGGGTGGCGACCGAAGGCACGTTCTCGATCGACGCCGAGAAGAAGACGATCGACATGAAGCCGAGCAGCGGCAACTTCAAGGGGAAGACGCTGCAGGGCATCTACAAGCTGGACGGCGACACCCTGACGGTGGCGTTCGCCGAGGCCGAGCGGCCGAAGGGGTTCGAAAGCAAGGAAGGCAGCAAGGTGGTGGTGGCGGTGATGAAGAAGGCGGCCAAGTAGTAGGTGACGAGTGAAAAGGAGCGAGCGGAGGACGGGTTCAATCCGTCCTCCGCTCGCTCCTTTTCACTCGTCACCTACTACTTCTTCTCTGGTTCCTTTAACCCGTTCAGGAACTCGACCACGTCCCTCAGCTCCCGCTTGCTCAGCTTCTTCACCAGGTCGTCGGGCATCGCGCTCTTGTCCGGCCGTTCGCCGTCCACGTCGCCCGCCGGAACGGTCACGATCTTCCCCTCCGGCGTGCCGATGACATACTCCTTCTTGTCCTTCGACTTGAGCACCCCGGTCACGGTCCGCCCGTCGAGGAGCGTCAGCAGCACGCTCTCGTACCCCTTGGCGATCTGCTTGTTCGGGTGGGTGATCGCCTCTAGCAGATACTCCCGCTTCTTCTCCTTGGCGATGCCGTTCATCACCGGGCCGACCTCCCCCCCTTGACCGTCGAGCTTGTGGCACCGCTGGCAGTACACGGCCGCGTTGTTCAAGAAGATGTCCCTCCCGCGGGCGCCGTCTCCGCCGGCGAGCGCTTCCCGGTAGCGGCTCAGGTGGTCTGTGCCTTCGGCGGCACGGGCGGCGGTGTCGATCGCCTTCAGTTTGCCCCGCAGGTCGGCGTGCAGTTTCAGTTTGTCTTTCTCGGCACGGGCTTTCGTCGCCTCGATCACGTCCAGCTTCAGCCCGTCCGGTACCTTCCCGGCCAGGTACTGGTCGCACCACCCGGCGAGGGTGTCGTCCGCCGCCTTCGACTCGGGCAGTTTGCCCAGAGCCTCCAGGGCCAACTGCTTCTCCACCTCCGCCGCCTTGTCATCCGCCAGCAGTTTGGGCAGTTCGACCTCGGCGGCCTTCGGGTCGGCCTTCGCGCGGATCACCCTCACCGCCCCGCGAAGCTTCGGTTCCGGTGACTCGATCATCAGCTTGAGCGCGGTGTCCAACTCCTTCGCCTTCACCTCCTCCAACGCGAGGAGCGAATCGACCCGCAGGTTGACCGGCTGTTTGGCGTCCGTGACGGTGGCGAATAGAAGCGGGCCGGCATCGGTGAGCCCGAGTTTCTTGGCCGTCTCCGCCGCCTCCTTCCGCACCGCGTTCGACCCCACGAACACCTTCGCCAGCACCGGCTTCAGTGCGTTCACCGCCACCTCCGCCTTCCGCTCGGCCAGGTCTTGCCGCAACCCTGTGATGTGGTCCCGCTTGCTCGGCTTCGGCCAGTCGGCGAGGAGTTTGAGCGCCGCCGCACGCAGGTAGTCGGGTCGCTTGCCGTCCGCCGCGAATGCCGCCAGGCGCTCGGCGTGAGCAGCTTCACCCAGTTTGAAGTTGGCCGACAGAGCCCGGAACAACACAGAATCTTCGCCCGGCTTGTCGGTCAGCTTGGCCAACTCCTCCATCGGCTCCATCAGGTTCTGGTCGTGGATCGCCCTCGCCGCTTCCGCGACGATCTTCGGCTCGCTGTCTGAAAGGAACTCGCCGAGTTTGCGGCACTCCATCCGCCGCAGGGCGAGCACCAGCCCCATCCGCACTGCCGGGGTGTCGTAGTCCTTCTTCACACCCTTCCACGCTTCGAGCAGGTCGCACGGGTTCTTCGTCATCGTCACCAACCCCTGCACCGCCGCTTGCCGGACGTACACGTCCTTGTCCGCGTTCGACTTCAGCAGGTCGAACAGGGGTCTGTACCTGGCCGGCTCCGAACCCGGAAAGTGTATCCCGCCCTTTTCCACTTCGGTCGCGGTGATCAGGCTGTACGCCCGAGCGGCCTCGGCCTGAACCGGCAGTTCCTTCGAGGTGAGGAACGGGGTCACCGCCTCGCGTGCGGCTGTCAGGTCCGCCGGGTGTTGCCCGACCGACACCGCTCTCGGGAGTGACCGCAGCACCTGACGACACAGTTGGGGATCCGCGGCTTTGAGGAATGGAAGCAGGGCAGGCGCGTGACCCGGTCGGCCGAGCGCCCAGACGGCGTGAACCCGGGCGATCCCGTTGGGCTGAGTCGCCACCTGCGTGAGCGCCTTCGTTACGGTCGGATCGCTTCGCCCCATCAGCTCGTACTGCGCTTCCAACCGTACCTGCTGGTGGGGGTGGCCGAGCAGCTTCGCCAGTTCGTCAACCTTCAGCTTCTCGAAACCATCGGCGAGCAGCTTCTTCGCCTCCGCCACGGCCGGGTTCTTCATCGCCTCGGGGTCGGTGACGCGGAAGATCCGCCCTTTCCCTGGCGGACTCCACCCTCCCACCCAGTCGCTGAAGTAGAACGCCCCGTCCGGCCCGAACTCGCAGTCGGTCGGCACCATGTTCGACACGAACGCCTCCGGCTTCACTTCGTAGCTCGCCCCCTTCGGCGTCAGGCTGACCGCCCAGATCTTGCTCCCGCCGGGGTTGCTGGTGAAGTCGCAGGCGAAGAAGTGGTCCTTGTACTTGTCGTTCAAGCCGACGCCG